>CAVDAS010000061.1:0-11757 GCA_963606955.1 Bacteroidaceae bacterium
TTTTGTAAATTTAGTCTTTTTAAGCTTAGCTATTGCATTTTCATGCTTTAAATTAAACACATCATTAGCTAATTCATTCACTGGGAGAACATCATCATTTTTAGAAGTAGGTTTAGCTATTTTAGGATTTCTTTTGCGCTTAATTATTTCATCTACTTTCATGAAAAATCACTCCACTTATTGTTTAATAGTTTTAGAAAAAGTAATTTATACAATTTTCATATAGAACTATTACTGATTATATAATTTTTAGCTAATGATAAACAAGTAATTTTTCAAAAGTCAAACTGGATGGGCTGTTTTTATAATGGCAGATAATACATTAATTGACAATTATGAACACGGTTACTCACATATACACCAAAATCGTGAAGAAATAAAAACAAATTCAATGAAAGAAGTGTTAAATATTGTTAAATTACATATAGAATTAACAAAGAAGTTAATTTTAAAAAGAGGAACTGATAAAATGATTATAACATTAATAAAAAACATGTCTGGTGCAGATTTAATTAAAGAATTAAATCAAAAATATGGGTCTAAAAAAGAATTAGAAAGATTATATCAACAAACAAAGAATTATGAAATGTTAATTGATTTAGAAAATTATAAATATTTTTCAAAAAATCCTGAAGAAATAGTTGAAAAAGGAGAATCATTAATAACAAATTTAGATTAATGTGCTCCCAATATCTACTGATTTGAAAAACACATTAAAATTTAATACTTAACCCCAATCTCTGCGTGCCCAGTCATAAGACTTTAAATGAGCATCTTTTGAATATAATAAATCAAGACTTTCAAACTCTTCATTAACTACTATATTTTCTGATTTTTTAGCTAATTTTTCTTTAACTTCATAATCTGCATTATTTAATTTTTTAGCATATCTGCAACTGCATTTTAAACAGTTATCACCAGTTGGAAGTAACATTGATCCACAATCTGGGCAAAATTCCATAATTTAACACCTCTTAACAATTCATAATACTTAAACTGGAAAGCGGTTTGTCCTGTTTTTGTCTAAAACCGCCAGTTTCTATTTTTTCTTTAATTTCATCTTCTGTGTAGAGTTTAGCTTCAATATTTTTCTTGTTTATTAAATTGTTTTTACTCCAGAATTCATAATCTTCTTTTGTTATATCCCCTTTCATGATTTTTAAGATTTGTTTTGGTGTTTTTCCTTTATCTAAGAAATTCTGGAAAACCTCACAGCCCGGTTCAACATAGTATTCATGATAATCATTTGCAAATTCTTCAAATTCTTCACTGCCTTTTCTACCTTCTGCATACCAGCTGTAAACAGTATTTATTTTAATATTGGCTTTTTTGGCTGCCTGTTTAGTGGTTTTATTTCTTGTAATTTCACCAATAACTACACTCATCTGTTTTTTGGTAATTTCTTCGGTAATTTCTTCCAAATTATCATTAAGCTCATCAGCAGCTAGATTGGAATTTTTAAATGCAATTTTAGCTGATTTTCCTTTTAAAATTTGGCTGATGTAATAATCTATTTTAAAGTTTAAATAGCTATTATAGAATTCTTCAAATCTTTCATCATTATTTTTACCTAAATTGTAGGCATTATCCAACTCTGTTTTTTCAATTCCTGCACTATTAAGTGCTTTTTGCAGGGTTTTGTTTTTAATTTCAGCTAAAAAGATATTCAAATGTTTTGGAAGATAAACTGATTCGTATTCTTCACATACTTCTTTATCTTCTTTTATGATTTTATTTAATTCATTTATTCTGATATCAGTGAGTTTAGCTATTTGATCTTTTGAGTTAGCATCTTTAATTGCTTTTATTATTAGTTTTGAGGTGACTTTTTTGCTGTTTTGTCTGAAATCTATAAATAATCCACTTTCATTCCACTTGCACCATCTTTGGATTTCCTGCAACTCCACATTTATTTTTTTAGCTGCATCTTGTTTTGAATAACCGTCACATCTTGCTTTTAGATATTTATCCATTAATGTGCGTGTTGTGTTAATATAGAAGTTTAGACAGAATTTATCATCATCTTTTTTAAGTAAACACTGTTTTTTACCTTTAGAGTACCATTTATCATAGTCATTTTGGCTGATATTAGCTCTTTTTAAGGCTTTATCAAAACTCATTGTTTTTAGAGATTTTAAAAGTAAGTTAACACGATTTTCATAGTATTCTTTTTCATATTCCTTTTTGAAATCTTTGTTTTTGAGAAGTTCTGTGAAATCTTTTATTTCAGCTATTTTTAATGCATCTTCTTTTGATTTACCATTTTTCAGGTTATTTAAGAAAATATTCATTTTAATTTCCTGGAGCCTGTTTTTAAAAATACCTGACTCCATATTAAATGATTCACACCAGAAATCAATAACATCATCAGTAATTTGTAATTTAGCTTTAATTTCATCTGTTGAATATTCTTTTCTTTTTAAAGTTAGGTATTGATCCATTAAAAGTTTATTATAGGTTATAAATTCTTGGTTATGGTTTTGATTTATAAATTCCTCTTTGTTTTTATTAAACCAGTCATTTACTTTGTTTTGGCCAACTTCGGTGTTTTTAAATACTTCATCAACTGGTATTTTTAAGTTAATCTGATTGAGGAATTCTTTAAAAATCTGATTTTCAACAATTTTGTAGAATTCTACAAATGGTTTAATGCTTTTCTGACCACATTTATAATAAGAAGTCTGTTTAATTTGTTTAACTGTATATTTATCATCTAAAAACTCCATTAAAGTTTTTTCCATATCATAACAGTCAGAAGTGTATTTAATTAGCTTTTCGTATTCTTCTTCATTTAGCTGGTAGTATCTGTTTGTTTTTCCAATAAGATTTTTATTCATAAGCTCTATTAATAACTGATTTGTATAACTGCTGGAATGTATCTCGTTAACTTCCTCTTTTGTAAAATGACTGATATCCAAATTGTTTTTTAAGTTAATAATTTCATTTTGATATTCCAATTCATTATTGCAGCTTTTGCAAAAATTAGAGTTTTTGGAATCATTAGTTTTACCGCAGATAATGCAGTGGTTGAATTTTCTTATTTCTGATGGTTTTGGTGTTTGTTTTGTTGTTTTAGAGTTTAAAATATAGATTGGAACATATTCAGGTTTTCCATGGTAGTTATAGTTGTCTTCATTTGATATTTCATAGTATTTCCATGCAATATCAAAGATCTTTCTGTGAAGCTGGAAAGCTGCGGTATTATCCGATTTTAGAAAATCTTCAACAGACTTATGTGTCAGCTTACTTCTTAGCTGATATGCTTCAAGTAACATGCATTTAAAATTATAGTCAATGATGTTTAATTGATATAATTTATCAACTCTTCTAGAAAATCCAACATATGGATCATCTGTAAGGATGTTGTTGTTTAAAGATACATTGTTTACTACCTTTTCTAAAAAAGGTGTAACATATGATTCAATTGTTTGGGGGTTTTCTATAATTTCACTCTCAAATCTGCTAAGTAAAGTGTAGCTGTCTGTATCAAAATCTTTTAAAAATTCAAAATTTTTCATAATTTTCACCTAGTTGATATATCTTTTAAACAAGATAAACACAACTAAATATTATTATGTTAGAATTGATATATAAATGTTACTAAAATGTTTTAAAAAAGAGTTTAATTTATTTCACATGTAAAAGTTTACCTAAAATACACATGATTGCAAAGATAACAAGCATTAGAATACAACACATATTCCATTCTTTCTCTTCCCGTTTTTTCTCTGCTTTGGTTTTATGATAAACCTTTTTAGGTTGGCGATAGTTATAATTGGGAAAACCGCAATAGGGACAGGTTTTATCCCTATCGAAGTCTAATGTCTGACCACAGTTTTCACAACCGTTTAATATAAATGCTCTTTGAGTTGAATTTATCTTTGATTCCTACGATTAACGTTTCTTGGCGGACGATAATTGAAGTTAGGAAAACCACAATACGGACAATATTCATCTCGGTCAAAATCTAATGTCTGACCACAATTTTCACAACAGTTTAATATAAATGCTTTTTGAATTGAATTCATTTTTACAACCTCTTTGTATTTAAAATTGGATTTAAATGCTCCGGAACATCAAAATGAAGATTTAAATAAATAAGATAAGTTTCATTTTTCCATTTAGTATAAACAACCTTGAATTTTGATAATTGCTCATCATAGATTCTACGTCTCTTAGCACCTTTATTCCAGACCATATCACCTTGCTGATCAAATAATTTCTTTAATTTCATTCTAATTTCATTCATTTGCTTGTATGCTTTAATATTTTGCAAATTAAAGTTAGGATTATACACTGCACTTGTAAATTTATTTAATAAACGATTAATCTCCTTTTCACGATTGAAATAAGCTGTTCCCTGTTTTCTTAATTGTTTTTTAGGATTGTGATTACCTGGCTTTCTTCGCTTTCCCATAAAATCACCTATTGAGTTCATTTTTAAGATATATAAACTCCCTATTATCAGGATAATATTTCAATGCTTTGTTAACAATATTTAATGCCTCATCAAGCTTACCTTCATCTACATATATATGTGATTTAACTAAAAAAGCAACTTCATTAGTTGAATCTAATTTAAATGTTTTATCAGAGTATTCAAGTGCTTTTTTATTATCATCATGAGAATATAATAAAGCTAAAGAAGATAATGCCTCTATTGAATCTGGATTGATAGATAAAGCCGTATCAAAACATTCAATAGCTTCATCACACCTATCTAAATTAACTAAAATAAATCCTTTAGCAACCCAACCTGGAAATGCATTTGGATCTAAATGTAGACCAATATCCAAGCATTTTAAGCCCTCTTCGGATTTACCCATAAAATCTAAACATCTGCCTTTAGCAAGCCAACCCATAGGAAAATCCTGATTTTGGTCTAAAACAAATTCTATGCATTTGTAAGCTTCATCGAATTTATTTAAATCAAATAATAATTCAACTTTACGCACCCAAACATTTAATAAATCTGGGTTAATAGCTAGTGCTTTATTATAATATATTAAAGCTTCTTCATATTGTTCTAGAGCATTTAAACAATCTCCTTTAAGAGCTAATGCATAAGCATAATCAGGTGTTTTAGATAAAAGTTTATCACAAATTTTAATTGCTTTTTTAGGTTTATCTTCAACTAGTAACATAAAAGCTTTAGCTAGTTTTTTTTCAGACATATATAATAATGTGTGTAAGATAGTATATAATTGTTTCTATTAGGATTATATGTATTCATTTATTTGAGATAATAAAACATCCAACAACTCTAAAAAACACTCATCTTCAGGGAAATATTTTAAAGCTTTTCCTAACATTTCAATACATTCATCTAATCTTTCAAGACCCAATAAAGAAAATATACTTACATAAAATGCAGAATAATGCCTTGGAGCTACAGCAAATAGTTTATTAGCATATTCTAAAGCTTTTTCATGATTTTTTGACCTATGATGATTCATAGCTAAACCCATTAATATATCCTCATCATCAGGTTTAATAGAAAAAGCTTTTTCAAGATAAGCTCTCCCCTCATCAAATTCATCCTTATCATTTAAAATAAGACCTTTATAACCTAGAGCTTTATAATGATTTGAATCAAGTTTTAAACATTCATCAAGACACGCAGAAGCATCATCTAGAAGCAACATTAAATAATTACTCCTACCTTTTAAAAACCATGCATCTGCAATAGTGGGATCTATTTTTAAAATATCAACTCCACAATTATAAGCTTCCTCAAATTCAAACATCTGTATAAATATTTCAGATTTATTAAACAACACATCAACTAAAGTATGATCAATAGCTAGTGCATCATCAAAACATCTTAAAGCTTTTTCAAATTCAAATAAAGCCATTAAACAACTACCTTTTATAACTAAAGCTTCACAATTATCAGGCTGTGAAATTAAAACTTTATTACATGCTTTAAGAGCTTTTCTAGGTTTATTATTTTCAAATAATTCATATGCTTTTGTTAATCTTTTTGATGTCATTAAAAATCACCTTTCAATAGATATAATTACTTTATTAAATTCTTCATCACTTAAAACTGGTTTGATATTGTTTAGGCAAACTTCTTTTTCAACATTAGCATATAGCATACCATTAGTTCTTTTAAGGAATTTAGGATTTTCTAATTTATAAACTCTTAAAACCCAAATATATGCTTTATTACTGCCTAAATATGACTTAACATGATTTCTTGTCCAAATATGGAAATCATTAAAAGCACCAATCCTAGTTGAAGGTTTTTCTATGACTTTTTCAACTTTAGCATAATATTTAACTTCAGTTTTAGTGTCTTCCTTTTTAGGTAGCGCATTAGCTTTAGCAAAGTCTTTGTTTGTAAAACTATCTAAATAGTTGTCTTTTAGTGCATAGCTAGTTGTAGGGTATAATAAAAACTCTTTTAAATTAGTGTTGTATTTTCTAATTAAAATTGTTTGTTTAGCCTGACCTAACGCTTCAACAGTTGCATTCCACTCATTTAAACATTTAGTTATTGTTGACATTTTTTAACCTCTTTAAATTATTCGAAACCTAAAGCTTTTTTAACAGCTTCTTCAGGAGAATTATAAAATATTATTGTAAATTTAGATAATAATTCACTTGGAACATTTGCAAAATCAACAGAAGAATTCATAGGCAATAAGACTTTTTTAGCACCACTATCTAAACATAATTGTAAACAATCAGCTAAATTAGGCACTTTTTCTATCGTTCCACCTAAAGAAAAGTTTCCAAGTATACATGTACTTGATAAAATTTGTTTACTTAAAGAAGAACTACATAATGCTATAAAAGTTGATAATGTAAATTGATCTGTAAGACCCACACCATGTAAATCTTTAACCTGAATTGAATAATCTTTATCAGCATAGTTAATTTGTCCATTAATATTTTTTGAATTTGACTTGAAATATTTATAAGCAATATCAACAGATTCTTTTACTTCTTTTTTAGAACCTACTCCACTAACTGAAAATTTTCCAGTACCTGACATAACTTCAGTTTCAAGTTTATAAATACCTAATTTGCCATTTAAAGATTGACCAACAGTATACAAATGACCTGGTTTAATTAAACCTTCTGGAATTAATTTACTTCCTACTTGTTCATTTACAGTAATGTATTCCTCTTTTTCTTCATCTAAATCAATATAAGAAAAGTTTACATCATAAAATTCCATTCCACCAATTTTTTTTAATTGTTCTTTAACTCTTCTACGTGATTCTAAAGCTAATTCCAAGATTTCCCTAATATCTTCTTTATCATAATTTCCATCAGGATAGACAATTTTAACTAATCCAGAAACCATTTTTTTAACAGCAATTGTATCTCTTTGATTTAAATCAGACCCTAATTTAAAATAATCCTGAAATGCATCAGTATAAGTGCGTTTTCTCATTTCTCTTAAAAATTCAGCAAGAAAATCAGTTATAAATCCAAAATCATTTGTAAAAAATTCAGGTCTATATTTTGGTATTTCCCAACCTGGATTATAACAGTGCATTCTATCAAAAAATGCTGAATCTGTACCCATAGCATGAGGAAATGGATCAAATAATGTGGATGTTTTAATTAAAGATTCTACACTTTGGTTAATATTTCCAACAAAAACCATTGATGCATTAGCATTTTTTTCTTCTTTTCCACGAGAAAAAGATCCTGATGCCATATAATCTTTCATTATAGTAACACCATCATTATCTTTAAATTTAATTCCTGCGACTTCATCAAAAGCAACACAATCCCATAATCCAACTAAACCAATTTGTTTAGTATTCATATTATAAAATAAATTAGCTACAGTTGTTTGACCACCAGATACTAAAATACTATTTGGAGAAATTTCCTTATAAATATGTGATTTACCTGTGCTTCTTGGACCTAATTCACAAAAATTAAAATTATTTTCAACAAGTGGAACTAATCTAGCTAATAACAACCATTTAACCCTTTCATCAAACTGGGATGGTTCCATTCCACAAGATTTAAGAATAACATCAATCCATTCTTCTTTAGTGAAATTTTTCCTGTTTATTAATATTTCATCTAAATCCAAATAAGGAAGTTGAATTGGTTGTAAATTTAAAATACTAAATGGATTTCTGTAGGGATTTCCTTCATCATAATTATATTCTAAACTAACCATACACCAAAGATTTCCACCTAATAAACGTTCAAATTGATGAGGATATTCTGGATCAATAGGAATGCCTTCAAGACCTAAATTAGAAAATGAAGCTTCATATATATCTTTTTTATAATTAAGGTTTACAGAAACAATATCAATAATGGAATAAGTACCTAACTCTTTAATTTTTGATTTAACTTTTTCAGCTTCATCGGGTCTTACAAAGTTATCTGCTAAGATTTTTTTAACATTTTGAACACCTTGATTAACTAAATCTTCATCTTGAGAACAATATTTTCCAAGTAAATATTCTAAAACATAAACAGGAACATTAGCTCCTTCTTTAATTTTTTTAGTTAAATCTTTTCTAACAATTTTACCATTAAAATAATGCTTTAATTTATCATTTAAATCATAACCTTCGTCCATTTTTCCCATCCCTTAAAAAAAGTCAAAGCCATCTTGAAATGCAATATCTATAACAAATTTTTCTCTAACAATTTCCTCATCTTTATCATTAATTATTAAATAATAATCCTTAGATTTATCATAATCAATTCTTTTGAGTGTAAATCTTTCTTTAAACTCCCTATCCTCAGCAGAATCACTGTCTTTATTAGCAAAGATAATAACTTCATTTGAAATTCTCTCATCATACTCATCAACAAATGAAATACTTGCTTCTAGTGGTAAAACATCTTGAGAAATGTTTTCTTTTTGGAAAAATGTTAACATGAATTCGTGATTTGTAATCCTATTATTAGTTGATACTAATTGTAATTCAACTTTATGTTGATTTTTAGCACCTTTATCTGCTTTAACATGCAATAATGGAACAATACATTCTTCTAAACTAGCACCACCATGAACATAATTTAGACCATTTCCAGGAGCTTTAAATAAATCAGCACCAATTGGTACGCTCACATGCATATTAGGTATGTTTAAATAATCCATTGATAAATTAATAGCACCTTCAATATCTAATGAATCATTTCCAGACATAATATAACGTTTATTTTTAGGAAGATTAATTCCATTTAAATTAACCTTACTACTTTCATTAAGCTCATCTCTTTTATATATAAAACCATGATCAGCAGTTATATAAAATGTAGAAAAACTTCCACTATCTCTTAATTTCTTAATTAATTTTAAAATATCCTCAATTGTCTCATCAGCTGCTTTAAATACTTGATGTTGAGAAGAAGCTTTATCACCAATAGAATCTATTTTATTGTGATAAATATAAATTAAATTAACTCCTGCAAGCATTTCTCTTAACTCAGAACTTTTTAATTTAATAATCTCTTCATATTGAATTGCTAAAGAATTTTTATTATATTCCTTTAAAATAGAATCTCTTTCATGTGTATAAGCACATTTTTTACCATCAACTAACACTTCGGCATCATCATAACTAATCTCTTTATTAGGAAGTAAAGAAGCCATACCTAATGCAGTATATGATGGAACAGTAGAAATCATTGGAGTAAGATTAGGTGTTCTTTTTGGGTCTTTTTCAAGTTCTGAAAGTAATTCTACTGCACAACCATATCTAAAACCATCAGATATTATAACTGCAGTTTTATGTTTTTTAACTGATGATAAAATATTATCCTTATAAAATCTCCATTGCTTTGGAACATTTAGATTGTTAATTCCAGTTTCAGCTAATTTAGTTGTAAATTTTGAATTAATTTTAGCTAAAAAACTATTAACATACATATTTTCGATTAATTGACGCAATCCTTCAATTTTTTCAGTATCTTCAATTTCATCATAATGATAATAGAATTTCCTATAATATCCATCAATATAAGACCATTTTTTTGCAAAAACATCAATAATTTCATTAGCATTATATGGAAGATTCTCTCTTTCAAATTCGTTGATTAAGCTAATAAATAAATTAGCATATTTTAAAAGTAGGTATTGGTTTTCATATTTAGAATAAAAATGAGTTTTTCTTCTATAATCCAAAAGTTCTTTAAAATCAGAACCTAAATCCTCCTTATTATTGTAAAGTAAATCAATATAATGTAAAATTATATTTTTATCAAAAGTCTCAAAGCTATCTGCTTTTAAATATGAATCTATGTAATTACTTTTGAAATTGTTAATTTTAAGCTTAGTTTCATAAATCTTAGCTATTTCATCATATTTATCAATAAACTTACTATTATTCATAAATTCATCAATGAAAATATGTGCATTGTTTTTATCATCTACTAAATATTTATCCCAAGGCTTTGGAGTATTTCCTTCAAATAATCTTGCAGTGTAATTAAGAAGTAAAAATCCAATTAATTCATCAACACGAGGTTTTTCTCGCACATATTTGAATTTTTTAGCTACTAAATTCCAAAATTCATTTAAAATATTATATTTAGAAAAGTCCTCAATTAAATTATTTTTATCATCTAATTCAGCTATAATTACTGATCTAAGAATATAATCAAATTGAATAGTTTTTTGCTTTGATAAAACAGCTAAAATACCTAAAATAATATTTGTTTCATTTAATTCAGCAATAGATAATCTTTTAAATGATTCAACTCTAGCCTTTGAATTCCAAAATTTAGAAAACTTTTCAATAATGGATTTACATTTAGATGGAATATTAAGCTCATTACAAATTAATGAAATTTTATCTGCAGTAAACTGAACTGCATAATGCACCATATCTGCAAGATAATTATCTTTATCATCAGGTTGTGAAAATGGAGCATAAATTAAAAAGTTTTTATCTTTATTTTCATATTCAATATAATATTTAGTATAAATCCAGTTATTTTCTGTTAAAAAATGCAATTCTGCGTTATCTAACTTGACATTAGATATATCTTCTTCAAATTCTTTATTTTCATCATACCAAAAAATAATTTGTCTGTGAATCGAATTTGAGAAAATTTCATTAATTTTATTTTCAATTTCGCTAAGATTCATATTTTTACCTACTTAAACTTAATATATTGTTACTAAAATATTTAAATTTTCACGAACATAAATCTTGATTTGATTTTTATATTGATTATTAATATAAAGAGGGATTTGTTCTAAATCACCAACCTGAAAAGTTAATGTAGGATTTAGAATTCGAAGAATCAAAAATGTTATTTTAGATAGTAAAACACCTAAAATATAGTATATTTCATCATCACTAAGAATATATAATGAAGGACCCGCATCTCCCCAAATAAAACCTTCATGGTGAAATCTAACACCAAAATGACTACTAGAAATTCTAGACCATGTTAAACCTTTTTTAAAATAATATTTATTATTACTATGCGCTCCTTTTCTAGTATTTTTAATATTGACTCCATCATTATAATAATCAACCACATATTCATTATTTCCATACCATTTACGATATTTTCCACCTTTATTGTACGGAAACCATCTTTTTTCGGATAAAATGGATTCTTTAATATTCTTTATTCCAAAACCAATGTTATCAATAGAAACTTCATACCACATTCTTAAAAATTTATTATCATTATAAGTTGCTAATCCTCTTGATGGTTTAGCATAAAATTCCAATTTGTGGAAATTTTCGAATGCATCAAATACATGTTTATGTTCATTTAATAAAATAAAAATATATCATGCTCCTC
>CAVDAS010000062.1:0-11658 GCA_963606955.1 Bacteroidaceae bacterium
AAGTCGATGTTAGTGATGATCCAGCATATCTCTACACTGATGAGGTATTAGGATTAGCTATTTCTAATCAAATTGCAGGAACTAAAGCAACATTTAACTTTAAACGCTATGATGAGGCAAAACCTGGAATTATTGGCGGTTTAGGACCTATGGTAGATGACATTTTCGCAGGTTTAATTGCCGGATGTATGTCAAAAATTTTTGAGGAGTAAATAAATATGGAGAACAATGATGATGGGAGATTTTCACCTATTAAATCTCTTTTAGGACTTTTATCTTTTTCAACTATTATTCCAGTTAAACAGTATACCTCAATACAATACATGACAAGGTTAGTCTGGTGCTGGCCTTTTGTCCATTTATTTGTTGGTGTTTTAGCAGCTGTTTGTGGTATAATTTGCGCAAATATATTTCATTTAAATACATTTTTTACAGCAGCACTAGTTTATGCATTTTTAATGATAATAACTGGATATAATCATTTAGATGGTGTAATGGACATGGCAGATGGTGTTATGGTTCATGGAGACCCCCAAACAAAAATAAGTGTAATGAAAGATTCATCAGTAGGTGCAGGAGGGGTTGCATCACTATTTCTTGTAGCTATTTTAACAGTTGCAGGTTTTTACAATATTTTAGACTATAAATTTATAGCTGGAATAATTATTTGTGAAATGGTAGCTAAATCTTCACTTTTAACTACTGCATTACTTTCAAATCCTTTAGATTCTGGTATTGGATGTTATTTTATTTATTCAACTAATTTACTTAATTATGCATTTTCAACAGTTATTGTAGCTATTGTAGCTTACTTAATTGGCGGTATTGTTGGAGTTATAGGTTTGGTTGGAGCTATTGTTGCAGGAGCTATAATTGCCCTTATAGCTAAAAATAACTTTATTATAGCTAATGGGGATGTTTTAGGAACATCTAATGAAGTTGGAAGATTAATTGCACTATTATTCATGGCAATAGCCTTGTTCTTTTTATGATGTGATAAGATGGACGTAAATGTTTTAAGATTAGACCATAGAATTGGAAGAGACACACGTATAACAACTCATGTATGTTTAACATCTAGAGCTTTTGGAGCTAGCAAAATCTATTTAAGTGGTGAAGAAGACCACAAACTTATGGAAAATGTTAGAGACACAGCTGATAGGTGGGGCGGAAATTTTGAAATAGAATATGCTAAAAATTACATGGGGGTTATTAACAAATGGAAAAATAATGGTGGAAAAGTAGTTCACCTAACAATGTATGGTTCTCAGGCTCATGAAGTTGTTGGAAAAATCAGAGACTCTGGTGCGGATATTTTAATTGTTGTTGGAGGAGCTAAAGTTCCGGGAAAAGTATATAAAAGTGCAGACTGGAATGTTTCAGTAACTACCCAGCCACATTCTGAAGTTTCATCTCTCGGTGTTTTCCAACATTTGCTGATGGATGGTAAGGAATTTGAATTGGAATTTGAAAATCCTGTATTTGAAGTTATTCCGACAGCCCATGGTAAAAATGTTAATATTCATGATGAAAACAGGTAATATTAGCTAATAAAGTCATCTAATCTTTTTATGGCTTTCATTTTTTCATCTTTTTTTAATCTGGCCTGGTCAATAGCTTCTCTCATTGTATTTATTGAATTATCATAAACTTCTTTATCAACAGGGTATGGAAATCCGTCTTTTCCTCCATGGGTAAAGCTATATTTTACAGGATCTTCCCAGCTTGCTTTTTCTCCAAATACCAAATCAGAAATTAAAGCCAGTGCTCTTATTTTTTTAGGACCAATTCCTTTAAGTAAAACTAATTCTTCGTAGTTTTCAGGCTGTATTTCCCATGCATTTTTAAGAACTTCAAATTCTTTATCTGAAATATCCATATCTAAAACCGGGTGGTGATTAGGCATTGTAAAATCAGTTAATAACATCTGATTGTCTTTTCTTTTAAAATAGCTACGTAAATGGTCAGGATTATCATTAATTAAATCAACACTAATTTTTTGAGCTTTTTTGCTTTTTTTATCAGCCATATTTAGAGATTCCGGATTTTTAACATCACATGATATTGCACTGTGGGGATCTTCTAAAAAATCAATTGCAGTATCACTCATCCAGTGATAACGTCTGGCATATTTGTTTTTAGTGTTTAGACCCTGTTGAACAACAGCCCAATCTCCTTTTTCTGTAATAAAGAAATTGTGCTGGTATAGAGTATAGCCATCCTGAATACAGGAGTTATCCACTTTAGCAGATAATTTGGATGCATTTACCATATCTTCAATGCTTTTTGTTTTTAAATTAAATAAATCTCCTGCTCTTTGTATTCCTTCAGGTGTTTTACGGGATTTAGCTCCTTTACCACCACTAAGATATAATCCATGTTCTTCAGGTTTGATAGACTGTTTTAGAGCTCCAAGAGTTGTTGTGGTTGTTCCTGATGAGTGCCAGTCAAATCCTAAAACACAGGAAAATGACTGAAACCAGTATGGGTTTGATATTCTATTTAAAAACTCATGGGGTCCATATTCATCAAGAATAACTTCTGTAATTGCTTCTGAAAGTTTAACCATCCTTGAAAATAGCCATTTTGGTGGATGACCTCCATGAAGTGGTAAATTGACAGCTCCTTTTCTTTGCATGATTTATAGTTTTTAATTTTAAATGTATTAATAGGTTCTATGAGACCATTTGTTAACTAATTTCATGAAAACATTAATAAAGCATTATTTATAAACTTAATAAATGTTATAATGTTAACATAGTTTACATATTAAAATTTATTTAGGAGCGTTAATTATGGCTATTAATAACGGAGATTTTGTAAGATTAAATTTCACTGGTAAAATTCAAGAAAATGATGAAATATTTGATACTACTTTTGAAGATGTAGCTAAAGAAGCAGGTTTATTTGATGAAAATAAAGAATACAAACCTATTCCTATTATTGTAGGTGGAAATCATTTATTACCAGCTATTGAAGAAGCTATTGTAGGATTAGAAGCTGGTGATTCTAAAACTATTGAAATTGATAGTGAAAATGCATTTGGACCTAGAAACAAACAATTAATCCAATTAATCCCAATGAAAGAATTCAAAAGACAAGGTATGACTCCTGTACCTGGTATGAAAATTACTTCTGAAGGAAACACCGGTAAAATCTTAACTGTAAACGGTGGAAGAGTAAAAGTAGATTTCAACCATGAATTAGCAGGTAAAGATTTAACTTTTGATGTTGATGTTACTGAAATTATTGATAATGATGAAGATAAAATTAAAAGTATGATTGAGTTACACTATGCAGCTCCTAATATGGACATCGATAAAACTGTAATTGACATTGACGGAGACGTTGTAAACATAACTTTAGATGAAATTACTAAATTTGATCAAAAATCATACATGGATGTAACTTTCGCTAGATTCAAAATAGCTAAAGACATCTGGGAAAACATGGACTTTGAAAAAGTCAACTTTGTTGATTCCTTTGAGAAAAAACAAGAAGAAGATGACGAAGAAGAAGCAGAAGAATAATTCTTCTTCTAAATACTTTTTCTGTGAGCAATAGCTACTATTCCTGGAATATTTTCTACTTTTAATTTATATAAAGCTTCAATACCTTCATTTTCAAATGCAACACACTCTTTTTCTAAAACATTATTTGTAAGTAGTGCAGCTACTGGTGGAGTTATTACAAAAATAGAATTATATTTGTTTAAAGCTTTTTTAGTGTCATCACTTAACATTCCTTTACCAATATGGATTTTAACACCATTTTTGCTTAAAAAAGGTATTGTGGATTCTATTTCTTCTTTATTGCTTGTTGTTGGAGCTATTCCTGCATCACTAACTGCAGTGTGCATTATAGCTATTCCACGAGTATCAATTGGTGATTTTCCTTTTTTTATTAAATCAACTAGCTGCGGAAGTGCTGCATCTCTTCCAGTATACATTATTCCGGATAAGGATATTTTATCTCCAACCTGGAGTTTATTTATTTCTTCATTACTTATTGGTGTAGCTATTTTTTTCATAATCTTATTTTGTTTTAATTTAATTATTAATTTTTTTACCTTTTTTACCCATATTTAGTTACAAAATTTTTATATATGACTTTATCCTACATGCTAAATTAAAGAGGATTTGTAATTCTCTTTAAATTTATTTTTGGAGGAATAAATATGGCAGATAAAAAAGCTCCTGCTGATAACTGGCCTGTTATTAGTGGGGATTATATTGTAGGAGACCCTGAAAGTCCTGTTGCAGTAACCACTTTAGCTTCCCATATTGAAAGTGATTTATCCGGTGCTGCTATTGCAGGTCCATGTAAAACAGAAAATTTAGGTGTAGAAAAAGTTGTTGCAAACATTATATCTAATCCTAATATCCGTTTCTTAATTTTAGCAGGTGCTGAAGTACAGGGACACATTACTGGTCAATCTTTCAAAGCTCTACATGAAAATGGTGCAGATCCGGATAAAAAGAAAATTATCGGAGCAACTGGAGCAATTCCTTTTGTTGAAAATGTTCCTTTAGAAGGTGTTGAAAGATATCAACAACAGTTAGAACTTGTTGATTTAATTGATACTGAAGATATTGGCACAATCCAGGCTAAAATCAATGAATGTGTTGAAAAAGACCCTGGTGCTTTTGAAGAAATGTATTTAGTTATTGATATTGACGAAGAAAAATCCGATAAAAAGGTTGAAGAACTAACCGAAAAACCTGTTGATATTGAAGCATGATTTATTTCATGCTTCTTTTTTCTATTTTTAATAAACTTTTTAAATGTAATAAAACATATATATTACACAATCTATTTAATTTTTTAGGAGATTGTGAATGATTATTATTGACGAAAATTTATGCAAAGGTTGTCACCTTTGTTTATATATGTGTCCGCAAAATGTTTACGCAATATCTTCTGAACCTAATAAAAGAGGCGTACAATTGCCGTATGTTAATTTTGGAGATAGGTGTGACAAATGTGGTAAATGTGAAATAGCATGTCCTGACCAGGCTATCACAATAAACGATTTAGAGGATAAATAGGAGGAATATCATGTCAGAAGAATTTTTTATTCAAGGAAATGAAGCATGTGCAAAAGGTGCTCTAAAGGCAGGTTGCAGATTTTTTGCAGGTTATCCTATTACTCCATCTACTGAAGTAGCTGAATCTTTAGCTCGTGAATTACCAAAAGTCGGGGGAGCTTTTGTTCAAATGGAAGATGAAATTGCATCAGCAGGTGCTATTATTGGAGGTTCATGGGGAGGTTCTAAATCAATGACTGCTACTTCCGGACCAGGTATCTCTTTAATGCAGGAAAATATTGGTTATGCATTTATTTCAGAGACTCCTATTGTCATTGTTAATGTTCAAAGAGGTTCTCCATCTACTGGTCAGCCAACAATGGCTGCTCAAGCTGATATGATGCAGGCTCGTTGGGGATCTCACGGAGATTATGAACCAATAGCTTTATCCCCTTCCAGTGTTCAGGAATTCTTTGATTTTACTATAAAAGCTTTTAATTTAGCTGAGCAGTACAGAACTCCAGTTTTTGTTTTAGCTGATGAAGTTATTGGACATATGAGGGAAAAAATCATTGTTGAAGATGATATTGAAGTTATTCCAAGACAAATGCCTGAAAATAAAGATGACTTTTTACCATTTAAAAATGGAGATGATGTTAATCCAATGCCTGCTTTTGGTGCTGGTTTTAATATTCACATAACAGGTTTAACTCATGATGAGAGAGGTTATCCGGATACTAACTCTCCAGAAACACATCAAACTCTTGTTAAACGTTTATGTGATAAAGTATTAAAAAATAAGGATAAAATCTGCTCTGTTCAAAGCGAAAATTGTGAGGATGCAGATATTGTTATTGTGTCTTATGGTGCTCCAGTTAGGTCAGTTATAACAGCTACTAAAGAAGCTAGAGCTAACGGTAAAAAAGTAGGTTATATTAAAATTGATACTCCATGGCCTTTCCCAGATGAACAAATAAAACAATTAACTAAAAATGCAAGTGATGTTTTAGTTGTTGAAATGAATTTAGGTCAAATGTATTATGAAGTGGAAAGAGTAATTGCAGATAGTGTTAATACTCATCTTTTAGGTGTTATTGGAGGATTATTACCTGCTCCTGATGAAATTTTATCAAAAATTGAAGAGATTGGAGGAAAGTAAATGTCAATTAAAAAAGATCCAAATGGAAACAAATTTATTCCTTATATGAGGGAAGACAGACTTCCTCATATCTTTTGTCCAGGTTGTGGAAACGGTAGTATTATGAATGCTTTTTTCAAAGGAATGGAAGAAGCAGAAATGGATTTTGACAATATAGCTATGGTTTCAGGTATTGGATGTTCTTCAAGAATTCCGGGTTATGTTAAATGTGATTCATTGCATACAACTCATGGAAGAGCTCTTAGTTTTGCAACTGGTTTAAAAGTAGCTAACTCTGATTTAGATGTTGTTGTATTTACAGGAGATGGTGATGCTGCTTCTATTGGTGGTAATCATTTAATCCATGCAGCTAGAAGAAACATTAATTTAACTGTTATTTGTATTAACAATAATATTTATGGAATGACTGGTGGTCAGATTAGTCCAACTTCTCCAAAAGGCAGTTTTGGAACAACTGCACCTTATGGAAATGGTGATTATCCATTTAAATTAGCAGAACTTGTAGCAGCAGCTGGTGCAACATACACTGCAAGATGGACTACTGTTCAGGTTGATGAATTAGTAAATTCTATTAAAACAGGTCTTAAAAATCCAGGATTTTCATTTATTGAAGTTGTTTCACAATGTCCAACTTATTATGGTCGTAAAAATAAACTCAAAACCCCAACAGCTATGGCAGTAACTATGAAAGTAAATACTTTGTCTAAAGAGGAAGCTGAAGGTATGAGTGATGATGAATTAGTTGGAAAAATTGTTACTGGTGAATTTGTTAATAAATCAAGAGCAGAATTTAGTGAAAATATTGAAAAATTAAGCGAAGATAAATCAGGTAGCAGAACTTTTATTAATTCTGCATATGAAACAGATTTTTAAAAACTGGAGGATAATATGAGAAAAGAATTAAGAATCGGTGGGTTTGGAGGACAAGGAGTAATTCTTGCAGGAATTATTTTAGGAAAAGCTGCTTGTCTTTTTGATAAAAATGAAGCAGTTCAAACCCAATCTTATGGTCCTGAAGCTCGTGGAGGAGCTTCTAAATGTGAAGTTGTTATTAGTGATGAAAAAATTGATTATCCTAAAGTTCAAAGCCCAGATATTTTAGTAGCAATGTCTCATGAAGCATTACTTAAATATATTGTTGATTTAAAGGATAATGGGATTTTAATTGTTGATCCTGGAACAACTGTTATTGAAGATGTTCAGGATTTTATTGATGAACATAATATTAAAGTTTACAATGCTCCAGCAACTAAAACAGCAATGGATGATATTGGCCTTAAAATTGTAGCTAATATTGTTATGATTGGAGCTATTACAAAAATTACAGAAGTTATATCTAAAGGGGCAGCTATTGAATCAATTAAAGCTAGTGTTCCTGCAGGAACTGAAGATAAAAACATAGCTGCTTTTGAAGCAGGATATAATTTCTAATCAGGTGTTATAATGAAGTTTTTCGAATATATGGCAAAAAGAGTTTTTAATGATGAAGGAATTCCAATTTTAGAAGGACATGTTGCAAATTCTGCTGAAGAAGCAACATCTATTGCATCAGACATGGGAGTACCAGTAGCTATTAAATCACAAGTCTTAGTTGGTGGTAGAGGTAAAGCTGGTGGTATTAAATTTGCAGATAATCCTGGTCAAGCATTTAAAGTTGCTGATTCATTACTTGGAATCTCAATTAATGGTGAGGTAGTACACCAGCTTTTAATTGAGAAAAAAGCAAATATTATCCGGGAATATTTTGTAAGTATTTCCATTGACAGAGCTAATAAAAGGCCTGTTATCATGGCAAGTAGTGAAGGCGGGATTGAAATTGAAAATTTAGCTAAAACAAATCCTGAAAAGATAATTAAATATCATCCAAATCCTTTAATTGAATTCTTACCTTATGAAGCTCGTGAAATAGCTCGTAAAATGAATGTTCCATCAGATTTAATATCTCAAATGGGTGATGTAATCTACAAATTATATAACATATTTGAGAAATATGATGCAGAAACTGCTGAAATTAACCCATTAGTCTTAACTGATGAAGGTTTAATAGCTGCTGATGCAAAATTTGTTGTTGAAAATGATTCATTATACAGACATCAGGATTTAGTAAAACTTGCACGTTATAAGAAAAAAGCAGTGGACTTTGTTAAATTAGACGGGGATATTGCAGTTATTGGTAATGGAGCAGGTTTAACCTTAACTGGTATGGATATGATTAAGTTTCATGGAGGAGAACCAGCTACTTTTCTAGATATTGGTGGAGGAGCTTCCCAGGAAAGTATTAAAAAATCCCTTAACATAGTATTAAACTACGAACCTGTTAAAGTAGTATTTTTAAATGTTTTAGGTGGAATTACCAAAGCAGATGATGTTGCTCGTGGTGTAGTTGAGGCTATTAAAGAAGCTGAAAGCTTAGTATCAATTGTAATTAGATTAACTGGTACTAATGAAGAGGAAGGTCAAAAAATACTTGAGGAAGCTGGAATTCCTTATGAAATTTCAATGGAAAAAGCAGCTAAAAAAGCAGTAGAAATGTGTAACAAAATTAAGGCTGAAGAATGAAATTTTTTGCCATAAATGGTAGCCACAGAAAAGACGGAAACACTGCCAGGCTTTTAGAAAAAGCCGCAGAAGGAATTAAATCAATTTCTGATGATAATGAAGTTGAATCAGTTAATTTATATGATATTCCTTTCAATGGATGTAAAAGCTGTTTTGCATGTAAAAAGATTAACGGTCGTCATTATGGAAAATGTGTTTATAAAGATGACTTTAAACCAATTTTAGAAAAAATTGTTCTCTCAGATGGTGTAATACTCGGGTCTCCAGTTTACTTTGGTGATGTAAGTGGAGTAATGAGGTGCTTTTTAGAGCGTTTTATCTTTCCATTCTTTGTTTATGATGAAGATATGACTAGCTTAGCTCCAAAAAAGATGGCTGTCGGATGTATTTACACTATGAATCTTGATGAGAAAACTGCAAGACACCTAGGATACCATGATTTATTCGATAAAAACGAAATGGTTTTAGAAAAAATGTTTACAAAGCCATTTCATCTTTATGCCTATGATACTTATCAATTTGATTATTCTAAGTATAAAATGGAAATTTTCACCGAGAAAGAAAAACGTAAAACACTTGAAGAGCAATTTCCAATTGATTTGGAAAATGCATTTAAATTAGGAGAAAAAATAGCTATTCAAGCAAAACAACACGGCTGATTTCAGACTGGTTAACTATTTTTTTACCACAATTTTCTCCTATTTTTTGGGCAAAACTTTTAACTTCATCAAATGTTGGCATATTGTCAAGTGTTAGCCTGTCTCTTGATGATCCAACACACATATAAGCTTTTATTTCTACAAAATCAGGATTAGCTTTTTTAATTAACTGAGCATATTTTTCAGGATTAACCATGTTTCTTTGCTTAACACAGGTTGTTCTTATGCATGTACGAGAGTTAAAACTAGCTAGTGTGTCAAGTGATTGGTTTAAATTCTCCCAACCTTCGCTAATTTGAGGTTGACAAACATCATTATATATTTTCTTTGTAGGAGCATCTAAGGAAAGATATAGTTGGTAAGGTTCAGTTTCCAGGTTTTTTAATTTTTCTCTAGACTGGCCATTACTAACAAGAAAAGTTGTAAAATTACGGCGATTAAACTCAGCTATTAATTCATCAATTTCAGGATATAGAGTTGGTTCTCCAGCTAGTGAAATAGCTGCATTTGTAGGAGTTTTAGATTCTTCTAATTTTTCTTTATTTGCATTATCATTTCCAAAAAAACCACAAAGTAAATTATTTTGAGCTTTGATAGCTCCGTCAATTATAGTTTTAGGATCATCATATTCTCCGTCCCACTGTGTTTGAGTATATGATAAATCTCTCCAGCAAAATTCACATTTTTGCTGACAGTTTGGTATTGCCGGAGCCATTTGAAGACATCTGTGACTTTCAATACCGTAGAATTTTTCTTTATAACAAACTCCTTTATCTAAAATACTTTGTTTAGTCCAATGACATATTTTAGCAGCTGCATGATTGTGTTTGCCAACAAATCTATATCCGCTTGACTCTAATTTTTCCACTTGTTTTTTAGTTAATGACATAATTTTAAAAATCCTTATAATTATTATATAATATTTTGTTTATTATTTAATTATATTTTCTTGTTTAAAAGATTTTTTTTGATTTTTAGCTATATATTTCGTTTGTATATTTTTTTCATGAATTTTCGCAATTTTGTCAAAGGTGTATTTTTTGTTAACTTTGATTTTTGTTAATTGTGTGTAACTTTTTTGTTTATTTGTTTTATTTTTCAATATTTTTTAAATTATTGAACATAGTTCATATTTTTGTTCATTTTTAAACAGTTTATATTTTAAAATTTTTTAGAAACCTTTAAATATTCAGCATAATTTATATATTCATTGTACACTATTTCAAAGATGTGTGTTGTATAACATTATCTTGTGATACTTGTGTAGTGTAATCTTTATTGTTTGATGATGGGGCAATCCATCAAATCTCTGCAATAAAGACATTGGTGAACATTCATAAAAAACTCATTATTTCGGGGGAATGAAGATGTTTAAAAATAAATGTGTTATTTTTATAATACCGATCTTGGCATTGCTATCAATGAATATAGTTAGTGCTGAAGAGGAATCTTCATTAGAGATTACTGGGACAGACATGACTGTCAGTACAACTTTAATGAACGATACATGTACAGAAGATTTAACTTCTGAGTATGAAGAAGAAACAAATTTAGATATGGCGTCTAAAGATGATAGTGGTGGTTTGAAACCACAAACTGATGATAATGAAAACACACTAGGTGCAAAATCTAGTAATAATGATGAAACTACTTTTTCTGAAAATAATTTAATAAAGAACTCTAATAACGAACTAATTTTAAAAGATGAACCTCTTGTAGGTGCTGGTGAAGAAAATTCAGCTATTTATGTAGATCCTGAAAAGGGTAATGATAATAATACTGGTGATAGCTGGGCTACTGCTGTTAAAACTATTGATAAAGCAATGAATAAAACATCAGCTAATGGTAAAATTTATCTTGCTGATGGAACTCATGAATTAACTAAGAAAATAGATATTAAAATGAGTGTAACTATTATTGGTAATGGAACTAATACTGTTGTAACAAGTAATAAACAGAGTAGGGTATTTTCTATAACTGCTGCTGGTGTAGCTATTTATAATTGTACTTTTAAAGATAATTATGTGGCTAGTAGTGATGGTGGTGCAATATGGAATAATTGTGATAATTTAATTGTGAGTGGTTGTACTTTTATTAATAATGCTGCAACACAGAGTAATTGTTATGGTGGTGCAATATATAGTACTGGTAATAATGCTCTTATAAGTAATTGTACTTTTATTAAGAATTCCGCAGGTAGTTATGGTGGTGCAATATATAGTACTGGTAATAATGCTCTTATAAGTAATTGTAC
>CAVDAS010000063.1:0-11602 GCA_963606955.1 Bacteroidaceae bacterium
ATATTAACATTACCTTCTGTGTAAATAGTACTGTTTGCTGGGGAGTTATTAATATAAGTATTATTTTTAACACTTAAAATTAAATCTTTTGAATTTCTTTGTTCATCATAAATAGCTCCACCTTTGTTATTTGTTGCAGTATTATTTTCAAATACACAATTAAAAACATTGATATCACCAGCACAGAAAGCTCCAATAGCTCCACCGGCACGTGCACTATTGTTAATAAAATTACATTTATCAAAAGTAGCTGATTTTGCATTCATAGCTAAGTAAACTGCTCCACCATTACCATAAATTGAGCCAATGCAATTATTTTTAAAAGTAGTATTAGCTACATTTAAAACACCAGGTCCAGCAAAATAAATTGCACCACCATGTTCTGGTTTACCCTTAGCTGTATTGTTTTCAAATACTGAATTTGTAATTGTTAAAGTAGTTTCAGTATAAGAATAATAAGAAATTGCAGAATTTAAATTATTTATAAATCTACAGTTATCAATATTAACAGCAGTTGCATAAGGTATAGCAATAGCTCCACCTGGATAATCACTAGAATAAGTGCCTTTGCCAGTTGAATTACCATTCATCAAAGTTAAATTAGTTAAAGAAGCAGTAGCTTTATTTGTAACTTTAAAAATATTAGTTTGATGCTTTGCATCTAAAATAACACCAGTTGAAGATTCACCAGCGATATTTATTGTTTTATTTATAATTATAGTATCAGTAATTGCATAATTTCCATTTTTAATGAAAATATTGGAATTTACTGATGAATTATATTTATCAACAGCCTTAGAGACAGACGCATATGGCTTAGCCTCAGATCCATCACCATTATCATCATCTCCACTTGTTGAAACATATATAGTATTATTTGTGTTAGTATCTGTAATTATTTGAGTATCTACATCACTACTTGCAATTGTTTGAGTATCGTTTAAATCCTCTGCAAATGAAGTAGGAATTAAGATAAATAAAACAAATACTGCCAATAATAACAATAAATGTTTATTTAATTTTTTTAACATTATTTATCTCCCAAATTTAAATAATAATCTTTAATTTAAAAAAAGATTATTAATGAAATGAATGAAAATTCATAACATTAAATATTTTTATTGTATACAATATATAACTATTTCTTCTTGAAAATTGATATAAAACTAGAATAAAATAGTACAAAAAACAATAAAATAAGATTTATCTAAATAAATACTTATTTGGGTTTAAAAAATCATCTAAAAATGTTAAAAAACTTTCATTGTCTAATTCTAAATCATCTAATGAAAGTAATTCATAGCTATCTATAATAATATCTATAAGATTTTTACCTACTTTAATTAAAGAAATATATTTAGGAGTTAAAATATGTTTAATAAAATCATTTGCAGTTATAAATTCTCTTGGAACTTCACAAACAACAAAATCATCTAAAATATATGAATTTTCAATTCCATGTTTATTAACAAAGTTTTGTGAGCCTTTTTCAACAAAAACCTTTGGACCATAATGGATTTTTATATTGTTTAATTTAGACACACTTAACTCAAAAAATAAAATAGCTATATTTTCCTCATCACTCCAATAATCAGATTGGTAAACAGAAAAGTCCTCATCATTTAATTTATCAGCTAATGACTCTGTTGTTTTTCTAAGCTGAGGATGAAGGGTATCTAGTGGAATGTCAGGAATATTAAATTTAATAGCTATTACATCACTACCTCTTTTTTTAAATTCTTCTAAAATTTCATTTTTAGTAAATTTATTAGCTACTGGGTAAAAATAGTCTTTTTTATTATCACTAGCTAAATAGTTTCTTGCAGACTGGATAAATTCAGCCATTTTATCTAACCTTAGTGCTGCTCCAACATTACGATTCATATCAGTTGGATCAATTACAATTAACGGGTCATTAAACAAATTCGCTGTATTATAACCTTCCAAATCAATAGTATGACCATATCTCCATTTTGAAGCTTCTTTTAGGGTGTTTTCAAAGGTTCCATATTTTAAAATTAGTAATTCACATAGATAACCTGCAAAACCACCTACTTTAAACTCAGATCCATATGTTCCAGTCATATCCATGAATCTTTTTAAAAGAAGAACTTCCTCATTTTGATTTAAAGCCAGATGAGATTTAATATATTTTGTATGTAGGATTGTCCTGTCAACTGCAGATTTTAACTGACTTCCATTTTCAATATCATAACATGGAACAAAATCTATCTCAAACCCATTAATTTGACTAGTTACATATGGATGAGATGCATAATGTTCACTAGCTTTTCCATTAAAATAATCACTGCATTTATAACCTAAATATAAACCAGTTTCTTTAAGAGTTGAAACATCCATATCAAGAGGAAATGAAATAAAAATATCAATATCTGATTTTCCACTTAAATATGTTCTTTTAGCTACAGAACCGACAAGTGAAGCATGAGCATTAATATTTTCCTTTTTGCAAACTTCATTTAAATAATTAATTAATTTATCTGAAATATTAAGAAGTTCACTGCTTTCCTCTTTTGAAGGTTTAATCTCATCTAAAATTTGTTTATAATCCATTAAATCACAAATCGTAAGTTTTTAAATTTTCATAAATTGGACCTGAAGGTTTTAAGGTGCTTTTTTTAAGAGCAATACTTGAAACATTCATATTTCCAATTTCCACGTTTTCAAATTCTTCAATAACACTTTTTATTTGGTTTTTATTTTTAGCTGATTTCATACGACCAATAGTAAGATGTGTTGAGAATTTTTTATCCTTATCAAAACCAATAGAGCTGAATTCTCCATCTAATTTATCATGTAGGTGACCTAAAAGCTCATCACTTTCAACACCAATCCAAATAACTTTTATATGATTATTATTTGGAAAAGCTCCACATCCAGTTATTTTAATATCAAAAGGCTTAAATTCTTTAATTGTTTTTTCAATTTTTTGAGAAATTAAGTCTATTCCTTCAGTGTCAATATCACCAAAGAATTTTAAGGTAAAATGCAAATTATTTAAATCTACATATTTAATATTTGCATCTATTTTCTTAAATTCTCTTATGATTTTATTTATTTTAGGTTTTAAATCGTCATCCAAATCAATAGCTAAAAAAGACCTAATCTGAGACATTAAAAACACCTTACTGTTCAATAATTGTTTCATCAATAGCTATTCCAAAGTGTCGGGCATTTGATTCAACATATACTTTAACTTTATCTCCTACTTTTATATCAGCTACTGATAGTGGATTATCTTCAGCATCAACTATTCTGATTGTTTCTGCATTTTGAAGAAGTGTTCTGATTGTTTGGCCTTCATATTCTGCTTCAATTAATATTAAAGGTCTTCTCTCAATTTTACTTCTTCCAACATATGCAGTTCTTGTTTCGCCTTGTGTATTAACAATTAAAACTTCATCACCGGCAACAAGTTCTGATAAATACCTTGTTTTATTACCTGGAACCATTACATATGCCTGAACAGGACCTGCATTTACTCTAAATGGTCTTGATGCTACATATTCACTTTCAAGTGACTCGCTATGTACTAAAAATAATGATTTGGAATATGATCCGATTAGCATACCTTCTCCTGGTTTCATCATATCTGTAGTATCAACACATACTCTGTCACCAGAACCTAATGGCTTAACATTAGTAATAGTAGCTATTTTTAAATCATATTTTATTTTAGAAGCTTTGTCAACTAACTTAGCTATTTCTTTAATTTGATTAAAGTCATTTGCCTCAAATATTACTCCATCAGTACCATGTTCTAATGTTTCAATAGCTAATTTAGCTCCGTCTCCGTCAGCTACTGCAGCTATTATTTCTACATCTTCTTTTTGTAAATCAGCAATAATATTTTCCAGCGGAATTACAGTCCAGTCAGCACTTATTAAAATAATATAATCAACTATTGGACCTAAACTAACAGCTAGTTGCTCATGATTTTTATCAGTGATTTTTACATATGCACAAACAGTTTTTCCATCACTTTTAGCTTTTTTTGCTTCTAATAAATCTTGTGACTGGCTTAAATCTTCACTAAGGATTAAAGATCCGTCTCCTTCACCATTAATTCCAACAAGATAAATATCTGCATTTTCATTATTAACTATTATATTTACATTACCTAATTTTTTGATTTTATCACAGTCTTCTAAATCTAGGACATAGCTAATACCTGATTCCAATGCAGTTGTAATCATTTCTTTTTTATCATCCCATGGCTTATTTGGAGTCATTATCCAAGCGAATTTATTTTCCACAAAATCACCTTATTTTAAGAATTTTAAAGCTTCATTTACTTCTAAATCATGATGTACTACTTCTGAAATAGCTTTAGTTATTTTACCTGGGTTTTCAGCTTGGAAAAGATTACGTCCAAATGCTACACCTGCTCCACCAACTTCAATAGAATCTTTAACCATTTGTAATAATTCTTCGTCAGTGTCTACTTTTGGACCTCCAGCTATTACTACAGGTACTAATGCTCCTTCAACTACTTCTTTAAATGAATCAGGATCTCCAGTATAATTAGTTTTTACAATATCCACACCAAGTTCTGAACCTACACGTGCTGCATGTTTAACTAATTCTACATCATGTTCATTTTCTACTTTTTGACCTCTTGGGTACATCATAGCTAAAAGAGGGATTCCCCAGTAGCTACAGGTTTCAGAAATCTCACCTAATTCCTGTAACATTTCAGATTCTGTTTCACTACCTAAATTAACATGAACAGATACTGCATCTGCTCCTAATTGAATAGCTTTTTCAACAGAAGTAACAATTACTTTGTTATTTGGATTTGGTGCAAGAGAAGTACTTGCAGATAAATGTACAATAAGCCCAATATCTTTACCATATCCTCTGTGACCTTGTTCTACAATACCTTTGTGCATAAGGATTGCATCTGCTCCACCTTGGGAAATACCTTCTACAGTTTTGTCTATATCTATAATACCCTTCATTGGACCATTAGAAACTCCATGGTCCATTGGAGCTATTACAGTTCTACCGGTACGTCTGTTAATGATTCTTTCTACACGAATCTTTTTACCAATCATCATTGTTAATACCTCATTTTTAATTATGAATTATATTTTCTTTAAAGCACTATATAAACATTAGGATATTTTGTAAAAAAAGCTAAATGTTCTCTAAATTATGATTTACAGATTTTAAAAAAAGTAAAATGGAAAATTACTCCTCACAATACTTTAAAAACTCACAAATATTACAATAGCCACTTTCATTTTTATTAAATTCATGATTATTAATTAAAATAGCTGTATTTTCAATTGCTTGCTTTTGTGCGTTTAATTTAAATTCATCAATATTTAAATTAACAAGATCTCTAGATTTAATTGCATATATCTTTGCTTCAGTAATTTCAACATCCTTATAATTAGAATCATTTCCTAAGGCCAAAATATAAGTTAATAATTGTTGAGTATATTTTTTACGATTATATTCATTAAAATGAGTATTTTTATAATCTAAAATACCATATTCTCCATTTTGATTTTTGTAAATTAAATCAATAGCACCATTAAGACGATAATTATCACTATCAATTGAAAATGGAACTTCAGAATCAACAACAGTAATTTTAGAGCCAATATTATTATAATAATCGAAAATTGATTCTAAATACTCATCAAACTCTTCTTTATCTCCATCATACAAATAATAAGTGTTTTTAGCTATTTTCCTGATTTTTTCATCAGATATTTCACCATTATGCTTAATTTCTTGATTTATAATATCCAATGCTTCATGAATAATAGAACCCATTTTTGTAACTTCTTTTTGTGAAAGTTTAAATCGTAGTTTGTTTAATAGACTATATCTAAATGGACAATTATTATAATCTGCAAAACTAGAATAACTTAAGTTAAGTTTATTATTTTCGGGTTTAGAACCAACACTACTTATGGAAATATTATTTAAATCCAAATAATCATTAAAACATCCTGATATTCGCTTAATATTATCAGGCATTTCACCAACAGTAGATAAAATTAAAATATCTTGAGCACGAGTCATAGCTACATAAATAACCCTATTTTCTTCAGCTAATTCTAATTCTATTTCCTCTTCAATAGTATAATCTTTATAATTTAAACATTCATTAGGAGTGTAGAAAGTATCTTTCTTATTAATATTATCTCTTTTACGCTCAGGATCGTTTGGAGAAAGCGGAAATTTATTTTTACTTAATGATGAGACAATAGTTACCGGAAACTCTAATCCTTTAGCTTTATGAACAGTCATTAACTGAACACCATCCACATCATTATTAAAAGACCCATAATCTCCAATAACACTAGTTAAAAAGAAAAATAATCCTCTAACATCATCTTTGGAGATAATTGATTCATAATTAGAAATAATTCTTGAAATTCTAGCTAAATTTTCAAGTTCAAAATCATATTCATCATCATTAATAATAGATTCTTCCAAATAACCACACATATTCAATAATTCATAATAAACCTCTAATATTGTTGGTTTTTCTTCTGTGTCATTTGTAAAAATATCTTCTCTTAATTGTTCCAATTTAGTAAAAAATGCATTATCTTCTTTATCTTTAATTAAATTTAAATCAACAACAGGTTTATTGATTCTTTTAAATATTTCAATTAAAATATCTTCATTTCTATTAAAAACACCACTTAATTTTCTAATTCCACTTTTTTTACCAGTTAATTCCAGATAAACCTCTTTTTCTGTTTTTAAAATAGATTCTTCATAATCATCTTGTAATTTAGTTAAATACTCTTTAGTTTGGCTAGATAACTCTCTAAACTTAGGGGTGAAATCATAACCGCAAAATGCTTTTAAATTCAACCAGTCTTTTTCTAATCCAGACATTCCATAAGAATTATCAAGTTTACGAGTTATATAATAGAATAATGTTAAAATGGATTTAACTTCATCACTTTCTATTAAATCAGTAGTTCCAGAAATATGATAAGGTATATTATTCTTTTTAAATTCCTCAATTAAAATAGGAATATTCTTATTTGAAATAACTGAGCGATATAAAATAGCTACATCACTATATTGTTTAATTTTACCAGATTCTTTTAAATCCTTAACTAAATTAAATATTTTATCTGCTTCCCCAATATAATCATCATTTTCTAAAATATATGAATCTTTGTTTTCATCTCTAGCCCCAACAAGATGTTTTTTAGAATACTCTTTTCTTTGAGGTTTAATAAACATTTCACTAGCTTGAATAATATTATTTGTTGATCTATAATTATAATCAAGACTAATTAATTTACAATCATATTTATTATAAAATTCTTCAAAATAATCCCTAAAAGATCCCCTAAAAGAATAAATACTTTGATCAACATCACCTACAGCAGTAAATGAATCTGCATTCTGAAGTAAAATCTCAAATAGCTCAGCCTGAACCGGATCAGTATCCTGAAACTCATCTACTAAAATATTTTTATATTGGGTTACTGGATTCTGTTTTAAAAAATTTAAAGCTGTTATTTGAATAGTATTGTAATCAACAGCATTAAAATTGTGCAATAATTTTAAATACAATGGATAAGCTTTTGCAGTTTGTAAATATCTTGCATTATACCAGGATTGTTTAAAATTTTTATTTTCTTTTACTTTTTTTAATGGGAAAAACTTAAATGAATTAACAAAATCAACATATTCTTGATTAATAGGTCTTGTTTCTTTAATATATTCAATTAAAGAATCAGTATCAACATTAAAAGTAGTATATTCATCAAATTTATTAATAACTGATGGAATTTGATAATCAGCTAAATGAAATTCATTTTTAAATCCTAAAATATATTTATACTTCTTAATAAACAGTCTCTTTTTTTCGCCGGAATCATCATCAAATAAATTAGTTGCAACACCATTATTTTTAAGAAAATCAAGACAAAATGAATGAATAGTAGATATTTGCATTTGATTAATTATATCTTTAGGAATATCACTAGCTAGTCTTTCTTTAAGTTCATTTGCAGCTTTTCTAGTAAATGTAATTACAAGCAAGCTATCTGGATTGATTTTTAACTCATTAATTAAAAATTTAACTCTTTCAATAATAACTCTTGTTTTACCTGAACCCGGACCAGCTTCCACCACTAAAGGTTTATTTCCATTATATTCCACTACTTTTTGTTGATTTTCATTTAACATAACTAATAATCTTGTTAATAAGTTATTTATAATTAGCTATTTATCACTACAAAAAAGTGAAATTAATTTTCTTTTATGGTTTGAATAAGGAAATATATAGGATATAATTGATTTGTAAATTGGTATTCTCCTTGTTTTTTAGAACTAGCTAATTCAATAATCCCTAATTTTTTAGCACGACTAATGAAATCTTTAAATACCTTTGATTCAGACTCATTAAGCTCATCTAAAAACTCTTTTTTAGTAAATGTACTATTAGGAGATGGAGCTAATTTTTGTCCAATTTTTTTAAATAGAGATAAATAATTTTCACTTCTAATTTTATTATCAATCAATGGTTGTAAATATTTTAAACCTATTCTGTTACCTGCTTCAATAACACCTTCCAATGCATCATTATTATCTATGTAATTATCAGAATCTCTCCAAAAAGTAGCATCCCCTATTTCCTGCATCATTGTCGGCATACTGGAAGTAAAATTAGCCATTGTTACTAAAGCAAAATCATCAAAATCAATTTTATTTAAGGTGAATATGTCTTTATAGAAATTAATAATCTCAGTGTTAGACAATCCTTCTAATTCATGAGTATGAAAAATCCTATTTAAAGAAGGATTTTGTTTATATAATTTTATAAACTTCTCAGGATATCCAGTTAACATAATACCAATTGGCATGAAATCAATAGAAGTTGCCATAGTATCTACAAAACTTTTATACCAATTAGCAAATTCTGGAGTGTCTGATAAACCATTAATATCATCTATTACAATGAATATACCATCTTTATCTTTAAAAGTGTTAATTAAATCATTTAAATAAAATGCAAAATTATCTTTAATATTTTTTAATTCGGAATCTGAGGGCTTAAATTTTATATTTAAACCACCAATCCCAACAGTTTCAATACTATCTCTTAAATAATCAAAAATCTTTTTAGACCATTTTTCAGACCTAATTGAATTCAATATTCTTTCAATTATTTGAATAATTAACTCTTCAATATCATGAACTCCATCATTCATTATATGGGCAGTAACCATAGAAAATTCATTTTTAGATATATCTGAAATAACATTAGCTAATGATGTTTTACCCATTCCTCTTTTACCCGTGATAAAAAAATGTTGAGGATTACCTGAAACAATTGATGGAAAATATTTTAATACATTTTCAATTATATCTTCTCTACCTTTAAATCTATCTGGACTAACTGGTTGGCCTGGCTGAAATAGAGATTCTTTATCTGGAATAATCATGAAAATCACCAATATTACATCATTTACAATTTATTATATATAAAAATCTATATAATCTTTATCATTCATCCCTTAAAGAAGGCGTCCATAATTCAAATTCTTTAATTTGTGGAGGAATTCCTTCATCAATATGTGATTCTAAATGTCCATTAGCTGATTTAAAATCCTCACAGCTTACACTAGCTGAATTACAAAAATCAACTAATCCTTTATTTCTAATTAATGAATGTGCTGGTTTAAATGTTGATGACCAAATGTAAAATACTTTAAAAACAGTATCTGGATGATATCCTCCACCTAAATCAACAGATAAAATATCGCAGCTTTGTGTTAACTTAAAGGCTTCCAGAAGAATTTCATGGCGTCTTACATCGCCTGATATAAATGTTAAATTAGGATACTCATTAGCTAGTTTTTCCATTTTATCAATAGCTTCTGGACTATTATCAATAGCTATTACCTTAACATCCTCAATTTTATCTAAAATTAGTTTTGTAGTTTTTCCTACATGACATCCTAACTCAACAATGGTATTTCCTGTATTTGCTATGTTAAATAGCTCATATCTATATCTTTTTATATCATAGCTAATGTTTATCATATTTTATGCCATTATTATCTAATTTATATATATCTAAGTTTTCAATATTTGAGTTTTCAAAAGCATCTTCATTATATGCAAATGCAAATACTGTATTTCCAAGCATAGCCATTGAAGAGCCTAAAATATCATCTAAAGAATTAAAATAATTTACAAGTTCACATACTTCAGCTGACATTAAATTTGTCTTTTTTGAAAATTCAAAAGAAAAGTCTAAAAAGTTTTTAACTGACGGATCTTTAATAAATTTGTCTTTTAAATCTAGACCAGCATCAGATATAATTTGTTTATATTCGGGATCTTGAATAATAGAGGCTGTATCAAGCTCTCCAAATGTTTTAGTAGCTATAACCATATCATCATTAACAAAAGATGTTGTTTTACCAATTCCAGGTGCTCCTGATTTTGTTCTTAAAACTATACCTTTACCCATTTGAGCTATTACATCACCTAGCCCTGAACCTAAGTTAATTTCTGCTCTGTGAGCTATTTGACCGCATTCTTCTAAAGTATATCCCAAACTGAAAAATTCATTTAATCCAATAGCTAAACCCAGCGCAGATGCTGCTGATGTTCCAAATCCTGCTCCAATTGGAAGTTGAATGTCTTGTGTGATTTTAACTGGCATTTTAAGTTCTAAAATCTTTAAAACTTCATTAATAACTGTTAAATCTCCCTGATTAATTTCAATTTCTAAAGTATCACAGTGAGAAATAGTTGTTAAAACTCCTTTATTTACTAAAAAACCAGCACCACAAGACCCGTTTTCCAAAGGATTTATATTATTTTCAATATTAAAAAAACCAGTAATGTGACCCGGAACAAAAACTGAAATATCCATACTATAGAATTACTTTTTAATATTATTTAAATTTCATCACTTGTTAAAAATTCTATGATATTAATATGTTTAACTCCCATATAAGACATGTCAAATTCGTCTAATGAAAGAACATATTTTGGATAATTATCTTTTACTTTTAAAAGCGGGTCAAATTCCCTTTTATGAATGTCTTCACTAGCTAATAGATAAGTTACCTGAATATAAAGTTTTTTAGAGCCTTTCCTACATATAAAATCAATTTCTTTATTGCGATATTTTCCAATATTAACTTCATATCCTCTTCTAAGTAATTCAAAATAGACTAAATTTTCCAATGATTGACCTATATCCAAATCTTTTTTTAAAATAGCTTCTCTAAAGCCCAAATCTACTAAATAATATTTTTCTAAATGATTTAATATTTTTTTACCAATTAAATCTTCTCTTTTTACTTTATAGATTAAACAGGCTTCTTCAAGATAAGAAATATAGTTATAAACTGTATTTACAGAAACATTTATCCTATCTTTTTTAAGATATTTGACAATACTGTTAGCTGAAACTAACTGACCTATATTTGATACTAAAAAATGAGTTAATCTAATTAACAAATCAACATTTTTAATTTCAAACCTTCTTATAATATCATTAAATATAACAGAATCAAATAAATCATTTAAATACTGAGTTTTATTATCAAATTCAAATGATGATGGAATT
>CAVDAS010000064.1:0-11451 GCA_963606955.1 Bacteroidaceae bacterium
CTATTAACCATACACTATTTATTTACTATGATTAACATCATATATAAATGTTTCGGAAAAAGTAATTTTTCCAAAGCAAAAATATAATCAATTTAATAAATTAATCAAATCCCGCCTGCCGGACTTGAACCAGCAACATTTGGATCTACAGTCCAACGCTCTGCCAAATTGAGCTAAGGCGGGACATGAAATGGGACCGCCCGGATTTGAACCGGAGTCTCAGGCTCCCAAAGCCCAAAGGATCGACCAAGCTACCCTACGGTCCCATCAATACAAACACGATGCATAACAATACATCAAACAATTACTTATTTTATATTTTATAGTATATAAATGTAACGGATTATATAATTTTAAAGAAAATATAACCACAACATATGTACTAAAAAAATACAAAATAGAAAGCCCCGAACGGGAATTGAACCCGCGACCACGAGATTACAAGTCTCGCGCTCCACCAGACTGAGCTATCGAGGCATAATGAAATTAATGTAACAAATAAACTTTTGTATAAACTTATTTAAATACTTTTCTAATATTCTAAAAATCATGAAATTAAACAATGAAAACTTAAAAATAATAACATTTGTTCAATAAAGCATGAAAAAACACTAGCTAAATTAAAATCTGTTTAAAATTAAAAGAATATATACTAAAAAATTTATAATTATAAATCATGACAAATGAAAAAGAATTACTTCAAAAAATGCCAAAATTATTAGAAGAAGTGAAAGTTAAAAACCCATTAACTCACTGTATAACTAATTTTGTGACTGTTAATGACTGTGCAAATGCAGTATTAGCTATTGGAGCTTCTCCAATTATGTCTGAAGATGTTGAAGAAGTAGAAGAAGTTGTCACAATAGCTGATGCTTTAGTAATAAATATTGGAAAATTAAACCAAGAACAAGTTGAAGCTATGAGAGTTAGTTCTAAGCATGCAAATAAAACTAACACTCCAATTATTTTAGATCCTGTTGGTGTAGGAATAAGCCAATTAAGAAACAATGTAACTTTAGAACTTATTGAAAATTATAAATTAGCTACCATTAGAGGAAATATAACTGAAATAAAAACAATAGCTAAATTAACTGGAATAATTTCTGAGTCAAATACTGCAAAAGGAGTAGATGTGTCTGCTAGTGATATTATAACTAAAGACAACCTTAATGCAAATGCCAAGATTATTTCCAAACTTGCAGATAAATTAGATACAACAATATTAGCTAGTGGACCAATAGACATTTTATCTGATGGTAAAACTACAATAGCTATTGATAATGGTGATGAAATGATGCCACAAATTACAGGAAGCGGATGTATGTTATCTTCTATTGTAGGAAGCTGTATTGGAGCAACAAACCCTCTTGAAGGAACCTTACTTGGAGCATTGTTAATGACAATAGCTGGCGAGAAAGCAAGAGCTAAAGTAGACAGTGAAAATGCAGGAACTGGAAGTTTTAGAGCTTATTTAATTGATTACTTATATAAATTAGATGGAAAAGCTTTAATTAACGAAAGTAACATTGAGATATTATGAATAACCTAGATTTATCACTTTATCTTGTAACTAATAATAGTGAAGATGAAGAAAAATTTTTAAATATTATAGAAGAAGCCATAAAAGGCGGAGTTACTATAGTTCAACTTAGAGAAAAAAGTGCCGAAACACTAGACTTCTATAATTTGGCATTAAGAGTTAAGGAAATTACACAAAAATATAATGTCCCATTAATAATTAATGACAGAATTGATATTGCACTAGCTATTGATGCTGAGGGCGTGCATGTTGGACAAAGTGACATGCCTGCAAAAATAGCCAGACAAATGATTGGTGAGGATAAAATATTGGGAGTATCTGCAGCAACTATTAAAGAAGCCCAGCAAGCTCAAAGTGACAGTGCTGATTATATTGGTGTTGGAGCAGTTTATCCGACAAATACAAAAGATGACGCAAGTAAAGTAAGTAAAAAAGAGTTAAAAGAAATTATAGACTCAGTTAATATTCCAGTAGTAGCTATTGGAGGAATTACTCAAGATAATGCCTGTGAATTAACTGACTGTGGAATTTCAGGATTATCTGTTGTCAGTGCGATTATGAATGCGCAAAATCCAAAAATAGCTAGTGAAAATTTATTAAAGGAATTTGGGGCGAAAAATAGTTAATCTTTACTATTTTTTGCTGAATTTCTTAATGCTTCAACTGCAGCTAGTTTTTTACCTGCAAGCATACTAATACAGGCCCCACCACCACTACTTAAATGACTCATTTGGTCTTCATAACCAAGAGCTGAAGTAGCTGCTGCAATATGGCCACCACCAATTAAAGTAAAAGCATCTGATTTAGCCATTGCATTAATTAAATCTTCAGTTCCCATTGCAAATTTAGGGTCTTCAAATACACCTGCAGGACCGTTTGCAAATACTGTTTTGGAATCACGAATTATTTTTGCATAATAGCTAATTGTTTTTACACCAATATCAAAAATAGCTTCATTAGGGATTTTATCACAGTCAACATCCTTTCGCTCACCATCTTCTTCAATAGCTACGTCAATTGGATATTTTACCTTATCTCCAAATTCTTCAATAAGTTTCCTAGCTTTAGGAACCATAGATTCATAGCCTTTACTAATTATAAAATTCCTATTTACATCACAGATATCTACATCAGCTGCCCAAAGAACAATATTACCTACAATACCTGTTGTTAAAACAGAATCTGCAGTACCATTACTTAATACATTCTCCATAACATCTATTGAATCATCTGGTTTCATTCCACCAAGTAAAAATACACAAGGATGTTCTACATTATCCAGAGCATTTTGAATTACATTTAATTCTTTTTCCATTACTCTGCCTGCAGCTGAAGGAGTATTAAGTGTAAAACCAACTAATGATGCCTGAGACCTGTGAGCTGCTGCAAATGCATCATTAACAAAATAATCAATTATTGGAGACAATTGTCTAACAAGTAGTGTTTCTGCTTGAGCCTCAACAGATCTTGATAATGATTCTTCAGAAAAAAACCTTACATTTTCAAGTAAAAGAATTTCATGAGGTTTTAGCTGTTTAATAGCTTCTTTTGCAGATTTTGAAAAAATAGAGTCTATGTATTTTACTCTTAAATTCAAAAGGTTGGATAAAGCTTCGGCATGTTGAGACAACTCTGTGAAATCTTTTTTACCTGGACGGCTTTGATGGGCAAGTAATACAACTTTAGCCCCTTTATTAGATAATTCTTTAATTGTTTTAGCATGTAATTTTAACCTAGTATCATCTAAAATAATCCCCGAACTAGGATCAACCGGAGAGTTAATATCAATTCTAACTAACACAGTTTTATTTTCAACATCAAAGTCATCAATTGTATTAAATTTATCAGCCATTCTTTCACTCACAGATATTTTATAATTTACTAACTAAATCCAGTAAAGCTTCTTTAGGATTTTCGGCTTTTACAATTCCAGAAGCTAGTAAAACTCCATCAGCACCTAAATCCATTGCTGCAGCCATATCATCACCAGTTGATATTCCTGCACCACATAAAACTTTAATTTTTTTATTAATTGATTTAACACCTTTAACAGAGTCTTCAACAACTTCAGGTTGTGCTTGAGATACTGGAATTCCACTACCAATAAGTTCTGGAGGTTCTACAGCTACTGCATCAGGATTAAAAGTAGCTATTGCTTTACTTGTTGCAATGTTATTTGTACAAACACAGGATTCAATATCATTTTTCTTACATAATTGAATAACCTCATCAATATCAGCCAGTTTCATTCTGTTTTCAGAGTGATTAATTAAACTACCACTAATACCAGCTTCAATTAAAGTTTCAATTAAATTAGAACCTGTATGGCCGCCAGGAGTGATTGGATCAATATGTTGTGCAAAAACAGGTAAAGAAATTTGGTCCTGAATTCTATAAATATCTGCTGCCTGCGGTGCTGCAACCATAGTTATACCAGATTCTTCTGAAGCACTTTTTAATGCATAAGCTAATTCCAATGCATTTTCTCCACTAGATTCTAAATAAGTTTTATAATTCAATATTACAATTGGTGTATTCATAAAAAATTCCCCAAATTAATAATCTAATTAATATTTTTAATTTAGAATCATTTAAATTTAACCAAATTTAATAATATCAACATAGACACAAAATATATATGTTTTCCAAAATAAAATAGAACACATGAATAAAATAGCTATATTTTGCATAATTATAGTTGCGAGTATTTGCTTAATTAGCATTATAACTTATGAATCAAACATTTCAACTGAAGACGAAACTTTAAATTACGAATCTCTGCCAGATACAACTAACCTTACTGATACATATCTAAACAGCAGCGAGGATAAAAAAGAAGACAATACTCCCACCACACAACCAATACACCATACCACAACTAGCTATTCTTATGACTACGATGACTCATATGATGATGCTGTAGGTGATGAATACTATTATGACGATGCATACTACAATGATGCCTATGGAGACACCTGGGAATATGATGATGAAGGATTTTAAAAAAATAAAAGAAATGAATATTAAAATTCACTTCTAAGAAATAGTTATTTTATTTCCAACTTGGTATTTATTCCAGATAGAGGTAATAATGTATTCACCTCTGTTTAAGTTAATAGCCAAACTAGCTACACCATTATCTCCAGTAGTTTTATTGTAGAAGACGCCATTTACATTGAATTGGACTATTTGATTAGCTAACGGATTACCCTGACCATCTAGAACAGTTGCATTGAATTTACTTCCGTCGTGATAGCTCATAGCTAAATCACCTGTTATCAAAGTAGGCAATACTTTAACATTGTTACTTACTTCTAAGCCATCAAACATAGTTGTTATGATGTATTCTCCAGGTCTTAGATTAATAGCTAGTTTAACTGTACCATTCATGTCAGTTTGGCGAGTGTATAACACACCATTGATGTTGAAAGTTACAGATTTGTTTAGTGCTAAATTTCCACCTTTGTCATATATTGTTGCTTGGAATTTAGATTCATTTTGATAATATTTAGTTAAATCACTAGCTACGATTAAAGATTTTACTAAAACATTAAACCCTCTTTGTTCTCCAGTAACTGGATTATATGCGGTTAATGTGTAGTTTCCTGGTCTTAAGTTGATGTTTAACTCTGCAATTCCTTTTTCAGTAGTATTACGTTCATAGAATACACCATTGATATTGAATTTTACAACTGTATTAGCTAATACTACCCCATTACTGTCTGTGAATGTTGCATAGAACTGAGTATCATTTTTATACATTTTAACAATGTTTTGACCAATAACTGATGATTTAACATCTATAGTAACATTTACACTAACTGGATCGTAAGTTTCATTTCCGCCATAGGAAATAACTGCATTATATAATCCATAACCTAAATTAATAGCTAAACTGATAGTACCCTCTCTATTAGTGGTTCTGTTATAAGTTACTCCATTAATAGTAACTGAAATTGTAGTATTAACTATTGGATTACCGTTAGCATCCAGTAAATTAGCTGTTAAACATGTTCCATCATGATAAATCATTGTAACATTCTCAGCTGTTAGACTAGCATCATTTCTAGCATTTAAGATACCTGTTTGGATAGTTGCATTAGTTGCATTATCATAATCTGCACTAACAACTCTGCAATTATCAAAACTTACATTGTAGGTACAGTTGTAAATACCATTTTTTTGACTGTCTGCAGTGTAATTAACACCATCAATAGTGAAATTTAATATTCCGCCAGCTACACTAGCTCCATCACAAGTAATAGTAGCATATAATGTAATATTTTCACCAAATTTAGTTTTAACAGTTTCATTTCCTAAAACGCTAACAGTCACAAAAGAAAGTGCACCTTTGTTAACATAAATATAAGTTTTACCTTCACTAATTCCAGAATAAGTATTATTATTTAAACTAATAATTCCCATTTCATCATTGCGAATTACACCAAATTCTCCTGAATTATTAATAAAACTGGAGTCTTTTATAGTAAAAGTAAGATTTGCACTATTATCTATTGCTGCACCATACTTTGCAGTATTATTAATAAAAGTAGAATTATCAACAATAGAATCATCACCCCAATTAGCTATTGCCCCACCATAACCAGCAGCAGAGTTATTAATAAAACTAGAAGCATTTACAATAAAACCCTCACCTATATTACAGATTAAACCACCAATGCATACAATGTTTTTAATAAAACTAGAACGATTTACAATAAAACCGCCTCCTGCATTATAGATTGCAGCATATTGACTTGCAGTGTTTGTAATAAAAGTAGAGTTTTCTACAATACAATCAAATCCAAAATTGTTTAAAACACTACCATACTCTGCAGAGTTATTAACAAAACTAGAATCACATACCTTAAAACCATAAGCGTAATTGGCTATTGCACCACCGTCTTCAATTGCAGTATTATTAATGAAAATAGAATCATCTACTCTAAAACCATAAGCTACATTGCTTATCGCACCACCGTCCTCAGCAGCAGTATTATTAATAAATACACAGGATTGTACAGTTAAATTATCACCATTATTAGCTATTGCACCACCTCTAATTGCACTATTGTTAATTAACATAACATTATTTAAAGTTAAAGTACCATTATTATAAATAGCTCCACCATTACGAGTAGTATTACCATTAGCTAAAGTAACATTAGTTAAAGTAACTGAATAACCTCCAATTATAGTAAAAATTCTTCCCAAGTTATTTGCATCAATAGTAAAACCATTACCATTAATAGTAATGTTTTTAGATACAGTAATTCCATCTGCAAATGTTTCATTAGCAGCCATTACAACATCAGAAGTAAGTGAAATAACACTGGACGTATTTATTGCATTTTGCAAATCAGTAAATGTTTCAATAGCACAAACTAAAGTAGCATTCTTAACAGCGATTTTATTGGCACTATAACCTGCACTAACAACTTTAGGTCCATTAAAGTAATTTGTAGTATAATTAAAAGTATAATTTCCATCATCCTGACTAAATGCATCATATTGAACATTATCTATTGTAAAGTATAATTCTCCACCAGCTACACTAGCTCTATCACAAGTAACAGTAGCATATAATGTGATATTTTCACCAGGTTTAGTTTTAACAGTTTCATTTCCTAAAACAGTGATTAGACAAAATGAAAGAGAGCCCCCATAATTGTAAATATAAGTTTTACCATCACCAATTCCAGAATATTCATTATTATTTAAACTAAAAGATGCATAATTGTAAATTGCACCACCTAACTCTGCAGTATTGTTAATAAAACTAGAATTACTTACACTAACATTATATCCACCATTGCAAATTGCACCTCCCCAAATTGAAGTACTATTAATAAAACTAGAATTAATTATAATAACATTATCAGCTTCATTATTGATTACACCACCCCCATAACCTCCAGTGTTGTTAATAAAAGTACTATCTGCTATACTAAAACCATTAGCAGCATATCTATTGCAGATTGCACCACCATAAATTTCTGCAGTGTTATTAATAAAAATAGATTTACTTACAGTAAAGTTACTACCCTTATTGTAAATGGCACCACCATTCTTTGCAGTGCTGTTGACAAATGTAGAGTTAATTACAGTAAAGTTACTGCCCTTATTGTAAATGGCACCACCATACTTTGCAGTGTTGTTAATAAAATTAACATTAATTAAAGTTAAAGTACCATTATTATAAATAGCTCCGCCATCATCAGAGTTACCATTAGTTAAAGTAACATTAGTTAAACAAACTGTACCATTAGCTATGTTAAAAATTCTTCCTAAGTTATTTGCATCAATAGTAAAACCATTACCGTTAATCGTAATGTTTTTAGATACAGTAATTCCATCTGCAAATGTTTCATTAGCAGCCATTACAACATCAGAAGTAAGTGAAATGACATTAGTTGTATTTATTGCATTATTTAAATCAGTGAATGTTTCAATAGAATATTTTAATGTAGCATTTTTAACAGATACTTCATCTGCTCTAGCATAACTTGCACTAACAACTTTAGATCCGTCAAAGTAAGTTACAGGATAATCATAAGTATATGTTCCATTAAGATTACTAGTTGCCTCATATTCTATACCACTAATTAGGAATTTTAATGTTCCGCCAGCTACACTAGCTCCATCACAAGTAACAGTAGCTACTAACTTAACAGTTTCACCAGGATGAACTTTAACAATTTTATTATCTAAAACAGTGATATTCACACAAGAAAGAGTGCCATAACTGAAAATATAAGCTTTGCCTTCGGTAATTTCAGAGTATTTATTATTATTCAAAGTAAGAATACCTGAACTAGCAATCACTCCCTTAGTTATAGAGTTATTCTCAAATATTGAGTCAAATACCTTAATAGTACTTTCAGAATTAAAAATTGCACCTCCCTCAATTGCAGAGTTGTTAACAAACCTACATTTATTTACAGTAGCATATCCACAGTTATAGATTGCACCACCACATTCTGCAGAATTATTGGCAAAAGTAACATTATTTAAATTTAAAGTAGCCATATCCATAGAAATAGCTCCGCCATTACGAGTAGTATTACCATTAGCTAAAGTAACATTACTTAAATTAACAGTACACCCACCAAATATGTTAAAAATCCTGCCTGACTTATTTGCATCAATAGTAAAACCATTACCATCAATAGTAATGTTTTCATTGATAATAATGTATTTATTGATAGTAATTCCATATTTAAATTCTTCTTTTTCAGCAGCGGCCATTATAACATCAGAAGTAAGTGATATAACACTAGCCATACTTATTGCATTTTGCAAATCAGTAAAAGTTTCAATAGAACATTTTAATGTAGCATTTTTAACAGATACTTCATCTGCTCCAGTATAACTTGCACTAACAACTTTAGATCCGTCAAAGTAAGTTACAAGATAATCACAACTATATGTTCCATTAAGATTACCAGTTGCGTTATATTCTCTACCATCAATGAGGAATTTTAATGTTCCGCCAGCTACACTAGCTCCATCACAAGTAACAGTAGCTACTAACTTAACAGTTTCACCAGGATGAACTTTAACAATTTTATTATCTAAAACAGTGATATTCACACAAGAAAGAATACCATCATTGTAAATACATGTTTCACCTTCACTAATTCCAGAGTAAGTATTATTATTTAAACTAAGTGTACCGTCATTATAGATTACAGCACCATATCCTGAAGAAGTATTAACAAAACTGCAATCTTCTACAGTCAAACCAGAACCACAATTAATGATTGAACCGCCTAATGTTGCTGCAGAATTATTAACAAAACTACAATTAGAAATAGCTACATTATTAGCCAATATGACAAATACCCCATTACCATTTTTATTATTTGTTATAACAGTCTTAGTTCCATTACCAACAATAGCTACAGTCTCAGTAACCCTTATTTCATTAGTTACTTCATGTGTTCCATCTGAAAGGTAAATCTTACCATTAGCTAGTACTACATCCATTGCATGTCCAATAGTTTTAACAGCATTGCCCCAATCAGCACCAGTATTATTATCCATACCATTTACATAATCAACATAAACCTCATTAAGGAAGCTAATAGCTAGTTTCTGATTATCTACAGTAGCTGTGATAGTATATTCACCAGCGGGAGCGCTGTAAGATTTTGTAAATGTTCCATTAACAATTTCTCCAGTAGTGATGTTATTACCAATAGCTAAAGTAAAATTACGGGAAATAGGTAAAATTTCACTAGTTCCATTCTTATAGAAATTAATAGCTACATTATTATTAGTAACTGTTAAGTTTAAAACAGCATAAGAAGTATGATTAACCTTATCATTGACTAATTCATCCCAATCTGGGTTGTTAGTGCCCCACCAATTATCATTAGCCATACAAGAGTCAATACTATAAATTGCATCGCCATATCCCATTGCTGTGTTATTAACAAATGAACAACCGCTCACAGTCAATTTATTACTCTCACTGGCGATTGCACCACCATGATAATTTGCAAAATTATCAACAAAAGCACAGCCATTTACAACCAAACTACCACTCTTAAGGTAGATTACGCTACCATAATCTCCAGAATTATTAACAAAACTACAATTAGAGATAGCTACATTATCAGCAGTTATGTAAAATACACCATTACTATAATTTTGTTTAGTATTTGTTATAACAGTTTTAGTTCCATTTCCAACAATAGCTACAGTCTTATCAATAAATATTATACCATCTACAACATGAGTTCCATCTCCAATGTAAATCTTACCATTAGCTAGTACTACATCCATTGCATGTTCAATAGTTTTAACAGCATTACCCCAATCAGCACCAGTATTATTATCCATACCATTTACAGAATCAACATAAACATCATTAAGGAAGCCAATAGTTAGTTTTTGATCATCTACAGTAGCTGTTATGTTATAATCAGTTGTTAGGGCAGCATACCTTTTTGAGAATTTACCATTAACAATTTCTCCAGTAGAAATGTTATTACCAATAGCTAAAGTAAAATTACGGGAAATAGGTAAAATTTCACTAGTTCCATTCCTATAGAAATTAAGATATACATGATAAATATCTGCTGTTAAATTTAAAGTCGCATAAGAAGCGCAAGCAACCTTATCATTGACTAAAGCATCCCAAACAGGGTTGTTAGTACCCCACCAGTTATCATTAGTTATACAAGGTTCAAGACTATAAATTGCACTGCTAATTTTTGCAGTGTTATCAACAAAACTACAGTCACTCACAGTCAAATTAGCACCATCATTCCAAATAGCACCACCACAATCCGTTGCAGAATTATCAACAAAATTACAGCCACACACAGTCAAATTAGCACCATTATTCCAGATAACACCACCATTATCTGCAGAATTATTAACAAAATTACAATCATAAATAGCTACATCACTAGCATTTACATAAAATACTTTACTTTTACCATTACTTGTTATAACAGTATCAATCCCCTTACCAATAATAGATACAGTCTTAGTAATCTTTATTTCACTAGTTACTTCATATATTTCATTTGTAAGGTAAATCCTACCATTATCCGGCACTAGCTCCATTGCTTTACTAATACTTTTAACAGCACTATCCCAGCTAGTTCCAGTATCATTATCATCACCATACACAGGATTTACATAAATATCAGCATTATTAGTTAAATTAACAGTTAATGTCTCATTATCCACACTAGCTGTTATATTATAATCACCAGATGGAGCAGCATACTTATATTTAAAAGTTCCATTAACAATTTCTCCAGTAACATTCTCTTGACCAGTAATAGCTAAAGTAACATTCCTAGAAATAGGTAAAACAGTAGTAGTTCCAAATTTATAAAAATTAACAGTTGCCACGTTATTAGTAGCTGTTAAATTTAAAATAGCATAAGTAT
>CAVDAS010000065.1:0-11268 GCA_963606955.1 Bacteroidaceae bacterium
ATAAAAAAAGAGAACAACAGCAAAATTAAACTAAGTTTCCGATTTATCATTTTTCCCCCACACATTTCTTTTCCAGCGATAAATGTACATCTGCACATATATTCATATTAAAATGTTGATTTAATAAATATATAAAGATTTTGTGGGTCAAATAAACAGTTTTAGAAACTAACTGTTTATCATCAAACAATAAATAACCACTACAAAAATAGATTCAGTTCTCACAAACAACAAAAAACACAAATTTTAACAAACATCATTTAAATTTCAATACAAAAAAAGAAAAAGTAAATAGCTAAGAACTATTTACTTTATCCCAGATCCCAAACATATCCTCGAAAGTAGATATTTTACTACTATCTAAATGAGGAATTCTCACATTTTACATCTGTACCAACATTACTAGCTAATCTCGTATCATTTCCATACTACCAACAGACACATCATATGATTTCAAAGCATTTTTAAATCACTAACATGAGGAATAAGAGAGCTATTATGATAACCACCATTAATAAAACAATTAATTACATTAATATCAATATCAGAATCTATTGCTCCTTTCCAAACAGATTTCTTGCATTTTGTAGCAGAACAATTAGTGAAATTACAGTCTATAATATCTGCAGGTCCTCCGGCATATATTGCGCCGCCATATGATAATGAGAAATAAACATAACATCCACTAAATGAACAGTTAAAAATCCTACTATTTCCACCATAGGCATATACTGCACCGCCATCATCGCAAGCACAGCAATTCTTAAATATACAGCTACTTAAATCAAGTTTTGTATCCTTACTATATATTGCACCGCCTTCATTATTCCAAGACCAGGAATTTGCACCAAAACAGTTTTCAAAACAGGTATTGGTTATATTTGCATGACAATTTTTTAAATAAACAGCACCATGATAACCAGTATTAGAACCACAATTTACAATACTACAATTATCCATAATAAGGTTACAGCCTTCAGCACTAATTGCAGCACCACATCTCCACACTCCAGCACCTGTGTTTTGAATTGTACAATTATAACAAGACACATCACTACTTGCAACTATACGGACCTTATCAAAAACACAATTCACAAAACAAGCAGACTTAACTCCAATACCAACATCACGGTACTTATCATCAGTTCCACGAATTGTATAACCATTTCCATTTATACATACATTCTTACCACTAGACTTACTTACATCACTTATAGTAATATTCGTTATTAGCATATAGTTTCCGCCATTATTCAAAGCAACTTTAAAATCATCAGCAGTACGAATAAAAGAAATATTACAATTTTCACCATCAATGAAACAATTACTTATATTAAAATCGGTATCAAAATTATTACAATCTATTGCTCCTTTCCAAAAGTGGTTTCTGTAATTAGTAGCAGAACAATTAGTGAAATTACAGTCTATAATAGCTGTAGGTCCTCTCATATATATTGCGCCACCATAAGATGAAGAATCAGCATGACATCCAATAAATGAACAATTAAAAATCCTACTATTTCCATCAAAGGTATATACTGCACCACCATTATCAGAAGTATGACACTCTTCAAATACACAGCTACTTAAATCAAGTTTTGTATCCACACTATATATTGCACCACCTTCATCATCGCTCAATATCAAAGAATGAGCACCAAAACAGTTTTTAAAACAAGTATTAGTTATATTTGCATGACAATTTCTTAAATAAACAGCACCATGATAACCATCATTAGAACCACAATTTACAATACTACAACTATCCATAATAAGTTTACATCCTTCTGCACGAATTGCAGCAGCATCCCTAAAATACCCAGTACAAGTGTTTTGAATCGTACAATTATAACAGGACACATGCTTACTTACATCTATACGAATCTTATCAAAAACACAATTCACAAAACAAGCACAATTCCATTCAACATCAATATCACAGTATTTACTGTCAGCTCCACGAATTGTATAACCATTTCCGTTTATACATACATTTTTACCAGAATTAATTAAATCACGTATACACTCACCCTCAACTACTACTACGTAATTTTCACCGAGATCCATTCCAGTAATAATATCATTTGCTAGAGTGTAATTCCCACCAAGATTCAAAGCAAGATTTAAATCATCAGCATCACGAATAAGGGAACTATTCCAATAAACACCATTAATAAAACAATTAATTACATTAAAATCAAAATTGAAATTAAAACGATCAATTGCTCCTTTCCAAAAAGAGTCTCTATAATTTGGAGCAGAACAATTAGTGAAATTACAATTTATAATAGAAATAGGACCATCTGCACATATTGCACCACCACAGAAATCCTCAGACCATTTAAGACCTGCACGACAGTCAGTAAATGAACAGTTGAAAATAGAAGTATTTCCACCATTTGTAGATAGTGCACCACCATTTTGAGAAGTATAACATTTTTCAAATATACAATTATCTAATCTAAGCACTGTGTTGAGACTACATATCGCACCAGTACACTCATAATCCTCAGGAGGTACACCACAGCATTTCATAAAACAGGTGTTAGTAATATTTGCGCATGCACTATCTAACCAAACAGGACCCCTATGATCATCCTCAGAGCCACAATTTACAATAGTACAATTATCCACAACAAGGTTACATTTTTCTGCATAAATTGCAGCACATGCCCTATATATTCCAGTACGTGTATTTTGTATTGTACAATTATAAAGAGACACATCACTACTTGCATCTATACGAATCTTATCAAAAACACAATTCACAAAACAAACACTACTTTTCTCAACATCAATATCACAGTACTTATCATCATCACCATGAATTGTATAACCATTTCCGTTTATGTATACTTCACTGCCCGCAGATTTCTTCATATCACTTATAGTAATATTCTTTATTAACATGTAGTTTCCGCCAGCATTCAAAGCACCTTCTAAATCCTTAGCACTGGATATATTATGATTTACTGTAATTTCACCAGTATTGTTTGTAGAATTACAAGCTACATCTAAATTATCAACATCTGACAAATTATTATTAGTAGTTTGTACATCATTTAGTTCAACAGCATTCTTTTGATCTATGCAATCTACATCCACTGAATTATCCCCGATAGAAGTAGATGTATTATTTATTGTATCTTCAGCTGCTGATACACTACCTATTATTATAAAAAAAGATAACAACAGCAAAATTAAACTAAGTTTCCGATTTATCATTTTTCTCACACACATTTCTTTTCTAGTAATGAATGTACATTTGTACATGTATTCATATTAAAAAATTGATTTAAAAAGCATATAAAGCTTTTGTGGGCCAAATAAACAGTTTTAGAAGCGAACTGTTTATCATTAAACAATAAATGCAATATAACCACCACAAAATAATAAGTATCAGTTAAATTTCAATACAAAAAAGAAAAAAGGTAAATAGCTAAGAACTATTTACTTTCTATTAGACCAGCGAAATTCAAAAGAGAAATTCTCAGCTTTTAAATCTGTATCAACACTACAAGATAATGCCTCGATTATTTCCATATGTGCATATGTCACCATCAACAGACTCTCTAGAGTAATTTCCACTAGTATTCAAAACATTTTTAGAACCACCAACATTCAAAATAGCAGTACCATTATAATAAACACCATCAATAGAACAATTAATTACTTTAAGATTAGTATCAGAATCCTCACAGTCTATTGACCTATTCCAAGCAGCCATCTTATGATTTGAAGCAGAACAATTAGTGAAATTACAGGTTATAACAGAGGTAGATCCATCTGCATATACTGCACCACCATATGAAGGTAATGCACCAGTGGAGTCAGAATGACATTTAATAAATGAACAGTTAACAATCCTATTATTTCCGTCAACGGTATATACAGCACCACCTTTCTCACGAGCATAACAGTTTTTAAATATACAATTGCTTAAATCAAGTGTTGTATCCTCACTAGCTATTGCGCCACCATAGTCACAGGATGCAGAATCTGAAGCAAAACAGCCATCAAAACAGCTATTGGTTATATTTGCCCTACAATCTTTTAAATAAACAGCACCATAATAACCCTTATTAGAACCACAATCTACAACACTACAATTACATACAATAAGATTACAACCGTCTGCAGTAATTGCAGCAGCATCTCTACAAAAACCAGCAAGTGTGTTTTTTATTGTACAATTATAAAGAGACACATCACTACTTGCATCTATACGAATCTTATCAAAAACACAATTCATAAAGCAAACACAATTCTTCTCAACATTAATATCGCAGTATTCACTATCATCTCCACGAATTGTATAACCATTTCCATTTATACAAACATCACAATTATAAGACTTACTTATATCACCTATAGTAATATTTTTTGTTAGTATATAATCTCCACCAAAATTCAAAGCATTTTCTAAATCATCAGCACTGGAAATAGAACAACTTGATGTGGTCTTAATACTATTAATAGAACAATTAAATACTTTAAAATCAATATCAAAATTATCTCCATCTATTACTCCTTTCCAAAAAGACAATTTGCATTTTGTAGCATAGCAATCAACGAAATTACAATTTATAATAGAAGTAGGTCCCTCTACATATATTGCACCACCATAAGATGAAGCATCAGCATGACATCCGATAAATGAACAATTAAAAATAGCAGCACTACCCTTAAGGATATGTATTGCACCACCATCATCACGAGCATGACAGTTTTTAAATATACAGTTACTTAAATCAAGGTTTGTGCTCTTACTAAATATTGCACCACCTTCATCATCATTACTCCAAGAATTTGCACCAAAACAGTTTTCAAAATAGGAATTAGTTATATTTGCATAAGCATCTTTTAAATAAACAGCACCATGATAACCCTCATGAGAACCACAATTTATAACACTACAATTACCCATAATAACTTTACACTTTTCAGCCGTAACTGCAGCACCATCCCTATACTTTCCAGCACGTAGATCTTTAAATGTACAATTATAAAGATACACATCACTACTTGCATCTATACGAATCTTATAAAAAACACAATTCATAAAATAAGCACAATTATTCTCAACATCAATATCACAGTACTTCTCATCATCTCCACGAATTGTATAACCATTTCCATCTATATATACATTCTTACCCTCAGACTTACTCATATCACTTATAGTAATATTTTTTGTTATTACATAGTTTCCGCCATTATTTAAAGCATTTTCTAAATCATCAGCACTAGATATTGGACGATTTGTATTCTTATCCTTATTATCTCCATTATTACAAGGTGAAACTAATTTACCACTATCTGACAAATTATGATTATTAGTTTGTACATCAGTACTGTTTAGTTCAACAACGTTCTTTTGATCTATACAACCTACATCCACTGCATTATCCCCAATAGAAGCAGAGGCATTATTTGTCATATTTTCAGCTGCTGATACACTACCTATTATTATGAAAAAAGATAACAACAGCAAAATTAAACCAATTTTTCGATTAAACATTTTTCTCGCACACCTATTTTTTAGCCACAAATGTACAATTGTACATGTGTTCATATTTAAAAATTGATTTAAGAAGCATATAAAGCTTTTGTGGACAAAATAAACAGTTTTGGAGGTGAACTGTTTAGTGTTGAACAATAAATAATAGATTCATTTCTCACAAAAGACACTAAAAAAATAACACTAATTTTAATAATCAATACAAAAAAGAAAAAAGCAAATAGCTAAGAACTATTTACTTTATAATCATCCAATTTAAATATAAACCATCCTACATGCTAATTAATTAAAATACAAAATCAAATAGATATATCACTCCATCAGCAATAGACATAGAAAATTCTTTTAAAACAGCATGGCTAGAAGCAGTATTTATAAGACGTGATACAGCAGCACAGAAAGAATCTTTTATGGCTCCACTTTCCAAAAATTTAACCGAATAAGTCTTCATAGGAAAGTCGGATTTAGCTAATTTTTCAGCTGCACTAAAAATTTCATTTGCATCATAAGCTGAAAGCCTATCCAAATTAACAGCCGGTGCATGACCTTCAGACCTAATATCAATATTATTCTCTTGAAGAACAAATTTACGGGTAGCACCGTCTGCCCCAGTAATATCTCTAGATATTCCATTCTCAATAGAACTTTCACCACTTACTGATTCAGAATTACCACCTATAATCTTATCTTCCACACCAGAAGTATCTGAATCGCCATCAAAAAGGTGAGTTTCTATAACAGGATCTTGTGGATGAAGTGCTGAATAAATTTTATATCCTATTTGATGAGCAGTTAATGCAGTAATTACATACTTGAAAAGTGAAAGCAAACTGTAAGATACCATATCTCCAAAGCCAACATGATTATGATTAGCTACATTAAACCAGGAAGTAATAGCTACATCACCAGCAGTACCTAAAACACCAGCTAAAGCAGCCCAGCCAGAAGATAACTGACCATAACCCATAGCAAAAGAACCAATAATAACCACATTTAAAAGATTATTCTTAATATAAGTCCAGACAGAATTAACAGTCATACTCGGACCTTCATTTAAAATATACTTACTATTATCAAAAGTACAATTAGCAAACTTACTACAACCCTGCTTATCATCATAGAAAGCTGCCCCACTACTATAAGCCACATTATTCACAGCAGTACAATTAATAAACTCAGCAAATCCTAGATTATAGACTGCAGCACCATACTTAGCATAATTATTCGTAAAAGTACAATTTATAAATACCATATTTCCAGTATTGTGTACTGCACCACCATAATCATCATCACAGACATAATCCACACGACAATTATCAAAAGTAACATTAATACACACTATTTGACCTGAATTGATGATTGCTTTGTTAAAATCTTTTAAAACAAAGTTCTTTAAAACTACATTACCACCATAATTAATTAAAAAGTGAACCTCGTCATTAACTTTATTGTTTTTTTCATCAACAGCATTAATAGTGACACCTTTACCATCCCAAACTAAATTATTACCTGCTTTAAGTTTAACAACATCATCACTAGTATAATTCCAATCGTGAATAGCTGAAGGTGCAAGTGTAATATTCAATGCAGCAAAAGAATTATCATGCAACAACAACCAAGTATAATCATCCTTATTCAAGAAATACATATGTAAATAAGCTTTACTATTATCCCAATAATTACCATCGTAGATAATAGAGCTTGTTTCCTCATTTTCGCATTTTATATCGCAATCAAATTCATTTCTTTTAGCACCATTTATTTTTACTAAACCTCCAACATCGTAAATATCATTACGTTGAGATCCAGTACAGTAATGCTGAACAACAGACCATGCATCAACCCACAATCCAAACATATAATAATAGATAGTGTCTCTTTTTTCTGAAGATTTAAAATCAAATCCTGCTTTATTATTACTAAAAGTACAGGTATTATCTAAAATTACCTGACCTCCTTCATTGTAAATAGCTCCGCCTTTATTTGCATAGTTATCAACGAAATTAGTATGAGTAAAATTACAAATACCATAATTACGAACAGCACCACCAAGATCATTGAAATCTACAACATAACTAACACGATTATCCTTAAAATTAGTATCCTCACATACCAATATACCATTATTCAATATAGCTGTACCAAAGCCGGCAATCGTTATATTATTTAAAAAGACTTGGGAGGAACCAACAATATAAAACAGACGCAAATCAGCATCACTAGATTTGATTGTTGCACCATTACCATTAATAGTAACATTCAAACCAGATTTAATGATACATAAATAATCACTATTCTCAGTATCCTTCATATCAGAATCTTCAGATTCATGATAGGAATTTTCAATATGGCCCCAAATACCCTTAGCTAGACTTATAGTTTGAGAAAAGAACTGTTTAGTAAAATCCCAAACATTAAACCATGCTTTAGAAAACCAGTTAGAATACTGCTCAAAACTATACTCACCATTCTTTAAATTAATAGTTACATTAGTAGCTGAGTATTCCCCATTATTTAAGTAAGAAAATGCATTAATTAACTCTCCATCATTATTAACATCAAAGACAAGATTATTGGTAGTATTACCCATATTAAGATTAATCCATTGAAGAGAACTGGAAGCCATTGTTCCAACTTCAGGTTTTTCAGAAGTACCATTATAGAAAATCTGTGCAAAAGCACTGTTATGTACGAAAATATCCTCACCACAGTTAACACCAGGAGTGGAACCTGCAGTATTAGAACCCCATTTACAATTAGCAAAAACAGCTTCGGAATTTGGCTCACAACAAACAGCACCACCATAACTACCACTATTATCCAAGAAAGAACAGTTAATACATGATAATTGGCCATAGCTATCTATTGCACCACCTTTACGGAACAAATTATGAGCATTCACAGTATTAGCACGTTTATTCTCTTTAAAAATACAATTTACAACATTACACATACCATAAGAACGTATTGCAGGTTTACAATTAGTAAAAGTACAATTAAAAATCTGAGCAGTAGCACCAGTACCAATACGTAGGAAAACATCCCCATCATTAGTAGTAAGCTTAGCACCATTACCCTTAATTATCAAATTACCAGAATTAAAGTTAAAAACAATATCCTGAGTAGCGTCCAAAGAGTAACTTTTGGAAGTTAAATTAAGGATAACATTCTTAGAACCTGTTTCAAACTTAATAACATTACTGATAACCTTTTTAAACTCAGAAGATGAACCAATATTAATAATATCAAAAGTACCGTAAAGTGTCTTATTAGTAAAGTTCAATAAAGCACCTAAATCTGAAAAACTACTGGAATTAGAAGTTGAATTACTAGAAAACAATTTAGAATTAACAACAATAGAATTACCTACTTCCAAACCGTTATAGATAGTAGTAACTATGTATTTTCCCGGATTTAAATTAATATTTAATTTGGAATAACCGTCAACAACGTCTTCAGTGTAAAAAACACCATTAATGTTAAAAGTAACCTTAGTGTTATTAGCTAAACTACCGTCTTTATTTAATACTTTAATAACAAAGTGAGAAGCATTTTTATAAGTTTTTACCAAATCATGAGTCTCAACAGTACTTAAAACACAAACATTAAACTTACACTCTTCACCAGTGACCAAATTAAGTGCAGTTAAAGTATAATCACCTGGGCGTAAATTAATATTTAAACCAGCAACACCATTTGCATCAGTTAATTTCTGATAAACTATGCCATTAACATAAAATAAAACATCAGTATTAGTTAATATTTTTCCAGACTCATCGCAGAAAGTTGCAGCAAACTGTGTGCTGTTCTGGAAAGTTTTAACAAGATTATGAGCTAAAATAGAAGAAACTTTAACACTAGACTCAACAACCATACCCATAGCATATGCAGTCACATTATAAAAATTAGGACATAAATTAATATTTAAACTAGCAACACCATTAGCATCAGTGGTTTTAATATAATTAACACCATTAACAGTAAAAGTAACATTAACACCAGCTAATGGCTTACCATCATTAGATAAGGTAGCTTGAAGCTTATCATCACTGCCATACCCTTTAACAACTACTGGCACATCAATATCAAGACCTGGAAGATAGCCTAAAACAAAAGTATTACTTCCATAAGTAATAACGCCACCATTTGTAGCATTATTGGAAGTAGTTTTAATAACACAGCCATCAACATTAGCACTGCTCAAAACAAGTTTAACTCCAGTAGTCTTAGAGCTATCATTACCACAAACAGTAAAATTATTCCTGCTTACTGTTAAATTACTATAACTAGCTATTACGCCACTAGCAAAACTAGAAGCACCAACAACAAGAGAATTATTCTCTAAAACACCAGCAACATTATTAAACTGCATACCATAAGCAGAACCATTATCTGCAGTTGATGTAACAATATTAGAATCAACAGTAATGTCCCCACCATCAATTTTAACAGCACAGCTATTATTACATCCAGTAACTAACAAAGTATTATTTTTAACAATAGTATTAGATCCGCCATTAATATTTAGAGCAAAAAGAGAACTAGAATCATTATTATACTTTACATAAACACGATTGTTACTAATATCCGCATTAGCAACACCATCACAATCAACAGCACTGCCAGAGCCCATTACAGAAACAATATAATTACCATTAATATCAACACCCTCAGAATCTTTTAAAGAAATTGGCCCATTTAAACTACTTTTATTATTGTAAAATAAGATTTCATTACGTGAAACATTTAAAGAGTTAGCTCCGCAGGCAAGAACTCCAAAGCCAGAATTAACAACACAAAGAGTATTATTAAATAACTTTATATTATTTCCAATAACATCAATAGCTGCATCAATATCCGTATTATTAATTAAGATATTCATATTAGCTATTGAAACATCATTTGCAGTGATTTTAAAACCAACACCATTTAAAGTGGCATTTTTACCAATTACATCAATTTTGTGATTAATATTAATTGTACTTACATTAAGATTAAAATTACCTTCAAAAACTAAACTATCACAGGTAATATTATTTCTTAAAACACCATTTTCATCAAAATAATTAAAGAAAGTAGAAGCATTAACACATCCCTGTGAGTAGTTTCCACCAGTATTGTTTGCATGATTACAAGCTAAACCTGAATTATCAACATCTGACAAATTATTGTTAGCAGTTTGTAAATCATTTATTTCTACAGCATTCTTTTGATCTATGCAATCTACATCTACTGAATTATACTCAATAGCAGTTGCATTATTTGTTGTATTTTCAGCTGCTGATACACTACCTATCATTATAAAAAAAGAGAACAACAGCAAAATTAAACTAAGTTTCCGATTTATCATTTTTCTCACACACATTTCTTTTCTAGTAATGAATGTACATTTGTACATGTATTCATATTAAAATGTTGATTTAATAAACATATAAAGATTTTGTGGGGCAAATAAACAGTTTCAATGGCAAACTGTCCATCATCGAACAATAAAAAATATTGCCAACACTTTTAATAAGAAATTTGAACCTCCCTAAAAATATATAAAACTTATTGACACATGCCCAATGTAAAAAAACATGATTTCCATAAACCATACACTAAACAACAAAAGACAGTAAAAATAATAACAGTAATTTTAATAAGCATCATTTAAATCAAAGATAAAATTAAAATAATACATTTAAATTTCAGAGTGTTGGCAGATATTCTCAGAATTTAATTGTTGTTCATTTTTATATTAATTT
>CAVDAS010000066.1:0-10965 GCA_963606955.1 Bacteroidaceae bacterium
CTTATGATTTCAAGTGAATAAAAGTATTACTCATTAATTATCGGACACTCCCAAATAAAAATACTTTTTTCAGTTATTAATATGAATTAAACAATATTTAAAGTTAATCAAAAAAAAGAAGATTATTCTAAATTATCATAATCTTCATCAGATACTTCTTCTAGCCAATCATTTGAAGTATTTTCCCCTGGAACTTCAATAGCTATATGACTAAACCAGGAATCCTTTTTAGCACCATGCCAATGTTTAACTCCCGGTTTTATATTAACAACATCACCAGGTTTTAAACTTTGAGGCTTTTTACCTTCTTCCTGATACCATCCAAAACCAGCTGTACAAACTAGTATCTGACCTCCACCACTTGTAGCTTTGTGAATATGCCAGTTATTCCTGCAGCCCGGTTCAAATGTAACATTAGCTAAAAATACATTTGAATCTTCAGGATCAACTAACGGATTTAAATAAGACTGACCAATGAAGTATTTAGCAAATGCATCATTAGCTTCTCCTAATCCAAAAACATTCTCTTTATCAAAATCTTCTTTATTCATTTATTTCATCTCCTTAAAAAATTCTTCTAATTTATCAAATGGGATTCTATCTGTCCTATCATACAAATCAATGTGTTCTGCATCAGCTACGGTATAAATTTCTTTAGGTTCTAAGGCATTTTCATATGCAGTCTCACTAAATACTTTAGAATGAGCTCTATCTCCAATAATAAATAATATTGGCCTTGGAGAGATTTCATCAATGTATGATAACAATTTGTAATTCATCATAGCTAAATTGCTTGTTGTGGTAAATCCTCCAGTTGCATTTGAGTGATGGCCTCTTTTTATGGCATAGAATCTTAACCATTCTGCGTCTGGTTCTGGAATATCATCTGGAACCTTATCTAATGGTTCTTCTTCAAACATTGGAATATATTCAGGATAATTATTTTCAAAATCAATCCATCTTTGTTTTGAGAGGTTATTTTTAGCTTCTAAAATATCTTCAGGACTTTGGCCTAAACGACTAGCAGCAGTCATATCATACATACTTGCAGTAGCTACTGCTTTGATTCTTGTATCCATTTGTGCTGCAGAAAGTGCAAATCCTCCAGATCCACAAATTCCAATAACTCCAATTTTATTTTTATCTACAAAATCAACTTTAACACCTAAAAAGTCAACACAGGCACTAAAACTTTCACTAAATAATGATGGATCAGAAATATGTCTTGGTTCTCCTCCAGATTCACCCATAAATACCTGATCAAAAGTCAGTACAACAAATCCTCTTTTAGCTAGTTCATCTGCATATACACAAGGGCCCTGTTCTTTTACACCACCATATGGAGCACCTACAATTATTGCAGGATATTTACCTGATTTATCAATGTTTTCAGCATAGTACAAATCTCCTGCAATAGCTATCCCATATCTGTTATTAAATCTTACATGTTGTCTTTTAACATCACTGCTTAATTGTATGATATAACCTTTAGACATTTTTTAATCACCTGCAATTTCATTAATAATGTTTAATGCATTTAATGTTCTTGGAAAACCAATATATGGCATTAAAATCGTAAGTGCACTTATAAGAATTTCTTTATTATTTCCAACGTTTAAATTTCCACCTACATGACCTCTTAATTGATTTTCACATCCTCCTAAGGAAGCTATTATTGAAAATGTAATTAATTCTCTATCTTGGTCATTTAAACCTGTTCTTGTGTAGAAATCTCCAAAACAATATCCTTCAAGAAATGTATTAAAATGTTTTTGACCTTCAATAGCATTTCTTCTCATTTCATCCATATTCTCTTTGCCAAAATATTTATCCTGGATTTGCCTTCCTTTTTCGATTCTATTTTCAGGAGTAGTTGTTTTTTGACTTTCCAAAGGTAATTTTACATTATTTTCAATTAAAACATCATTTGTAGCTTTAAAAAAGTCAATTGTTTTAGCTAATCCCACATAAGGAACACTTTGGTATAATAATTCTTTAAGTTCAATTGGAGTAATCCCCGAGTTTATTTCTTCATTAACCAGTTTTTTATATTGATTTAGAGATTGATTTGTAATTAATGTAGCTAATGTAACAAGTATTTCACTTCTTTTTGGTAATGAAGAGTTTTTTTCTACTTCATTTTTGAAAAAATTATCATAAATTTCTTTAAAATCAGAATCTAAATTTTCCATAATAATCACTTTAATAACTGTTGTTAATTGCAACAATAGATATTATGAAATTAAGAATATATAAATGTTGTGATGTGCAACAATAAAATTATGATTCATCACAAATCCAATTTTTAACTTTATCTTTTGAGTCCAAAACATCACTTCCCCTAATTTCAAGGCCTTTTCTAATATCTGCACCTTTACAAAGCTTTTTTAAATCTTTTTTAGCTTTTCCAAACCCAGAACCTTCATGAGTAACAAATGGTTTTACAACTTTACCATTAAAGTCTAAAGCATCCAATTGAGCTGCTAAAACTTTAGGTAATGTTCCCCACCAGTTAGGAAATCCTATATAAATTCCATCATATCCACTAATATCTGCAAGAGTTTCTTTTAATGGTCTTGGTTGTTTTTCTTTTTTAACAACTTCAGTACATTCCATATAAACTTCAGGATAAGGAGTTTCCGGTTCTACTTTAAAAACATCAGCCCCAGTTATTTCTTTAATATAATCAGCAATAACCTCAGTATTTCCCTTTTCTACTACTTTTAACTCTCCACCATAATAATTCTCACCGGCATGAGAAAAAAATAAAATTAAATCACTAGACATAAAGTAATCTTTATTTATCATAGCTAATAAAATCAATACTATAAAATTTATACTGGGGAGTAAAACTTTGAATAAAAGAATAGATTTACATATACATAGTTTATTTAGTGATGGGGAATTATTACCTTCAGAATTAGCCAGAAGAGCAGCTAATTTAAATCATGAAGTTATAGCTATTACTGATCATGTTGATTATTCCAATATTGAGCAAATACCGCAAATACAAAAAGCTATTGATGATATTAATGCTAATTGGGATATAAAAGTCATTTTAGGTGCTGAAGTAACCCATGTACCAACAGAATCTATTGATGGCGTAGCTAAAAAAGCAAAAGAACTTGGAGCACAAATTGTTGTTGTTCATGGTGAAACCTTAAATGAACCAGTAATTGAAGGAACTAATTATGCTGCACTAAACAGTGAATATGTAGATATTTTAGGTCATCCTGGTTTAATTACCTATAAAGAAGCACAAATAGCTAAAGAAAATGATATATATTTAGAAATAAGTGCTAGAAGTGGACACTGTCTTGGAAATGGTCATGTAGCTAAAATAGCTTGTGAAGTAGGTAATAAATTACTTGTAAATACTGATACTCATTCACCAGACAACCTGATTACTTTTGAGAAATCCTATGAAATAGCTTTAGGTGCAGGATTAAGTAAAAAAGAAGCTATGAAAGCTATTGTTGATAATCCTCGTGAATTACTTAAATCTAAAGGGATTTTATGAAAGCATCTAAATTACTTGAAGAAATAAGGGAAAACTTAAAAGATTACCCTATTGATTATCTTAAAAATAAAGTAACTGATAAGAGATACATAGATCCCCTTACTAAATCATTAGCCAAATATAATTCTGAAGTTTACGATGAAATCTATGAAAAAGATATTAATGAAGATTTCAAAATAAAAGACGGTGTTATTCAAAAAATAAAAGGAGATATTAATTTTTATTTTGACAAATATGCTCCAGGAGATAACCAAACAAAAGAATTTACAAAATATATTAGTCTTTATTTAGCTTTAATTTCCAAAAAACCACTTCATCCATATGGTGATGACCCTAAAAAGGATGAAGTTTACTTTAAAGATAATAGCTATTATTGTAAAGGAAGAATAAAATTTATAAAAGAAAATAGGTCTTTATGCAAATATTGTATTTGTAAAAACCCCCCTTTTAATTTTCTATTTTAGAACCTTGTATTGCAAAATTAAATCATCACCTAACTTAAATGAATCAACAAGGTCTAATCTTACTCCTTCATCCATAGTGTCAAATCCTTCACCATCAAAGAAAGTATGTGAATCCTTACCACCGACAACAAAAGGAGCAACACAAATTCTTATTTCATCAATTAAACCTTCCTTAATCATTGAAAAATTAAGAGTTGAACCTCCTTCAAGCATAAGTGTTTTAATACCCTGTTTATAAAGATAATTCATTAAAGCTTTTAGATCAACTCTTTTATTCCCACTAAAAAAGAAATCAACTCCCCTTTTAGTAAAATTAGCATATCTGTCACTTACAAGAAAATCATATTTATACTCATTAGCTCCAGCTATTATTGTTTTTGCATCCTTATTTGTAATACGGGCAGCTATTGGAGTTCTACATTTACTGTCAACTACTACACGAACAGGATTATCCTCAGGATTTGCATCGATTTTATGAACAGTTAATCTGGGATTATCCGCAATAACTGTGTTAATTCCAACCATTATTCCGTCAACTTCACATCTGAGTTCGTGAACTCTTTTTAAATCTTTCTGGCCTGAAATATTAGAACTACCAGTTTTAGTAGCTATTTTACCATCCAAAGTCATAGCTGCATTTAATATTACATAAGGTTTCATTTAAATCATCCTAACTGATAAAAGAATTCTTTAATTTGCATGAAATTAGCTAATGTCTGATTGTGAAGTACACCAGGCATGAATATTGCAACAATTATACCAATTAAACCAAAAGCAATTCCAATTGCCCAGATTATTTTAACTGCCTGTTTTTCTGGAATTGGTTTTCTAAGTACAAGTCTGATTAATGATTTAAACCCGACTTCCGGCCTAATTAAATTTCCATCATCATCTAGCTGAGTTGGTTTAAATTGCTGTCTTTCCATAACTCCTGCACTGTAAAATTTAAGAGCTGCATCTATAATGTTTGGTAAAAGTACAATAAGTGCAATTAACTTTACACGACCAATAAAAGCTATTGAAACAATTGTTGCGCCAATAATTAAAGTTCCAGTGTCTCCCGGGAAAATCTTTGCAGGATATTTGTTAAAGTATAAGAAAGCTATTAAAGCACCAAGCATACTCATACTAATAATTGTAACATCGTATTTTCCTAAAATAATACAGGATATTGTTAAAGACGTAAGTGCAATAATTCCAAGGCCAGATTCAATTCCATTTAAACCAGCTAACATATTTGTTAAATTAGATCCAATTGAAATAGCTATTGGAATACAAATTAAATATAGAATTCCAACATTTGGAGGTGCTGCCCAGATTAAAGGAATACCAGCTAAAAACAATAAGAATAACTTTTCTTTTGAGGATAAAACAAGCAAATCATCTACAATACCTATGATTCCTACAAGAAGAATTACAATTAACACAATACATAATGGAAATGTAAGAATATCGTGCATATATATTCCGGAAAAAATACCAATTATAAATCCAAACAGAATACCAAATCCACCCATTTCAGCCACAATTGGTTTCCATGATTTATGTAAGTCCTTACCTACAATATCTGCCTTTTCTAATTTTCTAATAATTCTAGGCATTGATAATCTTGTTACTAAAAAAGATAAAATACCACAAATTATAGCTATTGCATACAACGGAAGTTGTGGGAATAACATCATAATAATCACTTTATAAATAGTTTTATCGCTTATAGAATAATAAATTTATGATAGAATTGTAAATATAAAGATAATAATTTAATCATTATCATCTTTATCATTAATCTGTTTAAAGATACGTGCTAAGATAAATCCGGAAATATTATGCCAGACAGAGAAAAGTGCTCCTGGTACTGTGGCCATTGCTAAACTAGGAAATGTAGCGTTTGCTAATGAACTAGCTAGTGCTGAGTTCTGCATACCTGTTTCAATAGAAATTGCTTTACATTTTCTTATAGACATACCACTAGCTCTTGCAAATAAAAATCCGAATAAATATCCACCTAAGTTAAGTAATATAACAGATGCTAAAATTATAATTCCTGTTGAAAAAATACTAGCAGAGTTATTAGATACAATGATTCCAACAATTAGAATAATTGCAATAATTGATGCAGAAGGCAAATAGTTTTTAACATTTTCTAGCTTATCTTCAAAGAAATAATTAAGTATTAAACCAAGAATAATTGGTAAAATAACTATTTCAATTATAGATAAAAACATTGAAAACACATCTATTTGAATCCTTGTTTTTAAGAATAAAAATGTGATTAAAGGAGTTAAAATAGGTGCAAGTAATGTATTAAGACTAGTCATTCCAACTGACAGTGCCAAATCCCCTTTACTTAAATAAGTTATCACAGGACTTGCTGTTCCTCCAGGACATGTTCCTACAACAATTAAACCTGCAAATAATGCAGTTTCTAAATTAAATAAGGATCCAATAAGAAAAGCTAAAGTAGGCATTATTAAAAACTGACTTAAAAATCCTATTCCCAAATCTTTCGGATGTTTAAAAATAAAATCAAAATCGCTGGATTTAAGTGTTAAACCCATACAAAACATTATAATTATTAAAAGATAAGTTATTAAGTCTAAAGGCAACCAAATAAACGTTTTAGGTAAAAATAATGCAACAAGAGATACAATAATTAATATAATTATCATATATTTTTCAATTAAATCAGGAGTATTACTTAATTTCATAGAAAATAATTTATTAATACTGATTATTAAATATTCCTTTAGATGAAACTTTTTATTTTTTATTTAAAATATAATAAACTGTTCTAATGGGAATATCTAATTTTGAAGCTATTTCTTTAGGTTTTAAACCTTCTTCTTTTAAAGATTTAACTTCTTTATGATTATGTTTTTTAGAATAGCTATTAAATTTAACACCTTCATTATTTTTCCTAAGTAAATAATAAACCTTATTTAATGAAATATCTAATAAACTAGCTATTTCCTTTGCTTTTTTACCTTCTTTAGCTAAATTTAATATCTTTTCTTCCTGAGATGAATATTTAGGTTTAGCTCCCCAATTATATTTTTTAGAAACCTTAATATCAAGCTGGTTTAAAGCATCAATATAATTTTTAGATACCCTATCAAAAAGACTAGGAGCACAAGTGATTTCTTCCAAATTCGGATATTCCTCAATTAAATCTAAAATAGTTGAAGAGGTTAATCCTTTAGTTATATGAACAGATGTAACATTTTCATCCATAAATATCACTTTTTAATCAAATCTAAGAATTTTTTAGACTTTACACTTTTTGGTTTTCTAATATGTTCAATATTTTTAAGCTCTTTTTTAATTTTAGAATCATTAATATTTAATACATTACCCATAGTTTCAATTTCTATGCCACCATGTTGATGTATTAAAGCAGCACCTAAAGCAGAATAGTTAAATAAAATATTTGAGTTTTTAGATTGTTTTTCAAACTTGAATTTTTCATATAAAATAAGATCCATATCTGGAATTGAAATTATTTTTAAATCTGTAAACACATTTAAAGTGTTAATAACTTTTTTATATGTGGTTTGAAAGACTTTACGTTGTTGACGGTCAAGTTCAGCCCTAATATATGGAAATGGACCATTAATAATTTTACGATTATTATAAGAAGTTGTTAAATAATATCTAAAAATATCCCACATCATTAAAGTAGGCGCCATATTTTCAAAAATTGTTTTTTCAATATTTTCCCTTATTTTTAGGTCTCTTTTTAAAGAACGATTGTAATTACCGAATTTATCAATAAAATGGAGTTTTTCAAATTCTTCTTTGATTTTTAACTGTCTCCATGCTTCTATCTCACCAATATCATATTCTTCAATAAATCCAGGAATTTTATTTTCATATTTATGTTTGATGGCATCATATGTATTGATTCTTTTAAAATCAGCTAGTTTTCTTTTTAAAATAGAATCTTTAATACTGGAAATAATATCTTCACTATATTTAACATAACTGATAGCTAGTGCATTTCTAACATATTTATCATCAATAATAGCCGGTTTAGTTCTGTGGAATCTTAAAACTTCAATTCTAACATCTTTTCCATATCTATTTCTAACTTCTTCTTCGTAATTTGTAATAAATTCTGAATCTAGTGTTACATTTTTACGAATCCAGCGTCCGTTTTCATCTTTAAAACGAATAACTAAAGAAATAGTTTTTACAAGTCCTTTACGTTCTTGTTTAAGAATATTTAATACTTTTTTAAATGAATTTCTTCCATAACCAGATAATTCACTCATTAACACTAAATAATTACCAGATAACGGCAAATAAGGAATAATTTCCAGCCTGTAAGTTGTATCTTTATTTATTTTAAAAGAGAAGTTTTCATTACCACAGCTACATTTTTCACTGTTAGCTCTAAATTCACTAATTGAATATTTTTTATAACAGGAATCACATTTAAGATAACCACATTGGTCCATATGCCCAATTGCAATTTTATGAGCATCAATAGCTGATTTTACTCTATCCAAAACATTTTTTTTAGCATTAGCTTTCATTCTAAACATTTGATTATGTCTACTATTTTCACTCATTTCCTCAAGTGAAACTTCAGCTATTGCTTTTGTACCATATTTATTTAAGGATGTAAAAGGAGTGGTGTATCCTTGAGCATCCATACTTTCTTTTAATTCATGTAATTCGTTTAATCTGTCATCTAGTTTATAATATAAGCTTTTAAAATTTTCAAACTCTTCAATATTATCTAAGCTAATATTGTCATTTGAAATCTCTTTGAGATATTTTTCAGCTTTTGCAACTAGCACAGATTCATCCATTAAAATCACTAAAAATTAAGTTAAATTAAATTTATTGTATTCTTTCACCAACTTCACATTCATCTGGAGATAATAATGCTGCACTTTCCCCAGTTGCAAGAATCATTCCTTCAGATAAAGTTCCGAATAATTTTGCAGGTTGTAAGTTAACAACAACAGCTACTTTTCTGTCAATTAATTCTTCAGGAGCGTACTGTTTTGCAAGACCTGCTACAATTTGTCTTACTTCATCTCCAATATCTACTTGTAATTTTAATAATTTATCAGATTTTTCTATTTTTTCAGCTTCTTTTACTTGTCCAATTTTAATAACTACTTTGTCAAATTCATCAATACTAATTAAATCACTCATATTTTCATCCTCACTTTCTTTTAAGTTTTTTTGTAATTCTTCTTTTTGTTTATTAATTACATCATCTTCAATTTTTGTAAATAATGGTTTAGCTTTATTTATTTTGTGTCCTTCAGCTAATGGGACTTTTGCATCTTTCCACTCATCAAGAGTAGATATATTGATAATATCAGCTATTTCACAAGCTTTATTTGGAATATATGGTTTAAGAACATAAGCTAATGTTTTAGCTAATTGATTTGATAAATATAAACAGTTAGCTGCTTTTTGTGAATCTTCTTTTACAGCTTTCCATGGTTCTTGATCATTGAAATATTTATTACCAATTTTAGCTACCTTATAAATCTCAAGTAATCCATCTCTAAACTCAAAATTAGAAATATAATCACCAACAGCATCTGGAAGTTCATTAATTATTTTTTCAAATTCTTCATCTTCAGAAGATGGATTTTTATATTCAGGCACACTACCATCAAAGAATTTATGGGTAAATGTAAATGTTCTGTGTAAAAAGTTACCAATAACATCAGCTAACTCATCATTGTTTCTTCTTTGGAAATCATCCCATGAGAAATCAGTGTCTTTGTTTAAAGGAGCATTTATAGTTAAATAATACCTAAGTAAATCTGGGTCAAACTTATCAACAAAATCAGCTATCCAAACAACCCAATTTTTACTAGTTGACATTTTTTCTCCTTCCAGGGATAAAAATTCTCCAGCATATATGTTATCCGGTAATTTACATCCATATGCTTTAAGAAGTCCTGGCCAAAAGATTGAATGATGATAAATAATATCTTTACCAATGAAATGAACTACTTTATCATCCCAATAATCTTCCCATTTAATGCCAGTTTCCCTTGACCATTGTGCAGCTGAAGAGATGTAACCTAAAAATGCTTCAACCCAAACATAAAGTACTTTACCTTTAGCTCCGTCAAGAGGTACAGGTATTCCCCAATCCATATCTCTTGTTAAAACCCAGTCATTTAATCCTTCTTTAAGCCAATTTTTAGCATAATTTTTAACATTAGCTGGAAGATTTTCATTATTATTAATATAATCTTTTAAATCATCTTCAAACTCACTTAACTTAAAGAAATACTGATAAGTATCTTTAATAACAGGAGTTGAACCGCAAGTTAAACATTTAGGTTCCTCAAGTTCAGTAGGCTCTAGAGCTCTTCCACATTTTTCACAGTGATCTCCACGTGCTTCAGAGCCACAAACTGGACAAATACCCTCAACATAACGATCAGGTAAAAACTTATTACAATTTTCACAATATAACTGTTGAATATCCTTTTTATAAATTAACCCTTTATTATATAATTCTAAAAAGAAATTCTGAGCAATTTCATAATGTAAATCATCAGTAGTTCTTGTAAAATTATCTAGGGAAATATTCATTGATTCTACATCACGAACAATCATATCATGATATCTTTTAGCAATTTCAATTGGTTTTTTGTTTTCATTATCCGCTTTAACAGCAATTGGAGTACCGTGTTCATCAGTAGCACAAACTAATAAAACATCATTATCAATCATACGATTATATCTTGCATAAATATCAGCAGGCAAGTAAGTAGAACGAATATGACCTAAATGACATGGCCCATTTGCATAAGGAAGTGCACATGAAATAAAAATTTTAGACATTAATCTTTTCTCCTAACTTTTTTAAGCATTAATAATTTTGTCATTCATATAATATAAAATTATTATATAGAAAGCTAATTAAGAAATCCATTAGAACAAATTGATTTTAAAAATAAGTTAAATCTGACTAGATGATATTAATTAAGATTAAAT
>CAVDAS010000067.1:0-10917 GCA_963606955.1 Bacteroidaceae bacterium
GGAAAAACAAACAACTGAAACAATAGAGTATGTACCTAAAGATGAAGTAAAATTGATTTAATCTAAAATAATAAATAAAGGTAAAGCTATTTTAAATAGCTACCTTCTTCTTAACTGTTTTTTTAATACAGACAATCAAATGATACTATATAATCAAATTAATTGAGCATCATCTTATGAGTGTTTATCATCGGATCTACAGTTACTTTATTGCTATCGTAGGAAACATTCAATTCAGGGTCGTGGTTTATGTTATTTTGTTTAGCACTTTTGTGTGATTGTTTTTCTGTTGATTTATAAGTTTTTTGGTCAGATGTATGTTCTGACTGGGTATTTGACTGTTTACTTACTTGAGTTGTAGTATCATTATTATTGTTGGCCACATTGGTTGTGTTGGTTGTATTTGTAGTATTAGTTGTATTTGTAGTATTAGTTGTATTTGTTGTATTTGTTGTATTGTTTGCAGTAATATTTTTATTTGAAGAGTTATCTCCTGAAACACATCCTACAATGATGCAAGCAGCAACTATAATCACTGCTATTATCAAAATTAATTTTTTAGTGTTCATATTATAAAGTTTATGTTTAAGTTATTTATAAATATTTTTAAATTGTTTTAACAAATTTTTACTTCCATATTGGTGATTAAACACACTTATTGGAAATTTATATTTTTACTAGAATACAATACCTCGGTTATGGATCCACTCACAATGTTTTCCAATAGCTATTTTAACTCACCAGCTTCTTTGAAATAGATTTTCTCCTTTAAAATAATAGTTATATTATATTTGGTTGAAGTTACATGCATTTTTTAAATTGTTATTAAATTGGGTTAAATTTATATAATATACACAATATATACATATCTTAGGTGACAGTGTGGAAAAGAAAATTGATTTGGAAAAACTTGTTAAGAGATTAAACGCCTTGAAAACACATTTTGTATTGGTATGATTGTTGCATTTGATGGAGACAATCCTGCAGATTCAATTAGTAAGGATTTAGATTCCATTAAAGAAACACTAAACAATCATGAGAAAATATTTGTGGAACTTGGATTTTATATACATATTGGAATAGAGGAACTTGGAGAGTCATGTTTCCAATTTTGGGAGTTTGAGTTTGTAGAAGATGTAGATGATAGCTACTATGACAAATATCGTTCATCTGATGCAGGATTTGGGATTTATATAAATCATGATTTAGAAGTAGAATACGGATATTATGTGGCGGAGTCATCTAAAGATGGTAAGAACGATTATATAACTTTCCACGATTTTAAAGATACAAGGGAAGATGATAAGGTTAAAAACAAAATTTAAATGAGACAGATATTTGGAAATGAAAAGCAAAACTTTAATGCGACAATCTGTGTGCAAGTAAAAAATAAGAGAGGAAATTATCCTCTTGTAATAATACTTATAACATCCTTATCCTGTAATTCATAATCTGCAGCGATTCTCATGTTTTTACGTGCATCTACTGCATGCATAAAGTTATCACCAATATCAGAATGAACAAGATAAGCTAGTTCTTTAGGTACTGCACCTTTAGGAACTAAAATTCCATCAGGCAACACATTTCCTTTTTGATCTGTGTATTTATGTTCATCCTGAACCGGATAAACAACAATCATATTAAGTAATCCGAATATAGCTTCATTTAATGCTTTTTGAATACCTGTTCCGCCGTATTTCTCTAAAATATTCTCTTTAATATATTCTAAAGCTTTAATTTGATTATCTGATAATTTATCTTTTTCTAAAATTTCAAAATCAGAATCTCCAGAAGTATAGCTAATTAATCCTGCTTCAGCTGCTCTAACTAAAGCTAATTCAGATTCTGCAGATGCCGGGATAACATATGGATATTTTTCTTGCATTCTTTTAATATTTTCCTCAGCAGTTGGTAAATCAGCTTTATTAGCTACAATAAGCATTGGTTTAGCTATATGCAAAATATTACGAATAAGTTCTAGAAAATCTTCTTTTTCCCATTTAGTATAATCTGGATTAATTTTCCTTTTAGCTTCAATAATATCTTCTAAGGTTATTCCAGTACCAGATAACTGGTCAAAAATTACTTTAGCTATGTCTAACTTTTCAGCTTCAATTTTACGTACAAGTCTAACCCAATTTCTATTAAGAATTCCATACATCCACATTACAATTTCATCTTCTAAAAATTCAATATCATCTAAAGGATCGTGAGAACCTGGTTCAACACTTTGTCCTTCAGCATCAGTAGAACCAGAAGCATCAATAACATGTATAAGAACCTTAGCTTGCATTAAATCATCTAAAAATTGATTACCTAATCCTTTACCTTCATGAGCTCCAGGAACAAGTCCTGCAACATCTATTAATTCAACAGGAAGTAATCTTTTTCCATCAATACATATAGAATTTCTAGGATTACAAGTAACATTTAATTCTTTACAAGGACATTCACTAATAACATGAGCAACTGCTTTATTAGCATCGATTGTAGTAAACGGATAATTAGCCATTTCTACGCTTGAAGAAGTTGCAGAGTTAAAAAATGAAGATTTTCCAACATTTGGTTTTCCAGTAACTGCAATTTGAAGCATAATATCACAATAAAAATAAATAATTACTTATATATTTAAGATTTAAATTATATAAACCTAATACAAATACATAAGTGAAATAAAATGGATGACAATAAACCATCTGCTCTAAAAGTTCGTCAAGGCCTGCAAGAATTCATGACCCAGTCAAGAGAAATGAGCTTTGGAACAGAATTTAGCAAAGAATTTTTTGATGTTGTTAATGTTGATGTTGAATTAGACAACTTAGATTTAGCATTTAACAATTATAAAATTATTAATTTAACAGATATTCATATTGGGCAATGGTTAAATCCAGAATACTTAGATGGTGTTGTTGATTATGTAAACACCTTAAAACCTGATATGATAACATTAACTGGAGATTATGTTTCATATATTTTAGATGACTATAAAGAAGACTTAAAAAGGTCTTTTAAAAAATTAAAAGCAAAAGATGGGAAATTAGCAGTACTAGGAAATCATGATCATTGGCTTGGAGCTAGTGAAATGAGAAATATCTTAAAAAAATCCAATATTAAAGATTTAAGTAATGATGTTTACACACTTAAAAAAGCTGGAGATAGCAAAAAATTACTAAATATTGCAGGAGTAGATAGCTATACTGTTGGTGCTGATGATTTAGATGCTGTTTTAAATAAAATGCCGGAAAAAGGACCTGCTATTTTACTTGCACATGAACCTGACTTTGCTAAAATATCTTGTGAAACTAAAAGATTCGGACTTCAAATATCCGGACACTCTCATGGAGGACAGTTTATTATTCCAGGAACTAAAATAGCTCCATTTAGAGGCCCAAACTCAACTAAATACCCTGTTGGAAAATATAAAGTTAAAGATATGATTCAGTACACAAGCAGAGGTCTTGGAACAAATACTTTTTGGATGAGAATAAACTGTAAACCCGAAATAACATTATTTAACTTAAAAAGCAACAAAAAACGAAAAATAGAAATTAACTAGATTCTTATGGAAAATACCAACATCAACAAAGCTAAAACAGTCCTAACTACAATTATAATTGAAATAGTTAACATATTAATAATCATAGCTATGGCAATACTTAGTAAGGATTTTATTTTAGGTCCCTGGACAAATGCCCTAATTATAGTCATTTTATTATCAGTTGCAAACACCATATTATGGCCTATTTTTACTAGAATCTTAATGAGGCTTTTTATTATAACATTTGGAATAGGTGCTCTTCTTTTAAATGGAATTATGTTCTATGGAGTTGCATATTATCTTCCAGGAGTTACAATAGGATTATGGGGAGCTTTAGTTGCAACATTATTCATAAACATAGCTACAACACTTATATACAATATAGCTAATATTGACTTTTATAATAACTATATTATCCAGAAACTTTCTAAAAAAGCAAATAACAATAAAAAAAGAGATGGTGAAAAATATCCCGGATTAATAATGCTTGAAATTGATGGATTAGCTAAAGAAATCTTAGAAGAAGCTATTAATAAAGGATATATGCCTACACTTAAAAGATGGATTGAAAATAAAACACACACCCTAAAAGAATGGGAAACTGACTTATCAAGCCAAACTGGAGCAAGTCAGGCAGGAATTCTTCATGGAAATAATAAAGACATTATAGCTTACAGATGGGTTGAAAAAGAAAATAAAAATAAAATCATAGTTTCATCTAATTTCTCCCATGCTCCATTAATTGAGAAAAAAATATCAGATGGAAATGGCCTATTAAGTGATAAAGGAGCTAGTAGAGCAAATATGTTTAGTGGAGACAGTAATGATTTTATATTCACTTCTTCCAGAATCATAGAACTTAAAAAATTCTACAATAAAACATGGTATTCCGTATTTGTCACTTCAAATAGCTTTCAGAGAGTATTTGTATTATTTTTATGGGACATCCTTAAAGAGTTAAAATCCCAAATAGTCCATAAAATTAAAAATATACAACCTAGAATGAAAAGAGGAATTGTATATGCAACTCTAAGAGCTGGAGGAAATGTATTTTTAAGAGAAGTTGTAACAGGAACCTTAGTTGGAGATATCCTTAATGGAGAAATAAATTCAGCTTATGCAACTTATGTAGGTTATGATGAAGTAGCTCACCACTCCGGAATACGTGATAATGATGTATGGGGTGTTTTAAAAGACATTGATTTAGAAATTAGTCGCTTAGAAAATACAGAAAGTATATCTGAGAGAGATTATGAATTTGTAATACTATCAGACCATGGACAGACAAATGGAGCTACTTTTAAACAGAGATATGGAATAACACTTGGAAACTTTGTAAGAAGATTCTTACCTGAAGATATGAAATCCTTAAAAATAGATGATGATTTTGACCACTTTAAAAACTCATATATTCCTAAAAATGAATCTATTGAAAATATAAAAGAAAAAATGGACAATATAAAAGAACACGAGTCCTTACAGAACTTAAAAGAAAAAAGTATTGATTTTTTAAAAATTGATGAAAATGAGCAAATACAAGCACTTAAAAAAAAATATAATGACAGTCTGGATTATATTAGAGGATATGAAGCTGAACAACAAACTACTAAAAAAGCATCAGACTCTGAATTAATTGTTTTAGGATCTGGAAACTTAGGTTTAATTTATTTAACACAATGGAAACAGAGATTAAGTTATGAACAAATTGTATCCCTATTTCCTGATTTAATTCCAGGACTTGTAAAACATCCGGGAATTGGATTTGTACTAGTTAATTCAATAAAACAAGGCGGAATGGTTATTGGAGAAAATGGTATTTATTATTTGGAAAGTGATGAAATAGATGGAGAAAATCCACTAGCTAATTTTGGAAAAAATGCTCCAAAACACCTTAAAAGACACAATACTTTTAAAAATATGCCAGATATTCTTGTAAATAGTTTCTATGACCCTGAAAGTGGAGATGTTTGCGCATTTGAAGAATTAATAGGCAGTCATGGAGGACTTGGAGGATATCAAACTAAACCGTTTATATTATATCCATCTAGCTGGGATTGTCCAGAGGAGCTAGTTGGAGCTAGATCAATATATGACTTCTTAAAAAATGGAATGGAAAAATTAAAAGAGGAATAACATGGAAAACAAAATTTTTATAATAGGAATCGGTCCGGGATCAAGTGAATATTTAACTAAAAAAGCTATTGACACAGTAAAAGCTAGTGATTATACAGTTGGAAGTACTAGAGCAATAGATTTGTTTGAAGATGTTAACAATAAAATTGCATTTAATGTAGGAGATTTGCTAGAAAAACTCGAAAAAGGAGTGGATTTAGCTATAAAAGGCAATACTGTATCAATATTATCTACTGGAGACCCTGGTTTTTCAGGTGTTTTAAATACTGTTTTAAGAATAGCTAATGATAAAAATTTCCCTAAAGAAAATATAGAAGTAATTCCCGGAATTAGCTCTCTTCAGCTAGCTGCTGCCCGTAACTACATTCAATGGGACAATGCTAATATTATGACATTTCATGGTAGAGAAAACATCGAAGACATCCTGGAAGTTATAAACAATGGAAAACCTACAATAGCTCTTCCTTCAAGGAAAGTCAGAGACATGGCCCAATTTTTATTAGATAATGGTGTAGATGAAAACCGGAAAGTGGTTGTCTGTGAACGCCTAAGTTATGATGATGAAAAAATTGTAGCATCAACATTAAAAGATATTGCAAATAGCGAATTTACCTACATGTGTATTATGGTCATATATTAGGAATATTTAGCTTAGAAATACATTTTAAAAATCATTTACCATTTAATTTTAAAATTAAAGCTTTTATAACTAGCTAATCATAGTTTAAGTGTTAATTTTTTAAAAAAAGTTAACAGTTGGTAGATACTATGATTAGAAAAATAACAGCAATAAGTTTCATTTTCTTATTTATTTTTTTGATAGGCACTGTTTCTGCCACATCACTTGAAAATGAAACACAAACAATAGAAATATCTGATAAACAAACGAATTTAGAAACCTCACTTGTTTCAAATGAAAAAGAAAAAACCGCAACCACACTCTATGCATCAGACATTAATATGTATTATAAAGATAATACTAGGTTTACAGCGACTTTAAAAGACATATCTCATCCAATAACAAATGAAAATCTTACAGTAAATATTAATGGAATAAATTACACTAGAACTACGAATGAAACAGGTCAAATTAGTTTAGCACTAAATTTAGAATCTGGAGATTACACAATAAAAACCATTTACTCTGGAAGTGATTTATACCATAAATCTAGCATAATTTCAAACTTACACATTAAATCAACAATAGAAAATAAAGATCTTACTAAATACTACAAAAGTAGCTCACAATATTTTACTACATTTAAAACAAGTGATGGGAAGCTACTTGAAAACACAGAAATAACATTCAACATCAATGGAGTTTTTTATACAAGAACTACCAATAATCAGGGAGTAGCTAAATTAAATATAAATTTAGATTCTGGGAAATATATTATAACTTCATACAATCCAAAAACAAAAGAAAAAACATCCAGAAACATAACAGTTTTACCAACAATAACTGCAAATCAAGATTTAATAAAGTATTATAAAAGTAATACTCCTTACAGTGTTCATTTAGTTGATTTAAATGGCAGTTCTCTAAAAAATGGTCAAGTAACTTTTAATATAAATGGAGTTTTTTACCAGAAAAATTCAGATGCAGGTGGACATGCTTATTTAAATATTAATCTAAAACCAGGGCATTATACAATAACTGCAACCCATAATGGATGTAGTGTTTCAAATAAAATTTTTATTAAATCACAAATAGAAACCAGTGATTTAAATTTAAGCTATGATGAAAAAAATGCCTTTAAAGCTTTTATAACAACAACCAAATCCATACCTGTTGGAGCAGGTGAAAATATAACATTTAATATCAATGGAGTATTCTACACCAGACAAACAAATGTTAACAGTGTTGCTAGCTTAAATATTAATTTAAATCCCGGAGAATACATTATAACAACAATATATAATAACACTGAAATTGGAAATAAAATAATTGTCTATCCACCAGACAAACCTCAAAACAGCAATTTAAATGAAAGGAATTTTACCTATGAACTAGCTATTCCAAATTATGTAAATGTAACTATGAGTAATGTAATAACTAAAAACAATTATACTGTGAAATCTGGTGAAAATGGAATCGTTAAATTACCAAAACAGCAAATTTTCACAATTGACAACAACATAAGAAATTACACAATCTCTACTTACAAATTAACAGATGAAACCAGCACTTTACTTACAAATAATTATATATTTGTTCCACTGGATTCAAATAAACTTAAAACTGGAAAAACAGCAAAAATACAAAAAAACAGCGGAATTCTAATTTATTGTGATGAAAATAACACCTATTTCAAATATTATAATACTGCTGAGCGAAATATTGAGGAATTTGGAATTAGTATTATTGAAATTGAAAAAACTGCTCAAGAGATAAATTATATTGCAAATGGAGGAATTATAGCCCGAATAGTCATCAATATAACTGGCTTTGATGATTATGGAATTGAAAATAATTTAGCACTAGCTAATATAGATTCTAACTCATTAAAATTCACATTAAGCAATGAAACTATAAGTCTAGATCAAATTAAAAATGTTAAATGTACAATAAAAGAAAAAATAAACACACTGTTCATGATTACTGACAATGTTATTGAAAAATCAGAGACCATTTATTATGGAGAGTATAGATATAGCTATGCTGATTTTGAAACAATACAAAGCTTTGGAATAATCAACTCTAAAGTAACAACTACAGATGTTGAAAGCTTAATTTTAAGTCTTAATTATTATAGTAACCCCCAAACAAACTATGTTAAAGGAATGCTTTTAGCAGGAGTGTATTCTGGATATTTAAGTGATTTAAATGCAGACAAATATGCTAAAGATTATAATGTATCTTGGTATAGGAGCAATAGTGTAGTTATGTTTAGTGGAATAAATATAGACAAGACTTATCTTCATATTTCTAATCCTAATATGGGTATGACAGTTACTGGCGAAAATTCAAGCGATATTTATGAATTTAAGTTTATAAATTCTTTATTTTTAACAGAAATTGAGAGATATGTAATGAGCCCAATTGCTAAACTCTACAACTCAACACAAACAAATGCTTTTGATGAAGTAATTGGCAGCATTTTAAAATCAGAAATTAGCTTTGTTAAACTTGGAGATTTAGAATATATCTTTTGTGAAAATGGAAATAAATCATTTATGGTTCTAAACACAACAACAGGAGTTTGTAGTATGATTTTATTTGATGATGATTTTATCTACAAAGGATGTATAGAAAAAAATAATGATGTCTGCAGTTTGCACTTAACTCCTTTAACTCTACAAATATTCGCTATTAACACTCTAAACGATGCACAAAACTTACTTGACAATGCCATAAAAAATAATCTTCAAAAATTCCTTGATAATATCCACGACATAACTAAATATTTATATGGTGCTTTAACAATAGGATCAACAATAGCAGGTTTAATAACCGGAGGTTCATTATATTTACTGCCTATAACAGTCATTGGTCTTATGGAAACCATTCGAAAATATGTTAATGAATATAGAATAAATTATGTTGAAGAAAAATATACTTATGGTATGTATAAGACTATTCCACTTAGTAGGCCAGGCTATTTTCAAGATACGAAATTATTTTCAATTCCAAAAGAGAACTGGGAAACAGACTATGTTGAAGTCCCTATTAACAAAGATAACAGTTTAAATCGTGACAAAGCAAAATATATTAGCAAAGAACAAGTTAGAAACCTAACTAAAAAAGAAACCTACCAATATTTTGATGAAGAATACTGGACACCCTTTGGAATTCCAAGTAAATATAAAATTAAGCGAATGCTTACATATTTCTATGTATAATAAACTTTTATAAATATTCTAAACAAAGTTATAATAAAAAAATATAACTTCCAAATAAAAGGTCATGACATGTCATTAACAACCCAATGGAATAAAATAAAAGAAAATTTGAAAAAACAACATTTAATTGTGCAAGTATTTTTCATAATTCTAATTATAAGTGTAATTCTAATGATTTTAATGCATTTTGGTGTGAAATTTCCAATTTCATATTACTATTTAGAGTTACTACTTTGGATAAGTGTAATAATATGTAGTTTTGGAAGTATTTTGGGACAATTAAAAGATAAAAAATAAAATATGAAAAAGTTAAATTAATTTTTAACTTTTTATTTCTTTTTTAGAGTGTTAGCAGATATTCCTAAAATTTGATTATCCGTCATTTCTATACTACTTTTTACCATATTTTTAAATTTGCCCACCATTATTTTTTAAGAGAATAATTCATAAGTCTATTTCTTTTTTAAAATTCTTTGTTTTTCATTTTACTTGATTTATGTTTCTTATTTTAAATTTAAACACCAATTCAGAGTTTTAAAAATCCATGCCAATTTCTAATATACTATCTTATTTTTCAAAATAAAGATATTAAACATGTCTTTTTTAAATTAAAATATTTAATGTTATTATTTTTTAATTTAATCTAGAAAAACATGAGTTATTTGCATTTTTAAGTATTTTTCATCTCTTATTTTTTGTTAATTTCATCTTTGTTTTCTTAGCTGTAAGTGCTTGTTTTTCAAAGTTAATTTTACTTTCCTTAAAACACTGAAATTTTATTAAAAATGATTAAAAAATCTTTATTTTTAAAATTATTTTAAAAAAATCATTTTTAAAAGTAAATAAAAAGATTTAAATAGATTAAAATATATATTATTAATTATAATAACTTTATATATTAATTGGAATGTATTTAACTTTTTATTTTGATATTTGAGGTTAAATATGAAAAATAAAAAAAAGGAAACAAAAAATAAAGAAAAAATACATCCCAGTTTAACCTAAAAAACACCACATAACTACCCATTCCATTAAAAAAATAAAAATATCAAAAAATAGAATTATGGGGCATCCCTTAAGAAAAAAGTCTTGTTTTATAGATTTTATCGTGACTATTAATGATAAATTTCAACTATAAAAACCAAAAAATAATAAGAAATCAATCCCAAATCGAACAGAGCATCTGTATTTTTTAAGCAGAATTTAGGAAATAAACATTGAATTTAATATTAGTGTTTATTTTCCTTTTTAGGAATTGTTCATAACGAAACAGTTCATATCTTTCACAAAAAAATTATATAAAGCCCAAATACTATCTACATACAGAGATATATTTTTAGAATGAATAAGGATTGTTTTAAATGAATAATAAATTTGTTTTTTTTGTTCTAATTTTAATTTGT
>CAVDAS010000068.1:0-10870 GCA_963606955.1 Bacteroidaceae bacterium
CCAAAAGAAAAACAATCCACCCTTCAATTTTTCACTAAAATCTAGGACCCTATTTTGAGTAGTTTGCGTATCTTGCGGTTCAGTGCTGTTATTTGTAGAATTTAATGTATTATTGATATTTGAGCTATTTGAATTATCAGAAGTTAAAAAGATAGCTCCAGCTATTATACAGCCGGCAACAAGAATAGCTAAAACAATTATTATTAATTCTTTTGAATTCATGATTAATAATTTGTTATTAAGATATATTAAAATTATTTGTTTGGTAGGTGGTTATATTAGTTAAAAAAAGAGGAAAAATAAAAAACAATATGGTGAAATAATTGTTTTTTATTATAATTCTAATCCAATAGCGTCATAGACATTGTCTAAGTCTTGGATTTTTTTGATTATTTCTTTTGGAATTTCTTTATCAAGAGTTATAATCATGATAGCTCTTCCGCCTTTTTCATCTCTTCCTACTTGCATAATTCCAATATTTATTCCGTATTCTCCTAATGCAGTACCGATTTTACCAATGCTTCCAGGTACATCTTCATATTTAGCTATAAACATATGTCCTTCAGGTTTTACATCTACCCAGTAATCATTTACTTTTAAGATTCTAGGGTCATGTAATGTTGTTCCTTCTGCAGAGAATACATCATCATCGCTTTTTGCTGTTACTTTAATTAAAGCATCATAGCCTTTTGAATTTTCAGTTTTACCTTCGGTTATGATGATTCCTCTGTTTTTAGCTACAATGGAAGCATTTACTGCAGTAACTGGTGAGCTTAAAAATGGATTTACTGCTCCTTGAAGTACAGTTCTTGTTAGCATTTCAAGATTATCGATTTTAGATAATTCTCCGGAGTAAATAACTTCTATTTCTCTTATTTTTCCGTTTACTGCTTGTGAGATAAAACTACCTAATTTTTCACATAATTCTAAGTAAGGACTTACTTCTTGGTAGGTGTTTCTATCAATACGTGGGAGGTTTAATACATTTTGAGGTGTTCCTCCGTTAATTAAATCGATAATTTCATCTGCTACAATAATAGCTGCATCTCTTTGTGCCTCTTTAGTTGATGCTGCAATATGTGGGGTTAATACAATATTATCAAGTTCGAATAATTTGCAGTCTTTTGCAGGTGGTTCTTCTTCATATACATCTAGAGCAGCTCCACCAATTTTATCATTAACTAATGCTTCATATAAGGCATCTTCATCTATGATTCCACCACGTGCACAGTTTGCAATAAATGCAGTGTCTTTCATTATTTCGAACTCTTTTGTAGAAATTAAGTGTTTAGTTTCTGGAGTAAGAGGTACATGGATTGTAATAAAATCAGCTTTTTTAAGAACAGTTTCTAAATCAGTTAAATCTACTCCCATTTGAGTAGCTACTTCTTCAGGTAAGTATGGATCATAAGCTAGTGCATCCATTTCAAATGCTTTACATCTGTTTACAACTTGGGAACCGATTCTACCCATTCCAATTACACCGAGGGTTTTGTTTCTAAGTTCAACACCCATGAATTTTTTCTTTTCCCATTTACCTTCTTTTACAGATTTATCTGCAATTGCTGATTTACGAGCAAGACTAAGTAATAATCCCATTGTATGTTCTGCTACAGTAATTGAGGTTGATTCTGGTGAGTTAACTACCATAATACCTTTTTCAGTAGCTGCATCTAAATCAATGTTGTCTACTCCAACACCTGCTCTTGCAATTATTTTAAGATTGTCTGCTTTGTCAATAATTTCTTTAGTAAGTTTTGTTCTACTTCTTACAACAATACCTTCATATTCATGAATTGTATTAGCTAATTCTTCAGGAGTGATTGTAGTATCTACAACGACTTCTGCAACCTCCTTTAAATTTTCAATACCTTTCTCATTAATTGCATCTGCAATAAGTACTTTCATTATTTCACCATTTTAATTTGATTAGAAAAATTTATTAAATTAATAAGTTAATAAAATAAATACTGATTAAAATTTTATATTTCTTTATATTTAAAATTTTAATTATTTTACTTAATTAATATAAGAGGTTTTTATTATGGTATCTGTAAATGAATTTCCAATAGCAACTGCAAATGAAATACCTGGTTACAAAATTGTTGAAACTAAAGGTTTTGTATATGGTTTAACCGTTAGAAGTAGAGGAGTAGGTGGACAAATATCTGCTAGTTTACGTTCTTTAGTAGGTGGGGAAATTAAAGAATATGTTTCTATGATGGAAGACTCTAGAGATGAAGCATTATCAAGAGTAATTGATCATGCTAAACAATTAGGTGCAAATGGTATTGTTGCAGTACGTTTCGATTCTAATGATATTTCTGAAGTAATGCAAGAAATTCTTGCTTATGGAACTGCAGTTGTAGTTGAAAAAGAAGAATAATTTGGTAGTGATTTTATTTTTCAAGATGATTTTGAATTCAAAAATAAATCAATTCCTAAAATGATTTTAGGTAATGCTCCATTTATAGCAGAACCTTATTTTGGCCATAGGGCTAGATTATATGATATGGATTTACATAGGAAGCCTGATGCAATAGCTGATATAATTGTTGAGTCTTATAATCAGGGATTTAGAGCTATTAACTTAGTTAATGATGATAAATTACTTGAAGGATTTGATATTGCATTTAATGAAGGATGTGATATGAAAGTTATAGCTACTATTGGTAAGTCTGATGTGGATTATATGAATCCTAATTATGATGTAGCTAAAGAAGTAGATTGGGAAGATGATATTGATTTATTTAAGAGTTATAATTGTCCTTTAATGCTTGTTGATGAGTTTATTGTTGATGGTTATGATTGGAATTTAACCTCAAATATTTTAGCTAAAATTAATAATACTTCATCAGCATCTGGATTAATAACAGCTTTTCCAAATAAAACTACTGATTTACTTGTAGATGATCCGATTTTAGATTTGTTTGATTATTATATGGTTCCTATAAACAAATTAGCTTATATGATGGATATTCCTTCATTCTTACCAAAGCAAAGACAAGAATTCAAAATCACTCTTGAAAAATTAGATAAAAAAATAATAGCTGCTCGTGTTTTAGCAGCTGGAATTTTAAAGCCTAATGAAGCATTTGAGTTTTTAAATACTCTTGATTATGTGGATTTAGCAACAGTTGGAGTAGCTAGTAAAAAAGAAGCTATAGAAGATTTTACAATATTAAAAAATATTTAATCTTCTTTAAAATCTATTATTTCGTAATTATCAAATGGAACTAAATTTTTTTGTTTTATTTCAAGGTTTAAACTTTTCAAACCTTCTTCTAGTTCTTTAATATTTTTATTTGAAGGTTTTTTACCGGTAATTTGCAAATATTGTCTTGGATTGATTTCACAGTATTCACATTCAAAGTTACAGCATCTGTCTTTTTCTTCACATCCGTAGCCTTCAAGTTCTTCTTTTGTTCCGATTACAATATCTTCAAGAATCCTAGAAACTCTTGGGTCTGCTGCAAACATAGCTATTTTTTGTGAATACCCGCAAATTCCAATAGCTTTTTGCCCTCTAAAGTTACAAATCCATTTAATAGGATAATCTTTAATTCCTTCAATTTTTAAGTTTTCTACCATAGTATCACAAGTTATCTTTTCTTTCTCTAATCATTTTTAATAATTCAGAAGGATTTTCAAATTCCTTTAATTCCCAGGATTTAATTACCGGAATAGTTCCAAGGGAATCTTTTATTTTATCATTATTTATTATAAACACAGGTTCTGAAGAGGTAATCATTGATAAATCTTTTAGAGGAATAGCCATTCTTTTTAAGGTTTTTTCACTCCTATTTTTCTCAACATTTGTTAATAATGAAGATTTATCTTTAGAGCTTTTCATTTTAGCTACTGCATCAAAAGGACTTTTATTTGTAGATAAAATACCATATCCAAGTTTAGATAGCTCATCAGCCCCTTCAACATTACTATATTCAATGTCTTCGCCAATAGTTGGCTTTAATAAATCAATATCTAGTGTTACTTTTGTATTTAGTATTTCTTCAAGAATCATAGCTGTTTCTGTATTAGCTCTAACAATTTCATTTTCATATTTATACATTGTTGCTCTTGATACATGAGCTAAATCAGCTAAATCTTTTAGAGATAGGGAATATTCTTCTCTGTATTGTTTTATAACATTTCCATCAACTTTAACAAAATATCCTCCTCTATCTGCAAGGATTTCAGGATATTCATTGTAAAGTATCATATTTTTTAGAGTTTCAAAGCTTATAGCTGGAACATCGTATCGTTCATAGATTACTCCTTCTTCCAATATTCCGTTTCTTGATTTTTCACCAATTATTATTGGAGAAGCAAGGAATATATTAGCTAATTGTTTCATTTCATGAGCATTAGCTTCGTTAATACTGTCTATATTTAAAAAAGTTTTTAAAAGTAAAATTAATAAGTTCTTACGTGCTACAAGGTCAAATGATCCTTGTTCGTAAATGTTAGATGTCTTATAACCTTCAGAAGTTAATAAATTATCTATTTCTTGTAGCATTTTACTTCGATTTAACATAATTCAATCCTTCTATGTAAATATATGTTTATATTATAGTTTTTTATAATATTAATAATAGGTGATTTTAATTAAATATTTGCATATTGGAATTGATGATACTGACTCTCCAGAGGGTATGTGCACTACTTATTTAGCTTGCCATATTATTAATAAATTAAAAGAAGCAGGTATTGAAATTGTAGGTTATCCTCGTTTAATTAGATTAAATCCATTTGCAAGATTCAAAACACGTGGGAATGGTGGAGTAGCTTTTAAGATATTAAATGATGATAAAGTTGATTTAGCTAAAAAAATAGTTTTAGAGCAAGTAGAAAAACTAGCTATGTTTGATTGTGATAATACAAATCCAGGGGTTGTTTTCTATGATGGTGAAATAACTCAAGAAATGGTTGATTATTCATTTAGGGCTATTTATTCATTTATTACAATTAAAGAAGCTGAAGAGTTTGGAAAGTCTATTGGTTGTGAACTCCATAAGTTTAAAAAAGGAAGGGGAATTATTGGATCTATTGCAGCTATCGGATTGCCATTAGAGGATTTTACTTATGAACTATTGGCTTATAGAACTCCTGAAAACTATGGTACTAAAAGACATATTGACTATGATTCTGTTTATTTAATGGATAAGGAGACTTTTCCTGAAACTTTTGAAAATATTGATTATAGTGAAAATTACATAGCTATTGAACCTAAAACACCGTGCCCTGTTTTGTATGGTATTAGATCAAATACTCCTGAGGCTCTTATGAAGGCTAAAGAAATAGTTCAAGTTGGAGAACCAATAGAAGATTACTGTATTTTTAAAACAAATCAACATACTGATATGCACATTCAAAAAACAAATAATATAGCTAGTATGAAACAATTTGGATGCTATGAAGTGGTGGGAACTGTAAAAAACAAACCAACAATCATTGATGGTGGACATATGTTTTTTTATGTCTTTGATGAGTCTGGTGAGATTGAATGTGGTGCTTATGAGCCAACTAAAAATTTTAGAAAATTGGTATTTGATTTAAGGCCTGGAGATATTATTAAACTCTTTGGTGGAATTGGGGAACAAAGTACATTTAATATTGAGAAATTTCAAGTTATTAAATTAAATGATATTGAGTATAAAAATCCTATTTGTAAGTGTGGAAAAAGAATGACTTCTGCTGGAAAAAATAAAGGATTTAAGTGTAAAAAATGCGGAAATAAAATCAAGTCTGATAAAAAAGTTCCTATTAAAATTTTCAGGATTTTAAAAAATGCTCAATTTTATGAAACACCAGTTTCTGCTAGACGGCATCTCTCAAAACCAATTTGTAGAATGGTTTTATAGTAGATAACTTCTATTCATTTTTATTTTTTATTTTTAAGCTAGTTAATTTCTTATTTTTCTATTCCTATTTTGTGAATTTTATTTTAATTTTTAAGGGTTTTTATTCCTATTAAAGGAATTATTGCCTTTTTAATAGTATTAATTTATATAATATGTTGGATTATGTAATAACTAATAGGTATTATTATTTTTAATGCTGGATTATAAAATGGTTGGAGTGGGAGCAGATTACTGACGAAAACAAAAAAGTTGAGGAAACAGAACTTCAGGAACATGTCTATCGTGATAAAACTGATAAAACTATTTTAAAAAAGGCTCCTTGGAAAGATTACAAATTACACCTTACTGTGGTGGCTTTAGTCATTATTTCTGAATTTATTGGGCCTATGGATTTTTATATTACAAAGGACATTTGTGTTATGATTATGCCTTTGTTATATGCAATGGTTCTTGGTTTAGCTTTATTTTTATTTAAACCAGTTAAATGGATTGGTAAAAAACAAGCTAAAATTGCAGAAAGTGCTATGTTGTTGTTTATTGGTCCTTTAATAGCTAAATTAGCAATATCTAGTGGTCAATCATTCCATCTTTTACTTGAAGTAGGGCCTGCTTTAATTTTACAGGAATTTGGACATATTTTTGGATGTGTATTTTTAGCACTTCCTGTAGCATTACTTTTAGGATTTAAAAGAGAAACTGTTGGTATGACTAATTCCATTGGTCGTGAAACTAATGTAGCTATTGTTATTGATAAATATGGTTTTAATTCTCCTGAAACAACAGGTGTTTTGACTGTATTTATTATTGGAACTGTTATTGGAACATTATACATTAGTTTCTTATCATGTGTCTGTGTATCAATTTTACCGCTTCATCCCTATGCATTTGCAATGGGAAGTGGTATAGGTAGTGCAAGTATGAATGCAGCAGCACTAGCTCCATTATTGTCTGCTTTCCCTGCCAGTATGAGTACGAGTATAGAGGCATTTGCAGGATTTAGTAATTTAATTTCATTCTGTGTTGGAATGTATTTCTGTATGTTTTTAGCTATTCCAACAGCTGAAAAATTATATGGTATACTTGAACCTAGGATTGGTAGAACAACTTCTGTTTCTAATATTGAGGAGGAAGAATAATGGCGGATATGATTGATGGTTCAGAAGCAGTTTCAATTCAGGGTGTGATTAATTGGATTTTATTATTAGTTATATTTTCCATTATTACTGTTATTGGAAATTGGGTAGGTTATAAACACCCTATAGCAGATTCACTTATGGGGATGTTAATTTTATCTGTTATAGCTTTAGCTGGTTTATTACTTGAGAGATATTTGCCGTTTAACATCTCTTCACTTCTTTACATAAGTGTTATTGGTATTCTAGTTTCCATACCTGGTTCACCAACTTCTGAATTTGTAGTTAAATATGTTGGGCAAGTAGAGTTATTATCTATTGTAACAGTATTTTTAGCTTATGTTGGTATTGGTATTGGTAAAAACTGGGAACAATTCAAGAATATGGGTTGGAGAGGTATTGTAGTAACTATCTGTCTTATTACAGGAACTTACGTTGGAGCTGCATTAATTGCTCACGTAGTTTTAGTTCTAAGTGGTACACCATGGTGTTAATTTTTAACACCATTTAAGTTAACTATTTAAGACTATTTTTACAATTTATTTATTAGGGTGTTTTATGTTTTTACAAAATATTTCCAAGTTTATTTCAAATTACAACTATGAACAGGCATCAAAAGAAACCCTTAATGTGGTAAAAGCAGCTTTCATTGATTTTTTTGGAGTTACATATAGGGGGGCTAATGAAGAATCTTCTAGAATAGCTTTTAATACTATTAGTGAACTATTTTTTGGGAATATGGAATTTGAGTTAGAATCTTCTGTTATAGGGATGCCTAATTTTAAAACAAATTTATTGAATGCTGGTTTTTTAAATGGTATTTCAGCACATGTTTTAGAACTGGATGATGGTCATAGAGGTGCACAAATTCATTTAGGGGCTGTTGTTTTTCCAACTGCTTTAGCCCTTGGTGAAGCTTATGATTTAGATGGTAAAACTTTTTTAGAAGCAGTTATTGTAGGTTATGAAGTTGGAATAATGTTGGGTCAAATTGTTAATCCTGAGCATAGAGATAATGGATTTCATACAACTGGAACTATTGGAACCTTTGTTGCAGGGGCAGTTGCTTCTAAATTGCTTAATCTTGATGAAAATCAAACTTTAAATGCTTTAGGTTTGTGCGGAACTCAAGCTGCAGGTCTTTTAGAATCTGATCATAGTGGAAGTATGGGTAAAGTGCTTCATGTTGGAAAAGCCGTTTATAATGGATTATTATCTGCATTTTTGGCCCTAAATGGTTTTACGGGTAGTGGAACTATTTTTGATGGTGATGAAGGTTTTTTAAAAACAATGGTTTTATCTGATGATGAGTTTTCCTTAGAAGAAGCTCTAAAAAATATTGGTAAAGTTAGAGTTAGGGATATTTACTTTAAAAAATATCCATTTTGTAGACATTTGCATTCTTCAATAGATACGGTTTTAAAATTAAAAGCAAGTATTGGTGAAGAGTATGAGCATATTGGAAATGTGATTATTAAAACATATGATGTAGCTGCTCAACATGATAATTATAATCCAAAAACTATTGAAGAATTAAAGCAAAGTTTACCTTATGCAGTAGCTATTATGCTTGTTTGTGGAGAAATTGATTTAAATGATTTAAATCAATTAGTTGAATTTGGTTTACTTGATAATTATTCAACTGTTGATAAAGTTAATAGTATTAAAAATCTAGCTAGTAAAATAATTATTGTTACAGATGAGAAATTAGACAGTTTATATCCAAATAAAAGACCATCAAATGTTATTATCAAGTTAGATGAATCTTTTAGAGGTGGAATTTTCCAAAATATTACATTGTTGCCAAAAGGTGATTTTGAAAATCCGTTCCAATTAAAAGAGTTAATTAATAAATTTCAAAGTTTAAATCATGATTTTGATTTAAATAAGTTGCTAGTTGTTGATAATATTGAAGATTATTCCATAAAACAACTTATGGAAACATTAAATGGATAGATACTATGAAAAACACAGAAAAATTTTTAGAACACCTTGGAATTAAAAGGGTTCATGATGACTTTGAATCATTTAAACGTTTTAATGATGGTGGTCAGTACCGTTTTGAAGTTCCAGGGATCCAATTTCCAAAAATAATGGAAACATTACTTAGAGAAGCTTCTAAAAATGAAATAACTCTTCATAGGATTACTCAAACTAAAGGAATAATGTTGCTTACTGATGAAGAAATCATAGAGATGGTTAATTTAGCTAAAAAATATGAATGTGAACTTTTTTTATCTGTTGGTCCGAGAGCTACTTATGATACAAGTGCAACTGTTCATACTAAAGAAGGAAGTAGAATTGGTTATCGTTTAAGAGGATATGATAATTTAGTTTATGCAATTGAAGATGTTAAAAGAGCAGTTAATTTAGGAGTTCGTGGAATATTATTATATGATGAAGGTTTACTTTGGGTTTTAAATCAAATGAGAAAAGCAGGTGAGCTTCCAAAATCACTTCATTTTAAAATGTCTGCACATACAGGACATGGAAATCCGGCATCTGCAAAATTACTTGAAGAAAACGGTCTTAATTCTTTCAATCCAGTTAGAGATTTACAAATTCCTATGATAGCAGCTATTCGAAGAGCAATTTATATGCCTCTAGATTTACATACTGAAAACCCAAAATCAACTGGTGGATTTATCAGGCATTATGAGGTTCCAGATATTATTAAAGTAGCTTCTCCAGTATATTTGAAAACAGGTGGTTCAGTAGCACAGTCCCATAATTGGGATACTTCCGAAAAAGAAGCTATTGCTCGTATAAAACAAGTTAAACTAGTTAAAAGAATGATTGATCAATATTGTGGTGATGCAATATCTTCTCCTAAGGGATCTAATGATTTATCTATTCCTGAGTGATTATATGGATATTGTAGATGATGTTTCAAATACTATAATTAAAGCTAGTACAAATCTGTCTAGGGATAAATACAATGCATTAAAAAAAGCTATTTCTATTGAAGATAATGAAAATGCACTATGGGCTTTAAATCAAATTTTAGAAAATTATAAAGTAGCTAGTAAGACTAAATTCCCTTTATGTGATGATACAGGAATTCCTCATGTAATTATTGAAATTGGGCAAAAAAGAGAAATTACTGGGGAGTTAATAGCTCAAATTAATGAAGGAATCAAAGAAGGATTAAATAGATTACCTGCTAGGCCAATGGATGTTAAAGGTAATGATATTGAGCGAATTGAACAGTCAAAAGGATTATATGACAGCCCTGGTCAAATGAAAGCAGCATCTTTTTTAATTGATTCTTTCAATGATGATTCCACATATAAAAGAAATATTTCCAAAGACACATTAAATATTCATTTTATATTAGAAGGTGGAGGACCTGAAATAAGAGCAAAGACATATAGGGTATACCATAAAAGATCCATTGAAAATGTAATTAACACAGCTATCAGTTGGTTAGGTGATTCACTAAAAATGCTGGGATGTACACCTTCTGTTCCAGCTATTGGTATTGGCCGTACACACTACGAAGCATCATCATTACTGTTAAAATCAATTGTTTATGGAAATTTAGACTCTCAAAGTGATTTGGAAAGCTATGTCACTGATGAATTAAACAAAACAAATATTGGGCCATTAGGATTTGGTGGAAAAACAACTGTTTTAGGTTCCTTTGTTAATATTGGTAATCAAAGGGCAAGCGGTGTTAGAATTGTTTCAGTTAGACCCTCTTGTTTTGTAGAACCAAGAGTTGCAACATTACATTTATAATATAGTATAATTATATTTTAATTATTAAATTAAGGAAAATTAAAGCAATGTCAGAAAATAATTTTAAAATTAATGAACATTCACTAAGAACAGCTATTTCTAAAGTGGAGCCTAATAAAATTGTTACTAGGG
>CAVDAS010000069.1:0-10649 GCA_963606955.1 Bacteroidaceae bacterium
ATCAAGTTCCGGAAGCTCAAGCTCAGGAAGTTCATCTAGCGGAAGCCACTCTAGCGGATCAAGTTCCGGAGGTTCTAGCTCTGGAAGCTCAAGCTCAGGAAGTTCATCTAGTGGAAGTCACTCTGGAGGATCAAGTTCCGGAGGTTCCAGTTCCGGAGGATCAAGCTCCGGCGATGGTGCAGGTATTATTGATGTAAACTAAATGTTTACATCTTTTTATTTTTTTTAAAAATTTTGATAAAACAAAATGTTTATATATCGAAAGAAAACATATACCCTAGTAGGTATAGGTTGTGTTATTTTGAAAAAATGTATGGATTCTGAAAATCTTCACAGAAGATTAAAAAAAATAATAGGACAACTAAATGCAATTGACCGTATGATTGAAGAAGATGTTCCTTGTGAAAACATTTTAATGCAAATAAATGCATCAAAATCAGCATTACACAAAGTAGGACACATAATTGTTGAAGGACATCTTGAACATTGTATTAAAGAAAGCATTGAACAAGGAGACACCCAAGAAGCAATATCTGATGTGTCTACAATTTTAGAATATTATTCCAGAATTTAATTTTTTTTAAAATAACTTGATACCTATAGGGGTATAAGTAAACTTTTATTTTTTTTTAGAAAATGTTTATACCCGTAGGGGTATGCCTATATTAAGGTGATTAAATGAATATTAAAAATTGGCTAGGAAAAGACGAATTAATAGAAATAACATTAATGGTTATTTCAGCTATCTCATTAATAATCGGATTTATCAAACCACACTTACTGTTCTTTGATTTATCCTGGATAGCAATTATATTATGTGGTTTACCAATAATTAAAGAAGCAGCAGAAGCATTAATCCATGAAAAAGACATAAACGCAGATTTACTTGTTTCAATAGCTATCATATCATCAATAATAATTGGTGAAGTATTTGCTGCAGGAGTAATTGCTTTAATCATGACTATTGGAGGATTTTTAGAAGAATATACTGTAAGCAAAACTCAAAACGGAATTAAAAACTTAATTGACATTACTCCAACAACTGCAACATTAATAAAAGGTAATGGAGATGAAGAAAAAGTAGATGCTCAAAATATCAAAATAGACGACATCATAAAAGTTTTACCTGGAGAAATAATTCCTGGAGATGGAGTAATTATAGAAGGTGAATCTTCAATAAATCAGGCAGTATTAACTGGAGAGTCACTTCCTGTAGATAAAACCGTAGGAGATGAAGTATACAGTGGTACCATAAACTTATATGGTTCAATAATCATTAAAGCAACAAAAAACGGAGAAAATAGTTCCGTAAATAAATTAATAAAATTAATTGAGTCTTCAAAACCTGAAAATGCAAAAATCGTAAAAGTAGCCGACAAGTGGGCAACATGGATTGTTGTAATTGCATTTGCCTGTTCAATAGGAACCTGGATTATAACTCACGAAATTTTAAGAACAGTTACAATACTTGTAGTATTTTGTCCATGTGCATTAGTTTTAGCTACACCAACAGCAATTATGGCAGCTATTGGAAATTTAACTAAACATGGAATACTAGTTAAAGACGGAGAATCTCTTGAAGAATTAGCTAAAGTAAATGATTTAATTTTAGATAAAAACAGGAACTCTAACATATGGAGAACCCGAAGTAAGTCAAATAATCCCATATGATGAGAAATACTCTAAAAAAGAAATAATCCATATTCTTGCATCACTTGAAAATAAATCAGAACATCCTCTTGCTAAAGCAATTGTAAAATATTATAAAAACCGTAAAAATTCCCCATTAAAAGAAATAAGTGATTTTGAAATCATTCCAGGAAAAGGAGTTAAAGGAAAACTTGGAAATGAGAAAATAATAGCCGGAAACAAGAAACTTCTAAATGAAAATTATGATGAGTTTGAGAAAACAAAAATTCAGCCTCATTTAGATACTGGGGCAACTGCAATCTATCTTTGTATGAACAATCAGTTAATTGGAACTGTTTTATTATCTGATCTTTTAAGAAATAATGCAGTTGACGTTATTCTTAATTTAAAATCAATGGATGTTACCCCTGTACTTATGAGCGGAGATAATCAAAATACAACCAAAACTATTGCCTCAAAAGTTGGAATTGACAAGTATAAACATAGCTGTTTACCTGAAGATAAAAGTAATTACATTAAAGAATTACAATTAGAAGGAAATAAAGTAGCTATGATTGGAGACGGATTAAATGATGCTCCTTCACTTAAAAAAGCTAATGTAGGAATCTCCATGGGCAGTATTGGTAGTGATATCTCAATTGAAGCTTCAAATATTACTTTAATTCATGATAATATCAAAGATTTACCTCATTTATTTAAAGTATCTAAAAAGACTTTAAAAACTATTAATGTTGGAATTGCATTTGCATTAACAGTAAATATCATAGCAACAATTTTAGCAATGTTAGGTTTACTAAATCCAATTGGAGGAGCTTTTGTTCACAATATTGGTTCAGTTATTGTAATTATTTACGCATCATTACTCTTAAATTATAGCTAAATTAAAAGTTTATATATGATTTCTAGCCAAATACTTAAATATAAAAAATAAAGGAGAATTAAATATGGCAACTGAAGAGAAAACTATTAATGTTGTTGGAATGCACTGCCCATCTTGCGTAGCTGCTGTTGAGCTTTCAATAAAAGATTTAGATGGTGTAGAAGACGCTAAAGCTGATTTAGAAACTAACACCGCAAAAGTTACATTTGATTCCGACAAAGTATCTGATTCTGATTTAGCTGATGCTGTTGCAGAAGCAGGATTTAAGGTAGAATAAATTATCTACCTATAACTCTTTTTTAAAATATCAAATTTTATATAATTTAACTTACAAATTTTAATCCATATAAGAATTTTTTTAAAAATTTAATATTAAATTTAGGGATTAAAATGAAATCTATAGCTATAAACGGATATGGAACCATAGGAAAAAGAGTAGCTGATGCAGTAGCTGCTCAAGATGATATGAAAGTAATTGGTGTAAGTAAAACCAGACCAAATTACGAAGCAAGAACTGCAGTTGAAGAAAAAGGTTATGATTTATACATTGGAATTCCTGAGCGAGCTGAGCAATTTAAAGAAGCAGGAATCGAAATAGCTGGAACTGTAGAAGATATGGTACAAGAAGCAGATGTTGTTGTAGACTGTACACCTGGAACTATAGGTCCGCAAAACTTAGAAATGTATAAAAAAGCTGGAGTTAAAGCTATTTACCAAGGTGGAGAAGACCATGAATTAACTGGTCTTTCATTTAATGCAATTTCTAATTATGATGACTCCTATGGTAAAGACTACACCAGAGTTGTTTCCTGTAACACTACAGGACTTACACGTACATTAAGCACTATTGACCCAATTGCGGATATTAAAAAAGTTAGAGCAGTAATGGTTAGAAGAGGATCAGATCCTTCAGAAGTTAAAAAAGGACCTATTAACTCTATTGTACCAAATCCTCCAAAAGTACCTTCTCACCACGGCCCAGATGTAAAAACTGTTATGGAAGGTATTGATGTAACAACAATGGCATTACTTGTCCCTACAACTCTTATGCACCAACATAACATAATGGTTGAAATTAATAATGAAGTAGAAACCGAAGAAATTGTTGAAGCACTAGAAAAACGTTCTAGAGTTATTGTTGTAGATGCAAGTGAAGGATTAGGTTCAACTGCAGAACTTATGGAATATGCTAAAGAACTTGGAAGAAACAGAAACGATTTATACGAAATCCCAGTTTGGAGAGAGTCTATAAATGTAGTAGGTAATGAATTATACTATATGCAAGCTGTTCACCAAGAATCGGATGTTGTTCCAGAAAATATTGATGCAATTCGTGCATTACTTGAAATGGAATCAGATAACGAAAAATCAATAGCTAAAACCAACAAAGCAATGGGAATTTTATAATTTCCATTAAAACTTTTTTTTGATAAAAATGAAACATAAAGTAATGTTTGGACCTGCTGGAAGTCCTGTTAATTATAAAGGAGCTGCTTACAAGGCACCAAAATATATTAAAGAAGAAGGTCTTGATTCTTATGAATATCAATCACCTTATGGTGTAAGAATTGGTGAAAAATCAGCTACAACCTTAAAAAAAGAATCTGAAAAACATGACATTCTTATTTCAATGCATGGACCATATTACATTAATTTATGTTCTAAAGAAGAAGAAAAAATTAAAAAAAGTCTCGACCATCTAATTGCAACAGCTAGAGCTGGAGAATGGATGGGAGCATATAGATTAGTATTCCACCCTGGTTTTTATTCAAATAGAAAACCTGAAAAAACAATGGAAATTTCTAAAAATACTATTAACAGATTATTTGAAGAGCTAGAAGCTGAAGGTATTGAAGAATTTACTTTTGCACCAGAAACTACAGGCAAACGCTCACAACAGGGAAATGTTTCTGAAATTATCGAATTATGTGCAAGTTTTGATCATTTCCAACCAACAATTGATTTTGCACATGTTCATGCACGTGGAAGAGGCTTTTTAAATAAAAAAGAGGATTATAATTGTATTTTTTCACAGCTAGAAGATAATTTAGATATTGATATCCTACATTGTCACTTTACAACAATTGAATATAGTGATAAAGGTGAGGTAAAACACCATACACTAGCTGAAAATGATGAATATGGACCAAATATCAAAGATTTACTTGAAAATCTCATAGATAATGGCTGGAGGGCAAATATTATTTGTGAAACTCCACTAAGAGATGAAGATGCTCTGAAGATGAAAGAGCTTTACGAATCTATGATTTAAAATTATTTTTTTCTTAATTTTAATATAACTAATTCTGAGTCAGTCCCCCACCTCATAGGAGTATCCATTGAACCTACTCCAGTAGTAACTGATAAATAATTACCATTTTCTTCAAATATTCCCATATTATATTTAAATAATAATTTACAAAAGCTAATCATCGGATAAAATTGTCCACCATGAGTATGGCCCGATAATTGAAGATTATAACCTATCCTTGTAAATAAATCCCAACCATAAGGAACATGATAATTTATAATATTTACACTATCTTCACTAGTAGCTTGTTTTAATTGTTCATTAGATATATTCTCTTTATCTCCAAAAGTAAATGACAAACCAAATATATTTAATCCTTTAAATTCCATTTTTTCATCATCTAAAACAATCAAACCTGCTTTTTTAGCTGCCCTGCAAACATTTTCAATTCCAGGATAGAAATCATGATTTCCAGGTGTAAAAACAATTGGCATATCTACATCCTTAAATGCTAAAAAATCATCTTCCATAACTGCACATGAACCATCAGCCAAATCTCCAGAAATAATAGCTATATCACAACTATCAGATAATTCTTTTAATTTATTAGCTACCTGATTAATTATTTTTTTATGTCTTACTGCTCCAAAATGGATATCAGATAAATGAACAATATTAACATCTTCTTTTAAACTGTCAAATTTTAAAGTATGCTGTTTAACTACTAATTTATGAGCATGATAATAATTATAAGCTCCTAAAATTGGTACAATAGCTAGTAAAACACAAATAAATTCTATTGGAATGTTAATAAACTGTTTTACAATATAAATAACAATCATATCAATTAAAAGCATTAACATCACCCATACCCAAATTCCAAATATTTCTGTGAGGAATCTTCCAACAGCTGTTGATTTTTTCTCTTCAAATATCATTGGAATACATTGCAAACAGCCAAGTAACAAAGTAGCTATAAACAAATAAACATCATTAACTCCTCCAAAGAGTAAAAAGAAATATTTTAATAAGAAAAATTCAAAAAGCATGTAAAATGGAGTTGCAATAAAAACTCTTTTTGTTCTAAAACTCATTTTTTCATCTCTAAATTTGATTTATTTTAAAATTATTTAAAAGTTTATAAAAAAATATATCGAAATTGATAATAAACAGGACTTTCATAATATGAAATAATGGATATTAAAATGTATCCACAAGAGGTGTAAAAAAATGAACATGGACAAAATTGTAGTTGCATGTGGGGGAGTATTAGGTAGCCAAATTGCATTTCAATCTGCTTTTTGCGGATTTGATGTTACAATATGGTTAAGAAGCGAAGATTCAATTAAAAGAGCACAACCAAAACTTGAAAGATTAAAAGAAATTTATTTAAACACCCTCGAAGCAATGAAAACAAATCCAGAAGCATATTGTCGAGGATTTAGTTATGAAAGTGAGTTATCTTTAGATAAAATTAATGAACTTAAAGCAAAAGCCGAAGATGCTCACAACAATATACAATTAACAACAAGTTACACCGAAGCAGGAAAAGACGCAGACTTAGTTATAGAAGCAATTGCTGAAGATTCGGAACAAAAAATAGCATTTTATCAGGAATTAGCAAAACACATTCCTGAAAAAACAATTATTGTAACTAATTCTTCCACAATGCTTCCAAGTGCATTTGCTAAGTATACTGGCCGTCCTGAAAAGTATCTTGCACTTCATTTTGCAAATGAAATTTGGAGAAATAATACTGCAGAAATTATGGGTCATCCAGATACAGATGAAAAATATTACAATGCAGTGTGCGATTTTGCAGAACAAATTAATATGATTCCATTAAAACTTAAAAAAGAACAGCCAGGATACATTCTTAATTCAATGCTTGTTCCATTTTTAAGTGCTGCAGAAGCATTGTATGCTGGAGGAGTAGCTGACTTTGAAACAATTGATAAAACATGGATGTTAGCTACAGGTGCACCATTAGGCCCATTTAGAATACTTGATATTGTAGGATTAACAACTGCATATAATATTGGTATGATGAATCCAAAATCAAGTGATTCCGATACAATTGAAGGAAAAATTTCAGCTATGCTTAAAGAAAAAATAGATGCTGGAAAAACTGGTATAAATGCTGGTGAAGGCTTCTATAAATATTAAAATAAGAATTTAACCATTCTTATTTTCCATCACCATCTAAGAAGTATTTTCTCATTAATATTAATTTATATATTAAAACGAATAAAATACATAGTTAATTAAATACAACGGTTGTGAGTTGGTGACCAAATGAAAACAAACAACAAAACCCAGGAAACAAAACCATCAAATTTAAAATCAAAAACAACACCACCAGAAAACACGAATTTTGCAAAGTGTGTTGTCTTAAAACCAGTAGGTTATCCTTTTGATTTTGCAATGATGGAAAATAACATTGAAATTAGTAATAAAACACTATTTGAAGAATATGCTCGTGAACAGTGGTTAGGTTTAGTTGTAAAAGAAAATTCTTATCTTTTTGATCAGAAAATAATTCCTGATTATGGTTTTCAAATAGTATCTGTTAAACCAAATAACTCCATAATTGCTGAAGATACTAAAATTAAACTATTAGATATTGAATCAACTGATTTAGATAATGTTAAACGTGTTAAAACAGATGTGAAACTTTCAGATATTGTTGGTCAGGAAAATGCTAAAAATAAAACTAAAGTTTTAATTAAATATCTTGAAGACCCTGATAAATTTGGAACTTGGGCCCCAAAAAACATTTTATTTTATGGACTTCCAGGCACTGGTAAAACAATGCTTGTAAAAGCACTAGCTAATGAAATTGATGTTCCATTGTATTTAATAAAAGCTACTTCATTAATTGGAGAACATGTTGGAGACAGTGCATCTAAAATACAGGAATTATTTGAAAAAGCTCAAAAAACAGCACCTTCAATAATATTTATTGATGAAATTGATGCAATTGCACTCCATAGAAGTTTCCAGTCTCTTAGAGGAGATGTTGCTGAGATTGTAAATTCACTTTTAACTGAAATGGATGGAATTAATGATAATAAAGCAGTAATAACAATAGGAGCTACTAACACTCCAAATTCAATTGATTATGCAATAAGAAGCAGATTTGAAGAAGAAATTGAATTTAGCTTGCCAAATGACAGTGAAAGAAAAGCTATCTTTGAGAATAATCTTAAAACATTTCCACTTGAATATGAATTAAATATTGAAAAGCTAGTTAAAATTAGTAAAAATATGTCTGGAAGAGACATTAAAGAAAAAATCTTAAAAACCGCACTTCACCATGCAATTTCACATGAGAAAGAAATTGTAGATATGAACGATATTGAATATGCCCTAAAAGTAAGTAAAATTAAAAATAGTGAAGTAAAAGGAATGTTTGAATAAAAACATTCTTAATTCTTTTTTTCATCAAACATAAACTCAATAGCTCTGATTAATTCTTCATCATCTTCATGAGCTGCATGTTTAATTTTTTTAGAAATATCAAAAAATATTTTATTGACAATAGAATTTGTTAAATTATCTATTATTTCAGCATCTTCTACATTAGTGAGTTTAGTAATTGCTTTTTTAGTTTCTCTTTCTCGTATCTCTTCCATAGATACTCTTAAATTGGCAATAATATCTTCAACACCAATTAGCTTAAAGGATTCTTTAAGTAAAATGAACTCATCATCGATGATATTTTCAGCTTCTGCAAATTCTTTTTTTCTAAGGTTAGTATTTTCATCTGCAATCTCACGCAAATCATCAATATTAAATAATTTAACTCCTAATTCACAGACATCTTCGCAAATATCTCTAGGATTAGCTATATCAATCATAAGCAAGTCTTTATAATCCCCATCAGTTTTTTCTAAACGTTCTTTATTTAAAATATAATGAGGGGCACCTGTTGCACTTATTATCAAATCAGCTGTTGGAATATAATTAGCTAATTCATCAAAAAGAACAGCCTGACCGCCTAAATCATCAGCCAGTTTAACTGCAACATAATAAGTTCTATTTGCAACAAAAATTGCATTTAAATTCTTCTCAGCCAATGCTTTAGCTACTAATTTACCCATTTTTCCAGCACCAATAACTAAAACAGATTTATTTTCAAGGTCTCCCAAATGCTTTTGGGCCAAATCAACAGCTGCAGAACCAATAGAAACAGAACCCTTATTAATATTGGTTTTATTTCTAACTACACGACCAACATGAATAGCTTTAGTAAAAATAGAATCTAAAATCTTACCGCAATGACGTTCTTTAAATGCTTTTTGCTTAGCATCACTAACCTGACCTAAAATTTGATCTTCACCTACAATCATAGATTCTAAACCGGAAGTCATACGGAAAAGATGTTTAATAACATTATCACCATAATCAATAATAATACTTTTATTTTCATGAGATAAAAGAGCATCGCAGGCGGACATGTTATCATTATGAATATAATACTCTTTACGATTACAGGTAGATATTTCCACATATTCTACAATTGAGTACTCTTCCTGCAAATCTAAAAATAATTGATCCATTTCTTTTGCAATATTTTCCATAGCATCAATATTTGCAATTTTATAATCCACTCTTAAATTAAGTATCATCTAATCCCCTTATTAAATCATCAATATATTTTTTAGCTGCATCTACCTCATTATTATCAAGTAATTCTTTAATATGTTCATCATTAAAGATTTGATAAAGATAATATCTTCTTTTTTTCTGATTAGATATCTTAGATTTAAGTAATTTACGACTATAATCCTGAAGTTCAATTTCTAAAATATCCTTTTCAGTTATGACGGATTGAATCTTTTTTCTTAATTGGCGAGCCATTAACGGGCTTTTGCCATTTGTAAAAATAGATATTTCAACATCACCAATGTTAAAACTTGTAGGGACAATGATATTTCCATCATCTGGAAAATCTGCCCTATTTAATAATTTATCCTTAGCTAATTTACTAACATGACTAGATAATTCCCTATCACCACTAGCTATTACAACTACATCAGACCATTGAACTAATTTCTCCACATCATCAACTGAAGCTAAAACAGCCCCTTTATTTATTAGTTCCTCATCTAAAACATCTCCAGCTAATTTAACATTAGCTCCATGGTCAAGAAATTTATTCGCTCTTCTTGTAGCTACTTCACCAGTCCCCAATATAAATACATTCAAATTGGCTGTTTTAAGATATAGGGAAGTCCAATCCATTTTAATCAGCATTTCCTAAGGATTTAACACGTAATAATTTTACAGCCATTCTTAAATCATTATTACAATCATTTAAAACACTCATAGCTTCCATTTCACCAATATTGAAAGTTTCAGCTAATACTTTAACACTTTCATTAGGAGTTGGCTTTTCCACACCAACTAATCGCTCAGACAATTCTTTTTTCAAGTCTAAGTATTCATCATGACTCATTCCAATATTTTTTAAAGTAATGTCACGTAATGGGCATGGTTTAGATGGTTTACAACACCATACTAATGATCCAAAACAGGTTCCAGTTCCTTCACCTAATTTAGTTTCTTTTGCAAATTCAGTTTTAATATCAATATATTCCTGAGGAGTTAAGTTAACTTCATCCAATGCATTTAATATTGGACAAGGTTTAACTGGAGGACAACAAAAAGCTAATCCCCTTTTATCCCCACCTCTACAAATATGAGATGGTGCATCTTCCCAAGTCATAATTAACCTCCAAATAATAAACAATTCTCATGAAATAATTTATACAGATATAATTTATTTTAGTTTATATATAATCTTTTTTATAGAAAATAAGGTAACACATAATGAGACTTTAAAAAAAGAGATACCTCCTAAAA
>CAVDAS010000070.1:0-10582 GCA_963606955.1 Bacteroidaceae bacterium
TATTGTTTCAGTTGCTTGTTTTCCCACATCAATCTTTTCAAGCTCAATAGGTTCTATATATTATTCATTCCCTTCATGCCTTTATCATTAATATCACAAATTAAAAAGACAAAGACAATAATTGAAGAGAATAAAAATAAAGAATGCATTGTTATCAAAATACAGGTTTATAGCCCCTACAACATTGCTACCTCTATTTTATGCCAAAAATATCCCTGTGTGAATACTATTGATATCTGTATCATAGATGATGGTATATTTATTCCTGGAAGTTTCGAAGAGTCAAATATAAAAGTTATTAATGATTCGGAAACAATTTTTGAGGCAATAAATGGTGAAACTACAGATAAAGAAAAATATGCTCTTCATGGGAGGGGATTAAATACAAGTGTGTCTATAACCACATTAGGATATGGTGAAGAGATGTTAATTGCTTCAAGAGATGGTACTTGCACAATTACCAAAGAAGGGGTTAAATTATGGGATGATTTATCATTTATTGAAGGTACTTTTGTAACATTAAGAGCTAATACTAATAAAATAAAAAATATACATAATTATACTAAAAGAAGGTTAGTGAAAAAATTAAAATGATTGTGGTGAGGTTAAAAAATGAATGAGAAAAAAATAAATCTTGAGAAAGCTTTTGCTAAAAAATTAGGAATGGGAGCAACGGCTAAGAGAATATTCCAAGATTTAGATGATGAATTGGATGTGTTGATTTTAAATTTTGAAGATGTTGAATTTATGAGCAGGTCTTTTGCTCAAGAATATATTTATCAAAAAAATAATTCGCATGTTTCTATTAAAGAAGAAAACATGTCTGATTTTATTAGAGAATTATTAAATGTTGTTGAAGAAGATTATAATGAAACTTATGGTGTGTAAAAAACCTGTTTGTTGGTCTGACTGAGAAGTAAAACAGTAATTGAGTTTAAAACAAAAAATTATTAACAAAAGAAGAAATAGCTATTATTGAAAAAAGTTTAAATAATTATTCTTTTAATAATTTTATTACTTCATTAGCTGCAAAAACACAGCAGTCTACGCATGGAGATTTGTCGTCACCGTTTTTTGAAATTACTCCGCATTGAGGAGATACATATTCTTCTTTAAAAGCATCATATAATTTTTTAGCATCTGTTTTTATTTTAGTTTCATCATCTTCTAGGAATCCTAGTGCCATTAATGCTCCAGTTAGTGCGCCGCAGGTTCCTTCATCAAAAGTACCTCCAATACCTCCTGAAAATCCACTAGCTAGTGCACATAATCTAGCTTGACTCATTGGGTGATTAGCTACTTCTAAAAGTCCCATAAGTGTTGACTGTGAACAACTTTTAAAATCACGATAATGTCTAACTTTTTCTTCTACTAATTTTGCATCTAAATCCATGTTATCACTCTAAAAAAAATAAGAAAAAGGAAATACTCCTTTTTATTTAAACTGTAAGTCCTGTGTCATCAAGGTCTCCAGTTATAGCATCAACAGTTATTACACCAATATCTTCATTATCTTGTGTAATGTGGAATATGTAGATATCTCCATTTTGTTCTATGTCTTCTATTTCACAATTACTATTTTCAAGGTATTTCATAACTTTTTCTTTACATTGTGATTGGGATAATGGTTCTGTATCTTGTGTTGAACTTGAACTGCTGTCTGGAGAACTTGAGGATGCAACTGACTCACTATTACTTGATTCTACATTTGCCATATCTCCAGATTCTGTTGGGTTGTTTGATGATGAATCACTAGTATTTACAACTTCTCCCATATCACTAATGTTTGAGTCCATATAAGTGTTATTTTCATTAATATCAATAATTCCTTCATCTATATCGATATTAGTTTGATCAACAGTAGTTATAATCGCAGTACTATATTTATCAACATTAATTTCTGCATTATTTACAAGTACCATAAGTCCAACCATAAGATTAAAGTCTTTATCTTTATCAAGGTGTTTTTGACCTATTCCCATAACTCCATGATTTCTCTCAGATGGGTGACCATTGCTGAAAATTACACTATTTGCCATTTTAAGTACTAAATCTTGGTCAACAGCACCAACACAAATTCCTTCTTTTCCATTGGTTACTAGGATATTTGTAGTATTGCCTTGAGTAAATGCAACGGATTGTGGTGGTTGATCGTTTAAAGATACAATTTTAGCACCTTGTAAGCTATTTAAAAAGTTAACCATTGACTGATTATTTTTAAATGTGTGGATTGTTATTCCATAGGTATTTTCTTTAAATCCGTCTGGTATTTGTATAAAGTTTGCATCGTGAGGAACATTTATCTTTATTCCGTCAAATGTATTTTGTTTCATATCTCCGTCACTATTAATTACAGTAGCTCCAACACAGGTTACTGTAATAATAATGGCGGCTATTGAAAGAATAATCGCTACATTTTTATTCATTTTATCTCCTTATTTAATTAACATATTTTGTATACAATGTTTAATATTATGATTTTCTTACTATTAAAACTTAATTTTATAAATTAGTAAAAATTAATATTATATATAAAAAATTTAGGAAATAGGTGAAAAAATGCATCCAAGACCAAGTCCGATAGCTGCGTCTCTTTATACTTTAAGAGATATGAATGTTGATGTTATTGTTATGCATGGGCCTCATGGCTGTTGTTTTAGAACTGGTAGACTTTTAGAAAGTGATGGTGTACGTGTTTTAACTACAGCAATGGCTGAAAATGATTTTATTTTAGGAGCTAGTGAAAAACTAGAAAATACATTAAAAGAAGCTTATGATATGTTTAAACCAGAGTTTATTGGTGTTGTAGGTACTTGTGCTAGTATGATTATTGGGGAAGACTTAAAAGAAGCAATAGCTAATGCTAATTTAGATTGTACAGTTATTCCTGTTGAATCTCATGGAGGATTTGGTGAAGGAGATAATACTGAAGGGGCAATAATGGTTCTGGATTCTGCTGTTGAATATGGAATAATTCCCCGCAAGGAAGCTGACCGCCAAATTGAAATGCTTAAAAAAGCTACTGAAATAGAAAAAACCAGGGGAATGGCTCAGGGTAAATATATTCAGCCTAATTTTGGAGATAATAAAGAAGAAGTAGCTAAAAAAGTTATAAAAGCTTTAAGAGATGGTAAAAAGGTTGCTTTTGTCTTAAATGCTAAAAAAGAAACTTCTTATTTATTTGCAGATATTTTAAACTTTGATTATAAAGAAGTTAATCCAGATAATAAACCATTAATCATAGCTAATTTAGATGAAAATATTGGTCTTTCAAGAATCAGAAATCATGCAGTTAACATTAAAAACGAGTTAAAAGCAGATATTGATTATATCACTGGTGGTTTGGATGAATATCCTATAACTGGTAATGTTGCAGGCAAATACTTAAAAGAAAACCCTGTTGATTTATATGTTGTATGTGGTGTTCCTCATGCATTTCCTGTTGAAGAAATTGAGGCAGAATCAATAGCTGTAACTGATGGGCCTCGTTTAGTTGAACCTTTAAGAGAATTAGGTTATGATAATGTTGTTGGCGAACTTGATGCTCACTCAAAAACCTTAGGAACTGATAAAATTGTTTTTTCTGATTTTGGAGGGATGATTAGATCAGCTATTAACTGGAAGTAAAAATTATGATAACAATTATTGATTATAAAAGCGGAAACCTGAAAAGCATTTCTAATGGGTTTAAAAAAATTGGCTGTGATGTTGAAATTACAAACAGCATAGAAAAAATAGCTGATAGCGATTATCTTGTTCTTCCAGGTGTTGGAGCTTTTGGCAGTGCAATGGAAAATCTTTTAGAATTTAAAAAAGTAATTCATGAACACGTAGACAGTGACAAACCTTTTTTAGGAATTTGTTTAGGCCAGCAGGTTCTTATGAGCTCTAGTGAAGAAAGCCCTAATACTGAAGGTTTGAAATTATTTGAAGGTCAGGTAAAATATCTTCCAGAAGGACTTAAAATACCTCATATGGGTTGGAATAAACTGAAGGTTGTTAAAAAATGTCCAATTTTGGAAGGTGTTGATAAAAAATACTTTTATTTTGTTCACTCTTATCATGTAATTCCAGATGATGATGAAATAATTGCAGGAACTTGTAATTATGGAATTGAAGTTGCTGCAGCATTAAGTAGAAATAATTTATTTTCAACACAATTTCACCCGGAAAAAAGTGGGGTTGCAGGTTTAAAGATATTAAAGAATTTTATTAACTTAGAATTATAATTGGAGATTATATTTATGGATATTGAAGGTTTTGTAAGAAAAAGAATTGATGATTACACATATGAAGATTTAACTACTCTTTTAGCCCAAAGAATTAGAGAATACAAAGACTTATCTGAAGAAAACTCATGTAAAATGGCTGAAGCGGTCATTGATGAGGTTAAAACTACTTTGGAATTAAATTCCCTTGATGATGATTTTTTAAAAGAAATTGTAAATATTCCAAAAGCAGATGTAGCTATGGGAAAAATGGGAGTAGGTTCACGTGGAGCTGGAGACTTCTTTGTTCACAGAAAAATCGCAGAAATTGTCTCAAGTACCAATACTGCTTCATTAGTAAACCCTTCCGAACAGGATGACGGTGGAGTAGTTAAAGCACCAGTTAAAAATGATGATGTATATGTAACAACAGCAGTTGATGGTATACATTCACGTTTAAGTGATTATCCGTTTTTAGGCGGTTTTCATGTTACAAGAGCTACCTTAAGGGATGTTTGTGTAATGGGAGCAGATCCGGTAGCTATTTTAAGTGATGTTCACCTGGCAGATGACGGTGATGTTGGTAAGATATTTGACTTTACTGCAGGTGTAGCAGCAGTATCTGAGCTTGTAGATGTTCCAATAGTCGCTGGAAGTACATTACGGGTAGGTGGAGACATGGTTTTAGGTGACAGGTTTGTTTCTGCTGTAGGAAGTGTAGGAGTATCAGATTACCCTCCAACTGCAAGAAAAGGAGCAACTGACGGTGATGTAATTTTACTTACAGAAGGTTCTGGCGGAGGAACTATTACAACAACAGCATTATATAACGGATTTTTTGATGTAGTGTGGGATACATTAAATGTAAACTTTGTTCAGGCATCACATGCTCTTTTTGAAGCTGATTTAATTAAAGATATTCATGCAATGACTGATGTAACAAACGGAGGATTACGCGGTGATGCACACGAGATATCAAATACAACTGGGGTAGGTTTAGAGTTCTATGAAAAAGAAATTAGACAGTGTGTAGCTCCAAAAGTATTAAACATGTTAGAAACATTAAATATAGATCCATTAGGAGTTTCAACAGATTCATTAATGTTAATTGTACCTCCAGAAATAGCTGAGGATGTTAAAAAAGCAGTAGGTAAATATAATGTTCCAATTCGTGAAATTGGTAAGGTAGATACTTCTGGTGAACCAAACTTAATTAAAGAAGATGGAAATGTTGAAAAGCTAGTTCCGCTATTTAGAGAAGCAGCCTACACTAAAGTTAAAAAGTTTGTTGGAGATACAACACCTGAGGACTTTGAAATCATGAAACAAAAAGTCCAAAAAGCCTGTGATGAATCTATACTTAAAAAAGAAAAAGTGGTAAAACACATCCGTGAAAATTAACTTTTTCACACTTCTTTAAATTTTATCTATTTTTTATTATAATCCATTATTCATGAAAGATGAAAAAGGATATTTTTATATTATTGATGCATTTTTAGCTATTGTAATTTTACTTATAGCTATTTTAATGGTTAATTCAATTATTTCAGCACCAAATCCTAGCTATTCTAGTGATTCTCATGATTTTAAATCTGCTCAGGATACAATGGAGCTATTAAGTGCTAAGGTTAATTTTACAGACAGGGTTTTCATAGAAGATATTTCTAATATTTTAAATGAAAATCATAATTCAAAACACTCTGTAAGGGAAGTTTCTACATTATGTCATGAGAAGTTCGAGAAATTAGGCCTTAAGAATTATCAATTTAGAGAAAACAATGTTTTAGGTGGAAAAGTATTAGCTAGTTCTGGACCATTAGGTGAAGATGTTAGCATAGCTAGTCGTAGCTATGGAGAGTATTCCTATACTTTATATCTGTGGTAATATTGCTTTGATTTTGAAATATTGCTCTATAAATTTAGGAATAGTTTATATACTCCTTGTGACATAGTATATTTTGGAATAAAGTTTTTTTATTTTTCCTTTGTTCCCTTTCTCAATTTGGCTTTGAGAAAGCAAGATAACTTTTGAATAGTGTTTAAAATGTGGCTTTATTTTAAATGACTCTATTCAAATTGTTTTTTTCTTGTCTGTAAATAATCAAAACCGTTAGTTGGTGTGTTGAAACACAAAAAGGGAATTCGTCTTCCTGTTTCGCTTAGATAAATGGGGTTTATAACTTTTTGAGGCGTATTGCCAAGTTTTTTATTATTTACCCATTTTATTTATTAGAATTATTGTTTTTAGTTTAAAATAATTATGTGTTCTTATTTTTTTGTAATTCTTTTTAAAAATTGTTATATTCATAAATAGAAAATTTTAAATAAGTTTTAACTCATATTACTCATTACAAATTAAATTTAAATTAGGTGAAAATAATGGTAACTCAGCATTTTGATAAGTTCTTTAAAGGGCTGGGAATAAATGATGCTTTTAGTTTAATTAATATGATTCCTTTTTGGATGTTAGATATTAATCCAAAGCAGTTATTAACTCATATGGTTAATTTTAATCCTACTGAGTTAATGGAAATAGATTTAAAAGCTTATCGAGCAGATTTAATTATGGAATTAGATTATGTGATTTTAATGTTTGAATTTCAATCGACACGGATCTATTTGGATGATACGCGACGATTTAATATATATGCAGCAATTAAAGATAGGGCTAGATTTGGAGATAAACCAATATATGTGATTGTCTTTAGTACAGTGGAAGAAACTCATGTGATTGATTATAAAATAAATCCAGCTTCTAGTTTTAAAATATTAGTAATATCTCTAAAAGAGTATGATGCAAGTGAAATTTTAAATAATATTGAAACTAAAATAAAAAACAACCAAAAAATAAACCAGAACGAATTAACAAAACTTGCATTATCATCATTAATGACTCTTGAAACCACAATAGAAGAGCATTTAGAAAAAACCGTACAAACATTAAACAAATTAAGAAACACCATAAAAGAAGAGTCAAAATTCGTATTTGCTTTAACATGGATTTTAGTAGATAAATTCATTGAAGATGACGAAACACGACAGAAATTATGTAATATATTGAGTGATAATATGAGATTACTGGAAGAATTTGGACAAAGAAAATATGAAGAAGGAGAACAAAAAGGAGAACAAAAGGGCGAAAAACGGGGAATATCTAAAACAAGATTGGAAATAGCTGAAAATCTTTTAAAAAAAGATTTACCTCTTGATTTAATTTCAGACGCAACTGATATACCTATAGGTAGATTAAAACTATTCCTCAACAATGGGAAATAGTAATAGTGATAATATGAGTTTAATGGAAGAATTTGGACAAAGAAAATATGAAGAAGGAGAACAAAAGGGTTTAAAACAAGGAATCTCTAAAGCAAGTTTAGAAGTAGCTAAAAATCTTTTAAAAAAAGGATTATCTTTTGATTTAATTTCAGAAGTAACCGGTATGTCTATAGAAAAATTAGAAGCATTAAATAATGAATTAATTAAATAAATAAGATGTATTGGGTGTTGATATGGTTACACTAGATGAATTTGGCAAAGAAAAATATAATGAAGGATTTAAAAAAGGAATGGAGGAAGGAATCGAGAAAACAAAATTTAAAATAGCTAAATGTTTAATAATAAATGATGTTAGTTTGTATAATGTTTCAGAGGCATGTGATATTGGAATGGCTACATTAGGTAGATTAAAAGAATCATTGAAAAAATGATTCACTCTTATTTTTTTAAATCTGTACGTTCAAGTAAATTAAGCTGATTTAAACTTTAATAATAACTGTTTTGTTTGCAGGGCCTATTTAATAAAAACAGTGCTTTTAAATACTATTAAAATCATAATATTAACTGATAACTATTTTTTACTGTCGCCCCGATGGTGTAGTTTGGATAACACGTAGGACTGCGGATCCTATTCCCCGGGTTCAAATCCCGGTCGGGGCATTATATAATTTTTTTAAATTCCGTGATACAATGTTAAATGCTAATACTTATGTAACTGATGATGAAGGGATTGGAGGAACTATTAGAAATCAGTATGAGGATTTTTATGTTGAAGAAATCCCTGAGATGACTCCAACTGGTGAAGGACCTAATATTTGGATTTGGATTGAAAAAGTAGGTAGAACTACTTTAGATGTTGTTTTAGACATAGCTAGAGATTTGCATATTAGTAGAAAAAGAATGGGCTTTGCAGGAATGAAGGATAAAAAAGCCCGTACTCGTCAATGGATTTGTATAGCTAATATGGAATCTGAAGAGCAATTTAATCAAGTTAAAGATTTGGAAGGAACTATTTATAAAACTGATTTTTTAAAAGTTGTTCGTGGACGTAAAAAACTTAGGATGGGACAGCTAAAAGGGAATAAATTTAGGATTCTTATTAGGGATATTGATGATATTGAAAAAAGCGCTAAAGTAGCTAATAATATTTTAAAACAATTGGAAGTTACTGGTGTTCCTAATTATTTTGGTTGGCAGAGATTTGGTAAGCCTAGAACAAATACTCATTTAGTAGGTGAAGCCTTAGTTCAAAATGATTTAAAAGAAGCTGTTAGGAGATACATTGGAAATCCTACTTGTGATGAGCATGAAGAAAATCAAAAAGCTAGAAAGGCTTATGATGAAGGTAATTTAGAAGAATCTTTGGAGTTAATGAGTAAAGGAATGCGTTATGAAAAAATGATGGTTCGTGAGCTAATTAAAGATGCTAAAAAAGGACCTCTAGATGATAAAGCTTATAAAAATGCTCTACATGCACTTCCAAAACCTCTTCAAAGAATGTTTGTCCATGCTTATCAGTCTTACTTATTTAATGATGCTGTTAGTAGAAGAGTAGCTATGGGAATCAACAAATATGTTGAAGGAGACATTATTATTGACAATGAGGAACATATTGTTCGTGATAAGACTCCTGAGGAATTCCAGCAATTAATTGATAATTTTGAAGCTAATCCTACATCTCCATTATATGGGACTAAAGTACCATTTGCAGGCGGTGAAGTTGGGGAAATGGAAAAATCAGTTTTAGATAGCTATAATTTAACTAAAGCAGATTTTGAAGTTCCTAAAATGCCTCGTTTAGGTAGTCATGGTTTAAGAAGATCTATGAGAATACAAGTTTGGGACACGTCAGCTATTCCAACTGATGAAGGAGTTTTAACTGAGTTTTCAATAAATAGAGGTTCTTATGCCACGGCTGTTTTAAGAGAAGTTATGAAAAAAGATGTTGTTTGATTTAATAAAAAATAGGTGAGTCTATAAAAATTATTTATAGACTAATATCAATATCCCCAACTTATAACATAACCGTGATCATCGCATATTCTGAAATATCCATCATCATAATATATTTTGTGAGTTCCATCGGGCAAATTAATACGGCGCACTTCATGTTGAGTAGGATCCCATCCATCAGGTGTCACATCAGTTTCATGGGCAGTTAAATATTCTTTACCGCCTTGAATTGTTGTAGGTCTTTGGTAATCGTCATCAGATGATTTACTATTTTGAGAATTGTCTGAAGAAGTTTTATCATCGCCTTGATTTAATAAAACTACTGTATTTGTGATAGATATGTCTTGTGCAATATTTGACGGAGCATATTTGTCATCTCCTAAAAATACACATTTGACAGAATAATTTCCAGAATTTGCATTTATGCCAAAACTAGCTATTCCATTTTCATCAGTGGTAATATTTAATTCGTTAACATTTCCACTATTATTTGCTAAGCTTATTTGAATGGTTTTATTAGCTATTTTATTTCCATTATTATCTGTTAGTTTAACTGTAAAATCATCCCCATTATTCAATGTAGAATTTGAAGTTATATTTAAATCTGTTCCTTGTTTAAAGAGTGAAGAAGTACTTCCAGAACAGATAAAAACCAATATAATTGCTAAAATAATAGCTACAATCGCTAAAATAGTTACTCTTTTATCCACCATATTTAAACCTCTTTATTTTAATTAAAATCACTAATATATTCATCTAAACTAGTTTGGGTAGAACCTTCATGTTGGTGTCCTGGAATAGTTGTATCTATCCATTCTCCAGTTATATAGTCGTATATGTAGCTGCCTGTTCCATCTTTTGTGTATGTGTCTGTTGATGGGTTGTAGTGGTATTGGCTGTTTTCGAATCTTGCTGAGTATGGTTCTTGACTTGATGATGTTTCTTGGTTTATTGAATCGACTGTTACTTGTGTTGTGTTGTTGTTTGCAGGGGTTGTTTGGTTGTTTAGGTTTAGGTTATTGCTATGCCTGCTATTAGTATGCAAACAACTACTATAAGTTCTATAATTATTATTTTTTTCTTATTCATGTTTTTAACCTTTTATATCATTAATCAGTTCTTCCCATACAGGTTTTTTAGCTAAT
>CAVDAS010000071.1:0-10263 GCA_963606955.1 Bacteroidaceae bacterium
GACACATGAAAAAAGATAAAAACATGAAAATTTAGAAAAAAATTTCTAAAGTTTATGGCATTGATGAAAAATACTAAACATTTATACTATTTAAATAACATATGTATATATTGTATTAAATTATTAATAGGTGAATTTTATTGTCATGGCTTGTTGTGCTTCTTGTATTTTTATTAGCTACATTTAAAACAGAAAAACCTAAAAAATATATGAAGGTTTCTGTTATTATTCCTGCATTTAATGAAGAAGAAACAGTAGCTAATGTTATTCAAGTTATTAAAAGTGTTAAATATGTTGATGAAGTCATAGTTGTTAATGATGGATCAACAGACAACACAGAATCTGAAGCTAAAAGTGCTGGGGCAATTGTAATTAACCATAAAGTAAATAAAGGTAAAGGGGAAGCTCTTTCTACTGGTTATAAACAATCAGACAGTGATATTATTGCATTTATTGATGCAGATATCCATAATTTAACTTCTAAAAAAGTAGAGGCTATGATTAGGCCTATTTTAGAAGGTAAAAGCGATATTACAAAAACTAAATTTGCAAGAGAAAGCGGCAGAGTAACAGAGCTTACTGCTAAACCTCTTTTAAACTTTTTTTTCCCGGAAATTTCTTTTGAACAACCTTTAAGCGGTCAGTTTGCTGCAAAAAGGTCAGCTTTAAAGAAAATAGATTTTGAAAAAGATTACGGTGTTGACGTTGGTATTGTTATTGATGCTGATGTTTTAGGTATTTCTGTAGAAGAAGTGGATATTGGAGAAATTGAACATGACATGTCTCCATTATCTGATTTAAATTTAATGGCTAATGAAGTTGTAAGAACAATTATTGACCGTGCTAATAAGTATGGCCGTGTTGTAATGATTGATGAAATCGGTTACTTTATTAGAATGTCTATTGTAGGTTTATCCTTAATTATTTTAGGATTATTTGCAATATTTTTTGTAAAAGCAGTTCCATTAACTTTAGGTGTTATTGTTTCTATTGTAGGAATTATAGTAGCTGTTTTTTATATTATTAAAGTAATTATAAAGTCTGTTGTTATATATAGAAAAGCTCCAAGGGCTAATTTAATTAAATCATTTATTAAAGTTCATTTTCCATTAATAATTTCTGTTATTATTTTAATTTTAATGATTTCAACATTTATTGGAGCAGCTACTTTTGAAAATGGTACTGTTTCAATCGAACCTCCTTCTAGAAATTTAGTTATTGATGATAATGTTAATAACACAATTTCTGTAAGAGGACCATATACTTTAGACTCTGCAATTGAAAATGAAACAGATGTAATTCGCATGCCAGCAGATGCCTTGCAAACATTAGGTATGTCATATGGTGATACTCTTGTTGTAAATGGTGTACCTTACACAATAAATGATACTCGTATGGGTGAGGAAGATACATTAAGACTTCCAATGGATGCTAAAAATGCACTTAATTTAGAAGATGGGGCAGTCTTACAGGATAGTCGTTTAAGTCAAGTCTTTGAAGGAACTGTAGTTCACCATATTATCAACAAAGATAACACTAGCTTAGTTGAATCTTATGTTATATCTTCAAAAGTGGGAAATAGCTATTCTTACAATGTATTTTTGGATAATCAGTCAATAGCTAATTCAACAGCAGTATTTGAAGATAATAATACTTACATTGTAGGTTTTAACCAAGAAAAAATAGGAACTATTAATTATCAAAATGCTTCATTTACAAATAATACTCAAACATTCTATTATGAAAATCATGTAATTGAAGTTAAATTTGAAGAAAGTAATTCTAATTCAGTAAAACACATAACTAACAGCAATCAAGGATTTTTCATCAATCTTGATTTATAAAAGTAAAAAAAAGAAGTTTATGATTTGTCATAAACTTTTACAGCTTCTTCAACATCATTATAAAGTCCAAGAGCTGCGAGAGCACCAACTTTTCCTTGCTCTCCAGTAACAGCTATTAAATCAATACCTAATTCTTCAGCTGTTTTTTCGGCAGTTTCAATATCCATCATTCCAGTTTTAGTAGCTATTGAATACTGTCTTAATTTATCAGGAATTTCTAACCCTTCTAAAACTGCAATTGCGGTTTTATCAGATAAAGTGTCTCTTTTGAGAATTTCTATAGTTCTTTTAATTAATTTTTCTTTTTTATTTTCAGGTACTGCAAAAGTTAGTGCAATTGAAACACAATTTTGTGTTTTATGAGGATTATGAGGGTATAGCTGAACAATAATGTGGTCTAAGTATTCAAAGCCTTCACTTTTAAGTTCAACACCTAAATTATGTGCCATTGTCCAAGTAGCACCTGCGTCTTTTACATCGGTATCATCAACACCAATAACTACTTTTTCAAGTTTAGGAGTAACTACTGTAGCTTTCCCTGCTTTAGAACCTCCTCCTTCTTCAATGAGTTCAATGTATTTAACACCTTCACCCATTCCTCTACACATTCCAGCACCTACACCAGCTCCAGCAAGGCCTGCATGAGTTACTTTGACTTCATCACCGTCAACAACAATCTCATCAATTCCTGCTGCATTAAAACTAGCTTTTAAATCAAGGGGAGCACAACCTACATGGCATGAATAAACATGTTTATTTCCATCTCTGTATGCATAATCAATTAATTCACTGTTATTTTTGTATTGGTGAACTAACCAGTGTGACCCAGAGATACAAGGATGGTATTCAACTATTTCAACTTTATCTCCATCTACCATAGTTAATACTTTTTGGTAGGGTGCAACCCATGGGTCATTAAATCTCTCTTTTAACTGATCAGGTTTTAGAATTTCCATGTAATCATCTAAATTTCGTTTAATCTATCGCACATTTTAATAGCTGCTTCAACAGCTCTTTTACCATAATCTACACGTTTATGTGCATCTAATCTTGTCATACCCGGTCCGCTAATTCCTAAAGCTACTGGTTTTTCATATTCTAATGATAAATCAGCTATTTTACGGGATGCGTGTTGTGCTACAATTTGATCATGGTCTGTAGCTCCTTCAATTACTGCTCCAAGAGTAATTACTGCATCAATTTCATCTTTTTCAAGTAATTTTTTAATAGCTAATGCCATATCAAATACTCCAGGAACAATTACTACTTGTGTGATTTCACAGTCTCTAGATTTAGCTTCTTCTTTAGCTAAACCTAACATCATTTGTGTAATATCATAATTAAATTCTGCGACTACTGCGCCTATGTTATATTTTGCCATTTTTAAATCCTCCAATTATACTACTAAAAGTATAAAACTTGCAACCCCACTTAATACCATAATTAAAATGATAAAAAGTGCTGCAGCTCTTTTTTTATCAATATTCATATTTTATTCCTCACTTATATAATATTATAATTTAAGATTTTTATCATTATTTAAATTTTCTTTTAATCTGTCTTAATTTTTCAGTTGCCTTCCAGCTATTTGAATTTAAAATTTGGGAATTAATATTTTCCAATTCTTTAACTTTTAAATTCAATTCATTGATTTTATTTTCATATTGACTGTCTTTTCTAAACTCTTCCTGGGCTATATTAATTAACTCGGATATTTTTTGGGTTAGCTGTGTTAATCTTTGATGATAATATTCTTCTTGATTAATATCATTATTTAAAATATTATTTTTGATATTTAACTTATCTTTTATAATATTTTCAATAGCTAGTTTTCCAGATTCAGTATTATTTAGTTTAGATTTATAATCAAGTTCTAAATTGTCCATAATACTTCCGGCTTCACAAACTCCCCAAATTGAAGTGTTACTGCCTTTATAATCAGATAATTTTGAAGGAAGATATGGATTAATTTTAAAATTGCCTTTATGGCTGTCTTCAACAAGCAAAACATCAAATTTTGTTGTAAGGTTTAAAAATTCTAAATAATCAACTGAAGGATTTAAAATAGTTTTTTCATATATTTCAGAACTTAATACTTGTTGGAATAGAGTTATAGATGATGTGAATATGTGTAAGCGAATTTTATCTTTTATATCTTCATTTAAGCTATCAAATGCATTTATAAAGTCTTCAAAATGTCTATTGCTGTAAATATCTCCGAAATATGCAAGATTTAAGTAATTATCATTTATATTATAGCTAGTTTTAAATGCATAATAATATTTCCTGTCCAATGTTGGATGGGGGCTAATTTTAGCTTTTTTATTAACAATATCTTTAACATCATAAGGATTGGTGTTAATCATAACTTCTTTCTGATTTTCATTTGTAAATATTATCTCATCACACAGTAAAAAGGTTAAATACTCACAAATGCAGTTTATATCATCATTAACTGATAAATTCAGATTTAATTTTTCATTAATCCTTGAGATATATTCTTCATCTCCAATACTCGGGCTTAATTTATCTTTTCCAAAAGCACAGATTAACGGATCTGAAAATTCTGCTCTCCAATAGCTGTTAGGATGAGCTAATTTATATTCAATAGCTAGAAAATGTGAATGAACGAAGTTAGCTCTACTGTAAATGTTATCATAGACTTCTAAAGTTTCCATAGATTTATTTACAAAGTCTTTAATATTTTCCCAGCTAGTGGAAAACTCACTGTCAATTACTATTTTATTTATTAAAAATTGATTAACAATATTTTCAAGGCTGTAATCTTTATCTAAATTGTTTAGACTTCCACAAATAACATCTACATTTTTCTTTTCAGTTAAAATTCTTTTAGCTACTGTATTGCTGGTTGCAGTATTTGTTGGGCTAAAAGCATAAGATATTATTAGTTCTCTTTTAGGATTATCTAATTTGGAGATATCCTCATTTAAATATTTAAATGGGAAAAAGTCAAAGTCATAGCTAGCAATATCTTCCAATACTTTTTCATAATCATTTGGGTATTTTTCTAAGTATTGGTTTATTTTAACAACCTGCCCGCCAGTTAAACTTTTAATAAAACTAGCTATTGGAGGTGTTTTAGCTTTTTTTAATCCTTTATTTATATCATTAATTACTTTTAAACGGTCAGTTATGTTAAAATCATAAGATAATGCCTTTCTGGATATTGAATTATCTCTCCATAACCTGTAATAAATAGCTTTCTCGTGTTTATCTACAATATAGAATTCAAAGTCATAATCTGTATAAAAGTTGGCATAATAAGAAATATCCACACCATTTTTAAGTTCCGGGTTAAAAGAAGAGTTTTTAACATTTTTTGTTGGAATTAATTTATCAGTAGTAATAGTTAAAATTCCCTGCATTTCATCGCAAAAAGGATTTGTATTAATTCCTGAGCTTTCAAGAAGTGGCTTTGATAAATAAGATTCTTGAATTTCACCAGTATCCTCATTAACATCTAAAAATGTTCCAATAACTATCCTGTTAGGTTTAGCATATTGGTATAATGTTTCAAAGTAATTATAGCTAATATAGTCATCATCATCTATAAAAATAGTATATTCTCTTGTTGCAAGTTTGATTCCGTGATTACGGGCTCTGCAAACTCCCGAATCACTATAAGTTAAAATAATATTAACTTGAGGATTTTCCTCTTGATATTTTTTAATAATATCTGGAGTAGAGTCTTTTTCACCATTTACAATAAAAATAGCTTCAAAAAGATTAAAATCAAGGGTTTGGTTAATTAAAGAATCTAATAATTTAGAAATAAAGGCTTCCCCTTTGTATGTAGGGATAATCGCACTTATACCTTTTTCTAAATCAGATCCTTCAATCATAAAATTCACCTATAATGCATTTTTAATGGCATTAGCTACTTCCATAGTAGTTGCACTGCCGCCTAAATCACCAGTTAAGGTTTTACCTTCATTTAATACTTTTAAAATAGCTGCATCGAATTTATCTGCAGCTTCGTTTTCACCAAGATATCTGAGCATCATAATTGCTGAGAGCATCATAGCTATTGGATTTGCTTTTTGCTGACCTGCAATATCTGGTGCTGATCCATGAACAGGTTCAAATAATGCACCATCTGCTCCAATATTTGCTGATGGGATTAAACCAAGTCCGCCAACAAGACCTGCACCTTCATCAGATAAAATATCTCCAAATAAATTAGTAGTTACAATAACTTGGAACTCTTGAGGTTGTGTTATAAGATACATTGCTGTTGCATCAACATAGAAGTCTTCAGTTTCAATATCCGGATAATTTTTAGCTACTTCATAGAATATTTCTTTAAATAATCCGTCACTTTTTTTAAGAACATTAGCTTTATGAACTCCTGTGACTTTGGTTTTATTATTATCCTTTGCATATTGGAAAGCATAATCAATAATACGTTCTTCTGCTTCTCTTGTAATAATACGTTTAGCTATTGCTCCTTCTTCGGTTTCTTCTTCTTGGTCTGCAATATATAATCCTTCTGTGTTTTCCCTTACAATCATAAAGTCAATATTTTCAAATAATGCATTAGTGTTAGGATATGATTTAACAGGCCTTAAATTAGCAAACATTTTCATTTCTTGACGGATTTTTACAATAACATCAGCTGCAGTTTCTCCAGCAGCTCCAAATAAACATGCATCAGAATTTCTTACTAAATCAAGAGTTTCTTGAGGAAGTGGAGTTCCATGTTTCTCGTTGCATTCATCACCAGCTAGGCCGTATTTATAATCAAAATCAAGATTTAATTCATCTAAAACACTAATTGTTGCTTCCATAACTTCACTGCCTATTCCGTCACCAGGAATAACAGCTATTTGATATTTATTGTCTTTTTTGTTTGAGGTACTCAATTAAACCACCTTGTTCTAATATTTCTAACATAAATGGAGGTAATTTTTTAAATGTAATTGTTTCTCCATTTTCAGAAGTTATAATTCCTTTGTCCATATCTACTTCGATTTCTTCTCCATTTTCCACAAGTTTAGTTATACCTGGGGCTTCAAGAAGAGGAACTCCAACGTTTGTAGCATTTCTATAAAAGATTCTTGCAAATGATTCAGCTATTACACTAGCTACTCCAACACCTTTTAGAGCTATTGGAGCATGTTCTCTAGAAGATCCGCAGCCAAAGTTTTTACCAGCTACAATAAAATCTCCTTTTTTACATTTTTCATTAAAAGAGTCATCTAATCCTTCCATACAGTGTTGGGATAATCTTTTTTCATCTGTATAAATTAAATATCTTCCAGGAAGGATAATATCAGTATCAATATCGTCTCCGAATTTCCAAACAGTTCCTTTCATAGTATCACTCCGGTACAACAATTTTTCCTTCAATAGCTGAAGCAGCAGCTACTGCAGCAGAAGATAGGTAAACTTTTCCATCTGGACTTCCTTGTCTGCCTTTAAAGTTTCTGTTAGATGTAGAAAGACTTACTTCTTCAGGTCCTATAATTCCGGTGTGTCCTCCAAGACAAGGACCGCAACATGGTGCAGATACAAGAGCTCCAGCATCAACAAATATTTTAAGTAGTCCTTCATCAAGTGCTTTAGAATAAATTTCTTTAGATGCTGGAATAACTAACATTCTAGTGCCTTTAGCTATCTGTTTGCCTTTTAATATTTTAGCAGCGTCTCTTAAGTCGCTAAGTCTACCATTAGTACAAGATCCAAGGAATACTTGGTCAATTTCCTGGTCTACTTCACTAACTGGTTTTACATTATCTACATGGTGAGGACAAGCTACTTGTGGTTCTAAATCACTTACATCAATATCAATAATATTAAGTGATGGTGCATCTAAATCAGTTTTAAATACTTTATATGGTTTATTAGAACGGCTTTCCACATAATCAATGGTTTTTTTATCTACTTCTACTAAACCGGTTTTTCCACCCATTTCAATAGCCATATTTGTTAAAACCATTCTATCAGAAATGCTCATATCGGATACAGTTTCACCAGCAAATTCACAAGCTTTGTATGTTGAACCGTCAGCACCTATCTGGCCGATAATATTTAAAATAACATCTTTAGCATAAACATTATCTTTTAGCTCACCTGTAATTTCAAACCTGTTGGTTTCAGGTACTTTAAACCATAAATTACCTTCTGCAAATACCATAGCCATATCTGTAGAACCAATTCCTGTTGAAAAAGCACCTAAAGCTCCATGAGTACAAGTATGTGAATCTGCACCTACAATAACTTCTCCTGGAACAACATGCCCCAATTCTGGAAGAATTTGATGGCAGACTCCTGCATTAACATCATAAAAGTTCTCAATTTTCTGTTGTTTAACAAAGTTTCTCATTATAATATGATTATTAGCTGAGTCGATAGAATCAGCTGGAACTTGATGATCGAATGGTATTACAATTTTTGACGGGTCCCAGACTTTAGTAGCACCAATTTTCTCAAAAGATTGTACTGAAAGAGGTCCGGTTAAATCATGTGTCATTGCAACATCAATATTAGCGATAACAATATCTCCAGCCTCAACTTCGTCCTTACCAGCTGCTCTAGCCAATATTTTTTCAGACATAGTTTTCGGCATATTTTTAAACCTCACATAAATTATGATAAATATTTAGATAATTGTAGTATATAAACTATTTTAGATTAACTGTAGAATCCTGCAAAAAAGTATTAGATTTCTGTGTTGAAAAAAATAAGGTTAAAATGATGAAAAATTCATTTAGTAATAATTTAAAAAATAATATAAAAATTGACTTCACAATAAATTAGTTATATTTTCTGTAATGGAGGATATTATTTAACTAAAATATAGTTCTTTTTAGATAGGTTGTATTTTATTTTAAAAAAATCAAAGAAACTACTTATTTTGTTTATTTTGTTATTAATTAAAACTTTAAATATTAGCTTTAATATAATACTGTTCATGAGTAACTCATTCTTTGGACGATTCAAAAAAAATAATAATCCGGTTATTGAAGAACAACCTCCTGTCTGGGAGGATAGAATTTTTTGGGTAGAAACCTTACAAAAGATTGCATTTCCAGTCTTAAATAGTCTTAAAAGGGATTCACTTAAGAAAAATATGGCTCTCGAAGCATTTAGTTCAGAAAGCAATAAATTTGCTCATCTTGAGGCTTTTGCCAATGTTTTTAATGGAATTGCACCATGGTTAGAATTAGGGCCTGACGGGTCTGAAGAAGGTAGGATTCGTGAAAAATACATTGTATTGACTTTGAAAGCTATTAATAATGCAGTAAATCCTAATAGTGATGATTATATTCTTTTCACAGAACCTAAACAATCTTTAATGAGTATGGCTTTATTTGCTCAAGGTTTACTTAGGTCTAAAACCCAAATTTGGAATAATTTGCCAATGGATGTTCAAGCTAGAGTTATTTACGAACTTAAAAATACAAGGATTATCGCACCATTTGAAAATCACTGGTTGTTATTTACTTCTATGATTGAAGCTACTCTTTTAGAATTTACTGGTGAATGTGATAAAGAACGTTTAACTTATGGTGTTCGTAAATTTAGAGATGACTGGTATCTTGGAGATGCTATATACGCTGATGGTCCTGAATTTGATGTAAATTATTATAATAGTATTTTTATTCATCCGATGCTTAATGATATTTTAAAAGTAATGAGAAAATACGGTATTGAGGAAGGGGAATTATTAGATGTTCAATTAATGAGGTCCAGTAGATATGCTGCTCAATTAGAACGTATGATTTCTCCTGATGGTACTTATCCTCTTTTAGGTCAATCAATGGCTTATCGTACTGGTGTTTTCCATTTATTAGCTCAAGCTTCATTATTTAGAATATTGCCAAGAAATATAGAAACATCACAAATTAGATCTGCTTTAACTAAAGTATTAAGAACCCAATTTGGTGATAATCAAAACTTTGATAATAATGGCTGGTTAACTATTGGATTAAACGGTCGTCAAATTGAAATTGCTGAAAAAGAAATTAATACAGGTAGTCTTTATGCATGTTGTGCAATATTTTTACCTTTAGGTTTATCTTTCAATGATTTATTTTGGGCAGGTCCTTTTGAAGAATGGACTACCTTAAAAGCTTGGAATGGTCATTTAGTAGAACCTGATCAATCAATAGATTTCTAATCTTTCTTTTTTATATTTTTTAACTTTTTATAGTTCAAATTTGAATATTTTCTCTTTGAAATTAAAAATAATTATTGGGTTGGTAGTTAATGAACATTTCAAAAAATGATGATAAAATTGGAATTTTATTATTTATTGTTAGTTGTTTATTTCTTGGAATAACAACATATATAGCATTTACAAAAATTGGAGTTTGGGGAGATGAAATATTTTCAATTCAAATAATGGCACTGTCCAAAATTGTCATGATGTTGCTTTGATTTTTTGATTTGTAGT
>CAVDAS010000072.1:0-10166 GCA_963606955.1 Bacteroidaceae bacterium
AATTATTAAAAAATATGAAAAATAAGAAAAATATTATCTAAAGTTTACGGCATTGCTGTGTTTTAATAAACATTTATTAATATTAAAAAACAAAATTATTTTTATTATTATTGAATAATCATAGGAGATTTATTTATGGAAATTAAAAAAGATGCAGAAAATATTTTAAACAAATTTTCAAAAATTTTAGAGGATATTCCAGACCTTGAAGAAACTTGGTATATTACTGATAATTTAAATCTTACTCGTGAAGATAAATCTCATGAGAAACATCCTGAAAAAATATTAAGAAATGCTCATATTGATAAAGAAGGTAAACTTGTTGTTAAAAGAGCTGAATGGGTTAATTAGGGGAATTTTTTTATGAAAATGGATTTAGTTTTAGAACTTATGGATGTTCCAGGACAACTTGTTTCTGTTTTGGATCCAATCAGTGGCCTTGGTGCAAACCTTGTTACTGTAATCCATAAAAGAGATTCTAAAAATGAAAAAGGAATGATTCCAGTTCAACTTACTTTAGAAGGTGAACGTGACAGCCTTGATAGGGTAATTGAAAGATTCCATGAATTAGGAGTTTCCATTATTGAAATGGATGGAGTTGTTAAAAAAGAAGTAGTTAGCACTATTTTAATTGGTCATATTGTTGATAATGATATTAGAGACACTATGGATAAAATTAACTCTTTAAATGGTGTTTATGTAGTTGGATTTGATATTAAATTAGATGGGGAATCTAAATCTTCTGCTTTAATTAATATTGAAACAGACTTTGGAAAAAAAGAATTTGTTTTTGATAAGATTTCTAAAATAGCTGCAGAAAAAGATTTACTTATGATTAATGAAGTTTAGGGATGAATATGAAAGAATGTAAAATCATAGTAATGGGATTTGGTGCAGTTGGCCAAGGTGTGGCTAAGGCAATCTCATTAAAAAAAGACATGATTAAAGAAAAATTTGATGTAGAATTAAAAATAGTAGCTGCTGCTGATTCTTCATCTTCTGCAATTTGCGCAGATGGTTTAGATGAAGAATTACTTGTAAATACTAAAATTGAATCTGGAAAATTATCTAACTATCCTGAATATGGCAGTATTATTTCAGGAGTAGATGTTTTAGATGCTCTAGATTATGACTGTTTAATGGAAGCAACTCCAACTAATATAGTTGATGCTGAACCTGCTTTATCTTTAACTTTAAAAGCATTTAAAGATGGAAAAGATGTTGTAACATCAAATAAAGGGCACTTAGCTTTAAAATTCAAAGAAGTTGTATCTGAAGCTGAAAAAAATAATGTTGAATTTAAATATGAAGCTAGTGTTGGTGGAGCAATGCCTATTATTAATTTCACAAAAGAAACACTATCATCTTGTGGAATCAAATCAATTATAGGAATATTAAATGGTACTACCAATTATATTTTATCAAGAATGGCATCAGAAGGATCCTCCTATGATATAACCTTAAAAGAATCTCAAGAGTTAGGAATAGCTGAAACAGACCCAACTCAAGATGTTGAAGGTATTGATGCTGCTTGTAAAACTGTAATATTAGCTAATTCACTTTTAGGAATCGATGCTACTTACGATGATGTTGAAGTTGAAGGTATTTCAAATATCACTTCACAAGCTATGGATTTAGCTAGAAAAGAAGGTTATTTAATTAAATTAATAGCTGAAGTTTCTAAAGATAAATTACAGGTATCACCACGTTTAGTTAAAAAAGGTAGTGCATATGATTTAAGCGGAACTTTAAACATGGCTACTGTTCGCACAGACCTTGCTGGTGATGTTAGTGTTATTGGACTTGGAGCAGGATCTCTTGAAACTGCTTCTGCGATGTTGACTGACTTAATTAGTATTTTAAAAGTTAAATACTAATTTTCTTTTTTACTTTTTTTTGTGATTAATATGAAATATGTAATTTTTATTCCTGATGGTTCAAGTGACTATCCAATCGATGAATTAGATGGTATGACTCCTTTAATGGCAGCTAATACTCCAAATATTGATAAAATGGCTAAAGCTGGTTTTGGAGGTTTAACTAACAATGTTCCTGAGGCTTACACTCCAGGTTCTGATGTAGCTAATATGAGTATTTTTGGTTTCAACCCTGCAAATTACTATACTGGTCGCGGACCACTAGAAGCAGGCAGTATGGGTATTGAAACTACTGATAAAGATGTAATATTTAGATGTAATACTATAACTCAAAAAGACAATCATATGGATGATTTTAATGCAGGTCATATTACTTCTGATGAAGCTGAAATTTTAATGAATGCTTTAAATGATTATTTTGGTGAAGAATATGATGACTTTAAAGGTAAATTTTACCCAGGAGTTAGTTACAGACATTTATTTGTCTATTCATGTGATAGCTTAGAAGAAGCTGAATTATTAGCTAGTTTAGAAACCATGCCTCCTCATGATATTGCAGGTGAGGATTTAGAGGAAAATACTTCCGGTGATAAATGGGATGAAAAATTGCCAAGTTTTATTAAACAAATTATGTGGGAATCTAGAGAAGTCTTAGATAACCATGAAGTTAATAAAAAAAGAATAGCTAGCGGTAAAAAGCCAGCAAATATGGTATGGTTATGGGGTCAAGGTGTAACTCCAAGTTTACCTAATTTTAAAGAAGTCTATGGCCTGGATGCAGCAGTAATTACTGGTGTTGATTTATTAAAAGGAATCGGTGTTTTTGCAGGTTTTGATATTATTGATGTGCCTGGAGCTACAGGATACTTTGATACAGACTATGAGGCTAAAGGAAAATATGCAATTGACGGTTTAAAAGACCATGATGTATTATTTATTCACGTAGAGGCTCCTGATGAAGCAGGTCATGCTGCTGATACTGCTGAAAAAGTCAAAGCTATCGAGCAAATTGATAAACATATTGTAGGTCCAGTTTTAGATAGCTTAGAAGGCCAGGATTTTAAGGCAGCTATTTTACCTGATCATCCAACTCCAGTTTCAGTTGGAACTCATACAAGAGATGATGTGCCTTTAATAATATATTCTTCTCAAAAAAAAGGTGATGAGTGTGAATCATTTGATGAAGAAGCTGTATTAAAAGGTAGTTTAGCTAAAAAAGAAGGATATAAATTAATCTCCAGACTTATTAATGATGATTTTTAGAGGGAAAGATAATGAAAGTAATATTAGTTAACGGTAGTCCTCATAAGGAAGGCTGTACTTATACAGCTTTATGCGAGATTCAAAAAACATTAAATCAGGCAGATATTGAAACAGAAATATTTTGGATAGGTTCAAAGCCAATTATTGGATGTACTGGATGTAATAAGTGTGCACAACTTGGTGAATGTACCTTTAATAAAGATACTGTTAATGAATTTGTTAAAAAAGCATATGATGCTGACGGATTTATTTTTGGAAGTCCTGTACATTATGCCGGAGCTACCGGAGCTATTACTTCCTTTTTAGATAGGGCATTTTATTCAAATATGGATAATGAAGCATTTAAATTCAAACCAGCTGCAGCTATTTCATCTGCAAGAAGATCAGGTACAACTGCAACTTTTGACCAGTTAAATAAATATGCTACAATCTCTCAAATGCCTATCATATCTTCAACTTACTGGAATGCAGTCCATGGAAATACTCCTGAAGAAGTTAAAAAAGATGAGGAAGGTTTATTTGTTATGAGGCAGTTAGGCCGTAACATGGCTTTCTTTTTAAAATGTATTAAAGCAGGATTGGATTCAGGTTTAAAACCAGATGAATCTGAAGAAAGGATAGCTACTAATTTTATTAGATAATGTTGTTTATCGCAACAATTATATATTAGAAAATTTATAAATTCTCACAACAATTATCTTTTTTTAAAGGTGCAGCAAAATATGGGTTCATTAAAAACATTTATTAAAACTCCTGATAATTATTTATTTTCAAATAAAGCACTATTTGCCCTATTTTTACCACTGGTTATTGAACAGGCTTTAGAATTTTTTGTAGGATTTGCAGATTCTGTAATGGTTGCATCTCTAGGTGAAGCAGCAATTTCTGGTGTTTCACTGGTTGATTTTTTAATGCAGCTATTAATTTTTGGATTTTCTGCACTAGCTACTGGTGGAGCAGTAGTAGCCGGTCAGTATTTAGGAAATAATGAGCTAAAAAAAGCCCGTAATGCATCTAGTCAACTTGTATGGTTTTCTGGAATTTTATCAGTTGCTTTAATGATTGTTGTTTTAATAGCTAAATCATTTTTAATATCTATATTATTTGGTCAAATCGAAGCTGATGTGTGGAATTATGCAAATGATTACCTTTGGTTTATGGCTTTTTCAATTCCTTTTATAGCTATTTACAATGCAGGTGCAGCAATTTACAGAACAAGTGGTGATGCAATCCGACCTATGAAAATAATGGTAATCTGTGATATTTTAAATGTTATAGGTAATGCAATTGGTATTTATTATTTAGGTTTAGGTGTTGAAGGAGTAGCTGTTCCTACTGTAATTTCAAGATTAGTTGCTGCAATTGTTATAATGTATTTTGTATTAAATAAAAACTTTAAATTGCATATTAAACGAACTTTAAAACATAAATTCGATTTAAAAATCTTTAAAAATGTATTAAGTGTAGGTATTCCATATGGTATTGAAAATGGATTATTCCAATTTGGCCGTATATTAGTTTTAAGTTTAGTTTCAAGTTTTGGAACTATGGCTATTGCAGCTAACTCTGTAGGTTATGCAATCGGATTATTTTCAGTTTTACCTGGTTTTGCAATTAATTTAGGAATGACTGCAGTAATTTCAAGATGTGTTGGGGCAAATGACTATAAACAAGCCAGATATTATAATAAAAAGATTATTTTAATAGTAGTAGTTTGCCATATCCTTGTTAATGGATTGATATTTGCTCTGTTACCGAATATTTTAGGTCTTTATAATTTATCTTTTGAAACTGCAGCCCTATCTGCTAAATTGATTATTTGGCATGGAACTCTTGCAATTTTAATTTGGCCAATAGCATTTACACTGCCTAACTTATTTAGGGGAGCCGGAGATGCAAGATGGGTAATGAGAATAAGCCTAATAGTAATGTTTACTTGTAGAATAGGTATGGCTTATGTTTTAGCTATAAACTTTAATATGGGTGTATTTGGAACATGGGTAGCTATGTTTATTGACTGGTTTGTAAGGTCAGGTTTATACCTCTACAGATACTTTAGCAATAAATGGATGGAATATAGAGTGATTACATGAATTTAATTGTATATTTTTCAGCTGAAGGCAATACAAAAAAAGTAGCTATTAAATTGCATGAATTAATTAATAGTGAAATTTTTGAAATTAAAACTTTAAAATCTTACCCTAAAAATCATAAAGAGCTTTTAGAGGTAGCTAAAAAAGAGTGGACAGCACAAGAATACCCGCAATTAGATGGTAAGATAAACATAGATAAATTTGATACTATTTATCTCTGTTTTCCAAATTGGTTTGGAAGCATTCCTTTAGGTGTAGCTAGCTTTTTAAAAAGTAGGGATTTTACAAATAAGCAAATAATAGCTATTTGTACTCATGGGGGCAGTGGACTTAAAAACAGTTTAGATGATATTAAAAAATTAGCTAATGGTGCTGTTATTAGTGGTAAATTAGCTATTAATTTTTCTGATTTAAAATAAGTTTATATACTAAAAAATTTAAAAATTATGTTGTAGTTTGCAACAGTTGTGATATTATGGTATTGTTTAGAGGAGATATTAAGTGTAAGTCACTTCAGAGAAGAACATCAATTAGTGTAATTTTACCTGCAGACAACATACACTATTTGCAGGGAACTGAAGAGATTGTAGAAAAGCCATATAAAACCTTATACTTATTACATGGTCTTTTTGGTAGTGATGATATATTTCTAGCTAATACAACAATCCAAAAATTTGCAGAAGACAATAATATTGCTGTTGTTCTGCCAAGTGGAGAAAATAGCTTTTATGTAGACCAGCCAAGTTCTCATAAATACTATGGGGAATTTATAGGTCGTGAACTTGTTGAAATGACAAGAAATATTTTCCCATTATCTCATAAAAAAGAAGACACTTATCTTGCAGGATTTTCAATGGGTGGATATGGAGCTATTAGAAATGGATTAAAATACCATAATACTTTTGGATGTATTGGATCAATATCTGGAGCTTTCTTAACTGATAATCTACATAATTTAGGAGAATCAGATGAACTTCTATCTTCAAAATCATTTTTCAAATCTTGTTTTGGGAATTTGGATAATGTAGATGGTAGTGATATGGATCCTAAATTTTTAATTGACGATTTGATAGCTAATAATATTGAAATCCCAAAGATATTCATGGCAGTTGGAGATAATGACTTTTTATATGGTGAGAATTTAGATTATTATAATTATTTAAAATCAAAAAATATTGATGCGGAGTTTAGATGCAGCCCAGGAGAACACACATGGGAATTTTGTAATGATTATATTAAAAAATTCATAGAATGGCTCCCATTATAAAAAAGAGATGATATTATGAAAAAATTCGGATTTGGATTAATGAGATTACCGTGCACAAGTGATAATCCCGAAGATATTGACTTACCGCAAGTTTTTGAAATGGCAGATAAATATATTGAGGCAGGATTTAATTATTTTGATACTGCATATGGTTATCATGAAGGATTAAGTGAAGTAGCTCTTAGAAAAGCAGTTGTTGAGAGATATCCTAGAGAAGATGTTTTAATAGTTGATAAATTACCGGTATACATGCTTAAAGAAGACCATGTTCTTGAAGATATTTTTAATGAGCAAAAACAAAGGTGTGGAGTAGAATATTTTGATTATTATATGCTTCATAATATTACAAATAATTTCTATAATGGTATTGTTCCAAAACTAAATTGTTTTGAATTTATAGAAAAATTAAAAGAAAATGGTGATGTTAAACATATTGGAATTTCATATCACGATGATGCAGAGACTCTTGATAAAATATTAAAAGAACATCCGTCAATAGAGTTTGTACAGCTCCAAATAAACTATCTTGACTGGGATAATGAAGGAATCCAAGCAAGAAAGTGTTATGAAGTAGCTAGAAAATATAATAAAGACATTATTGTAATGGAACCTTTAAAAGGAGGAACATTAGTAAATATCCCTAAAGAAGCTAGTGAAATATTAACTAATCACAATCCTGATTTATCTGTAGCATCCTGGGGAATTAGGTATGCAGCTAGTCTGGATGGAGTTTTAACAGTATTATCTGGTGTAAGTAATTTGGAGCAATTAGAAGATAATTTAAGTTATATGGCAAATTTCAATCCATTAACTGAAAATGAATTAAATGTTATTGATGATATTGTTGAAATTATTAAACAATCAATAGCTGTTCCATGTACTGGATGTGATTATTGTTTAGATGTTTGCCCTACAAATATTCCAATTTCAAAGTTCTTTGCCTTATACAATGATGCTAAGCAAGCTATTGAGGTTCAATTTTTATATTATTTCTACTATGACAACTTAGCTAGGAAAAACGCTTTTGCATCAATGTGTATTGAATGTGGGGAGTGTGAAAAGAATTGTACTCAACATATAAAAATTATTGATGAGCTTAAAAATGTTAAAAGCTTATTAGAAGTTGATTTGGAATCAATGTTATGAGAGTAAAGTATTTATAATGTGTATTATAAATCTCATTGTTGGAAGAGTTTTTCTCTTCTATTTTTTATTTGGAAGAATTTTTTCATGGTGGTTAGTCATTCCACCACCCACCCAATGGCTAACTGCTTAAGTTCTTTTAGGTGAAAAATATGGTAGCTATACATCACACCACCCCGTATAGCTACCACACTTTAATCTAATTTTTACTAAAATATTTTATATATCATGAAAAACTAAATTATATACTATATTATTTTTTATAAAATGGAGAGGATTTTTCTGACAAAGTATATTATTATAACTGGTGGGGTAGTTAGTTCTATTGGAAAAGGAATTACTTCTGCATCTATGGGTCGTATTTTAAGATCTTATGGTTTAAAAGTAGCTGCTATTAAAATAGACCCTTATTTGAATTGGGATTCAGGAACATTAAACCCTTATCAACATGGTGAAGTTTTTGTAACTAATGATGGAATGGAAACCGACTTAGATTTAGGTCATTATGAACGATTTTTAGATGTTGAATTGCCGGGTTTATCTAACATTACTACTGGTAAAGTTTATAAATCTGTTATTTCTAAAGAAAGGGAAGGTAAATTCTTAGGAGCTTGTGTACAAGTTATTCCACATATCACTAATGAAATTAAAGAAATGATTAGATTAATCTCAGATAATGGAGATTATGATGTTGTTTTAATCGAATTAGGTGGTACTGTTGGAGATATTGAAAGTCAACCTTTCTTAGAAGCTTTAAGACAGCTTAGAAATGAAGAAGGTCATGATAATGTCATGTTTGTCCATGTTACATTTATTCCATACTTAAATGCAGCTGGTGAATTTAAAACTAAACCAACACAACACTCTACAAAAGAGTTAAGAAGTATGGGTATTAATCCTGATGTTATTGTATGTAGATCTCAGGAACCTATTGATGATGCTTTAGAAGGAAAAATAGCTCATTTTTGTGATGTAGATCAAAAAGCTGTTGTAAACACTCCTGATGCAAGTACAATTTATGAAGTACCATTAGTTTTAGAGGAAAATAACATTGGTGAATTAATAGTTAATAGAATTGGTTTAGATGTTAAACCAGATTCCTCAAAACTTGATAATTGGCGCAAAATTGTTGATTCCCTTAAAATTGAAAGTCCTATTGTAAATATTGGAATTGTTGGTAAATATGTTGAGCTTGAAGATGCTTATATTAGTATTAGAGAATCCTTACAACATGCTGCAGCTGATGTTGGAGTAAAAGCTAATATTATCTACATTAGTTCTGATGTTGAAAATTTAGATGAGGAAGTCATGAGCAAACTTAATGGTATTCTTATTCCTGGAGGATTTGGAGAAAGAGGTTTTGAAGGTAAACTTGATGCTGTTGATTATGCTATTGAACATAATGTCCCATTATTCGGTATTTGTTTAGGAATGCATTCTATTGTAACTCAATTTGCAAGACGTAACGGATATCCAGAGGCTAACAGTTCAGAATTTGATGTTGAAAATCCTTATCCAGTTATAGATATGATGGAAGAACAGAAAAAAGTTAAAAACATGGGAGGAACTATGCGTTTAGGATCTTATGATTGTAAACTTGTTAAAGGAACTAAAACATATGAAGCTTACAATACTCAAGATATTGCAGAACGTCATAGGCACAGATACGAATTTAACAATGATTACAGGAAGGATTTGGAAGATAAAGGTTTAATTATTTCTGGAGTAAGTCCTGATGACTTTTTAGTTGAAATTGTTGAATTACCAAATCATCCATGGGCTATTGGTTGTCAGTTCCATCCTGAATTTAAATCAAGACCAAATAGGCCACACCCATTATTTAAATCATTTTTAGAAGCTATTCATGAGTTTTCTAAAAACTGATTCTCTTCATTTTTTCATTTTAAAAACAATTTTACACTCTTATTTTCTAGCTAATTAATATATTTCTTTGTTTATACTAAAATTATGGATTTTAGTATTATATTTTTAGTTCAAATTATAGTTACATCTTTATTTTGTTGTTTGGCTACAATTTTTGATGTTAAAACAGGAATTATATCTAATAAGTTAAATTTATTTCTTCTTGTTTTTGGATTAATTTCTAACTTGATTTTATCAATTTTTTCTAATAACATTAAATACATTTTATGCTCAATAATTTCAATGCTTGTAACTTACATCGTAACTTTGCTATTTTGGAAATTAAAAATTTGGGGGGGTGGTGATGTAAAATTACTTACAGCTATTGCTACTGTTATACCATTTGGTTTGAATATTAATTTTTTAAATATTTACCCTCAGATGTCAATTTACCCATTTTCATTTACAGTAATTATAAACAGTATTTTGGTTGCATTTCCTTTTTTATTTGTTTTTACTAGTTATTTAGTTTTAAAAAATACAATAGCTAACTCAAATAAAGATATATTATTTTCATTTTTTAATATAACTTCAATATCTTTGTTCTTAAAGCTAAATCTAAATAAATTAATAGAAATTAAGGATTTAAAAGAAGGAATG
>CAVDAS010000073.1:0-10090 GCA_963606955.1 Bacteroidaceae bacterium
ATCTAGGACAGCATCAATTTCCTCTTTAACATAGCTACTTTCAATAGCTTTTAGAGAAAACATTTTCTGAGGATTTTGGGCAGTAAGTGCAGTTACAATTCCAGTTCCATAAACACCAAGTGCCTGAAATGTTTTAATATCTGCAAAAATGCCAGCTCCTCCAGAAGGATCTACTCCAGCTATTGACATTACAATCATTTAATTGCCTCTTGTAACTCTTAAACGTTCACTGCCATGGACTGACTCAACATTTATTTTTAATTCTTTTAAATAACGTCTAGTTTCAGTATTTTCACCATGGACCATTATTTCTCCTAAATCTTCAGTTGTATTAACATCCAAAGCCATAAATAATGAATCATGAACTTGAGGATTTAAATTTTTCCTATCAGCAGCATTTACATGTTCTTTATAGCTGAAATCTCCAAATTTAGTTCTAATAGCTAGTGGTTTCATAATTATAGTGTTTGTTCCCCCACCTTTTGAAGGAATAATAATGAAATCCAGCTGTTTACTTGAATCAATTACCATTTTAAGATTAGTTTTTCCAATAAGCGGAATATCAGATGGCATTATAATTACTTTTTTAGTTTTACCTTTACAATATTCCATAGCCTGTTTCAAAGCTTTATTTAAATTTGAATTATCATTTTCTTTTAATATACTTAAATTCAAGCTTTTAGCATAATCTAGGACATCTTCATCAGCACTAATAATAATTATTTTATCAGTATATTTCCTTAAAGTATCTGTAACATCTTTAAGCATAACTTTTAAGAGATTTTCTCTTTCATTTTCACTTAAAAATGGGGATAATCTTGTTTTACATTCTTTAAATTTGCTGACTGGTATTATTCCATAAATGTCATCCATATTCTCATCTCTAGTAAGTTTTAGCTATTAATGCAACATATTTTGCATCTTCATCACCAATTATACATTTTTTAGATTCCCCTTCAAGTTCTTCATAAATACCTAAAACAGAATAACCAGTGATTTCTTCTATTTTTTGTCCGCAATCAGTATCTCCACACCAATTAACTGCTACAACATTACCTGCTTCAATTAGTTCTTTAACTTCATCAATATCTGATGCAAATTTAATATGTTCTTCGTGGAATTCTTTTGCACTTTTAGCTAGATTTTCATTTAATTCATCAATTAACTTAATTACATTACTTGTGAGATTTTCATCTAAATCAAGCTCAATTTTTTCCAGCTGGTCTCTGCGCATAGCTATTGTTTTGTTGTTTTCTAAATCTCTAGGACCTAATTCAAGTTTTATTGGAGTTCCTTTTAATTCCCAGTCATAGAACTTTTTACCAGGTCTAATATCTCTGGTATCAATATTTACACGTAGTCCTGCACTTTCAAATTCTTTTTTAAGTTCCTCACATTTAGCTAAAACTTCTTCTTTTCCTTTTTTAAATAAAATAGGAATAATTGTTATTTGTTTTGGTGAAATTTCCGGTGGAAGACGTAACCCTTTTTCATCTCCATGAACTCCAATTGCAGAAGCTATTACTCTATCAGATAAACCTGCACAAGTTTGATAAACAAGTTTATGTTCCCCATCTTTATCTTCAAAGGTTATATCAAATGTTTTTGCAAAAGTTTGGCCTAAATTATGGATAGTACCAATTTGTAAGGTTTTTCCATCAGGCATGATTGCATCAAAAGCCATTGTGTAATCTGCACCAGGGAATTTATCCCATTCTGGCCTTTTAGTTAAAGTATATGGAATGCCTAATGTGTCAAAAATTTCCTTATATTTTGCAATATGTTCTTGAACTTGAATATCTGCTTCTTCGCTGGTTGCATGAGCAGTGTGAGCTTCTTTAAAAGTAGTAATCTCACGAACACGAATAAGTGGTCTTGTATGTTTTGTTTCATATCTAAATGTATTTACGATTTGATAATATTTTAAAGGTAAATCAATATGTGATCTAATCCATAGTGCATACATTGGATAAATAGCGGTTTCACTAGTTGGTCTTAGTGCTAATTTTTCGTTTAATTCTGTGTTACCACCATGAGTAACCCAATAAACTTCATCTTCAAATCCTTTTACATGTAAACCTTCTTTAGCTAGTTCTGTTTGTGGAACAAGAAGAGGGAATAAAACTTCTTCATGATCACGGTCATATATTTCTTTTACTAAATTAGTTGTGTATTTTCTTATTTGGAATCCGTATGGCATCCATACAGCCATTCCTTTAATAGGATATCTTGAATCAGTTATGTTAGCTTCTTCTAATATGTCATGAAACCATTCACTAAAATTTTCCACCATATCACCTTAATTAAATTTTTATAATAATTATATATCAGTTGTTAATGCCTATTAAATCTATTCTAACCTAAATGATAAGTTATTTATAACTACTAATTAAAAATATACAAATGTATAATATGTTTGGGAGATATTATGATAGCTAGAAAAATACAAATGCCTCGTGAAGTTTACATTGGGCCGGATGTTATACATGAAACTGGTGAAATTTGTAATGATTTACATTTAGATAATAAAGTTTTAGTTCTAACAGGTCCAAATACTTATGATATCGCAGCAAAATATGCTATTCAAAGTCTTGAAGATAAAGATATCGAAGTAGATGTTAAAACTGTTGAAAAAGTATCTTATGATTCAGTAGACGAAGTTAGTGATTTGATTACTGATAATACTACTGTTTTAGGTGTTGGTGGTGGAAAAGTTATTGATGTAGCTAAATTAGCTTCTTATGATAATAATGTATTTTTTGTTTCAATGCCAACTACTGCTTCACATGATGGTATTGTATCTCCTTTAGCTTCCATAAAAAATCCTAAAACTTCAACATCTGCTAAAGCCCATGCACCAATAGCTGTTATTGCAGATAGTAAAATTATTGCAAATTCACCTTTCAGATTATTGTCTGCAGGATGTGCTGATTTAATCTCAAATTTTACAGCTATTAAAGATTGGCAATTAGCTCATCGTTTAAAAAATGAATCATATAGTGAATCTGCAGCATCATTATCTATAATGTCTGCAAAAATGATTACAGATAATGTAGATAGTATTAAACCTGGTTTGGAAGAAAGTGCACGTCTTGTTGTAAAAACTTTGTTTAGTAGTGGAATGGCTATTAGTATTGCAGGTTCTAGTCGTCCAGCTAGTGGATCAGAACATACATTTTCCCATGCATTAGATAAAATTTTAGATAATCCTTGTCTACATGGAGAACAATGTGGTGTTGGAACTATATTGATGATGTATTTACATGGTGGGGACTGGAAATTTATTAGAGATAGTTTAAAAGCAGTTGGAGCTCCAACCTCAGCTAAAGAATTAGGTATTAGTGATGAAAAGGTTATTGGAGCATTAACAATTGCACATACTATAAGGCCTGAGCGATACACAATTTTAGGAGATAATGGCATATCTGAAGATGCAGCTTATGAACTAGCTTTAAAAACTGGAGTGATAGAATGATTACATTAATTGGTAAAGATTTAGCAAAAGAGGGTAATGAGTTTGTTTTTTATGGTCCTGCAAGTGAATGCGAAAATTGTAGATTTAAAGCATCCTGTGTAGACTCTTTAGAGAAAAACCGTAAATATAAAATTGTTGATGTTCGTGATAATGAACAAAAATGCCCAATTCATGCTGAAAATACAGTTATTCCAGTTGATGTTGATAGGTCTAATATAACTTTACTTTCTCCTTCAAAAAGTATTTTTGAAGGGTCTACATTTTCATATGAATCTGTTGATTGCGAGGAAGATTGTGAATATTATGATTATTGTTTCCCTGAAGGATTGGTAGATGGTGATAAATGCATTGTTTTAAAAAATCATGGGAAACATAAAGGTGAATGTAAAAAAGGTTATAAACTTAATAAATTAACATTAGGTTTTGTTATTTAAAAAAGGAGTATGTTAATTATGAATCTTAAAAAAGAAGCAGGTTATAATGCAGCTAGCTATGTTAAAGACGGAGATATTTTAGGGCTTGGAACAGGTTCTACAACTCATTATTTCATTGAAGCAGTAGGTAAAAGAATAGCTAATGAAGGAATAAATGTTATGGGAATTCCTACTTCTTTCCAATCATTATTATTAGCTAAACAATGGAATATACCAATTACCACTCTGGAAGAACATAATATTGATTTAGCTGTTGACGGGGCAGATGAAGTAGATAAAAATCTCAATCTTATTAAAGGCGGAGGAGCAGCTCACACTAAAGAAAAAATAGTAGATTATTCTGCAAAAAAATTTATTGTAATTGTAGATGAATCTAAATATGTTGAAGAAATTGGAAACTTCCCAGTACCTGTAGAAGTAATTCCTGATGCATCTCGTGTTGTTATAGAAACTTTAGAAGATATGGGTGCTAAATGCGAAATAAGAATGGGTGAACGTAAAGATGGACCAGTTATAACAGATAATGGTAATTTTGTCATTGATGCTAAATTTGAAAAAATAGAAAGTCCAATGCACTTAGAAATAGATTTAAATTCTATTGCAGGTGTTGTTGAAAATGGTATTTTTACTCAAATGGTTGATAAAGTTATAATTGGTACTTCAGAAGGTATAAAAGAATTATGAGGATGTTATAATGCCAATACCTGGAGGAATTCCATACGATTTTAGAGAAATGGCTAATAAAATAGCTATGCTTATTGGAGCTTTAATTATAATTTATGCTATTTTATGGATTTTAGCAGAATTAAAATTGATTCCAGTCGTTTTATTTGCAATATTTCCACAAATTGTTCTTCTTTTAATAGGAATATTCATAGTTTATGTTGCATATTCTAAAAGAAATAATTACTAATTTTTAAAAAAAGAAAAAATTAGAGGTTTTTAACCTCTTTTTAAGCTATTTTTATTGTGTTTCCAGTTTGGAAATCATTCCACTTGGATGTAATGATATATTCACCAGACATTAAATGAATATTTAAACTAGCTACTCCATCATCACTAGTAGTTTTAGGATAGAACACTCCATTTACATTAAATGTTACATTTTGATGAGTCATAGGGTTTCCTTGACCATCTAATGTTTGTGCAGTAAATTTACTACCATCGTCGTATTTCATAGTGAGATTACTGGTTACGAGAGTTGGTAGAACATTAACATTATTACCAACAGCTAATCCATCATACATTGTTGTAATAGTGTAATTTCCAGGTCTTAAATTGATATTTAAACTTACTACTCCGTTTTCAGTAGTATTACGTTTGTAGAATACTCCATTTATGTTAAATGTTACAGTTTTATTAACTGCTAAGGAACCATTTTGTTCATAAACAGTTGCTTCGAATTTAGAAGCATTTTTGAAGTATTTAGTTAAATCACTAGCTTCAATTAAGGATTTTACAACAATGCTGAAACCTTTAGATTCATTATTAATTGGATTAATCGCAGTTAAAATATAATTATTTGGTCTTAAGTTAATAATTAATTTTGCAGTACCATTTTCATTAGTTGGACGTGTGTAGTAAACACCGTTTATGTTAAATGTAACATTGGTATTAGCTAATAAGTTTCCTTAACCATCTACAAATGTAGCAAAGAATTGAGTGCCATTCATATACATTTTAGTTATGTTATTACCACTTATAGTGGATAAAACAGTAACTTTAGCATCTGCAGAGTTTGCACCAATTGTTGCATTTCCTGCATATGATACTGTTGCAGTGTATTCTCCAGCTACTAAATTAATACTCATATCAACAACACCATTATCATTAGTGGTCCTAGTGTAAGGAACACCATTAAGAGTAATTGTAATGTTGGTATTAGCTAAATTATATCCGTTATTGTCTTTTAAAATGACATGTAATTTAGTTTCATTTTTATAATACATTGTAACATCATCAACAATAATGACAGCTTTTGGTTGTTTTGCAGAGTCGTAGTAAGTTCCTTCAGCATTTGTAGCATTTTGGTATTTACTATCTGCTTGAACAAGGTAGTATTGGAATGTTGGTGGATAAGGTAATTTATCTAAGTTGTAGTTGTTATTGCCAATGGTTACATTATAGTAGCCTTTGCCAACAATAATTCCGATTCTGCTTCCAGTTAATGTATTGTTGAATATTGCTTCATTACCTGAACCATAAGCAGTTATGGAGCTTAAAGAACAGTTAATAATTGTATTATTGTATACTGTATGTTTTTGGGAGTGCATAAGGTAAATTCCTTCTTTTGCACCAATTACTGTGTTATTAAATACAGTTGCATTTGGTCCGGTTGAATGTCTTACATCAATACCATGATTTACGGCGTTAACAACTGTGTTATTTACAATAATACTATATGTATACTGCTACTTTAGAAAATGGTAAGGCAGAAATTAAAGCAGATTCTAATGTTGACCATCAAGTGGAAATTCAAGTTGGTGGAGAACATAATCAAGAAGTTAAAAAAATAAAACAGACTATAACTTCTTATAATAAAAAGGATAACACTGGCAGTCAAGATTCTACTGGTGGAGATAGCTCTGGTTCTGATGGTGATAAAACATCTGATACTAGTGGTGATAACACTGGTGGTGCTACTGGAGATAATTCTGGTTCAACAGGAAATGCTTCTAGTGGAAATACTAATTCTTCAGTAATTAGTGAGGGTTCAAGTAATTCTGATAATAGTGGCCTTGCAAATGTTATAAAGTCTAATGAATTTTCACAGTATCTTGGAACAAATAGTTCTGATTATTACCAAAAATATGATTCTTTAAGCGGAAATGATGAAATAGCTAACGGTGATCAAAGTTCAGCAAAATCTTCAAGTAGTAGTGATTCTCCAAGTGATGATGGTTCATCAGAAGAAGGAAAATCTTATGAGCTTGTATCTCCAAATAAAATAGCTAAAACAATTCAAAATAGCTCAGGAGTCATTATCCTTGCAGTAATTGCATTATTGATTCTATTTGTAGTAGGATATAAACGTAAAAACAAAATGTGATAAACATTTTTTTCATTTTTCTTTTTTTTAATTTTTAAATACTAGTTTTATATAATAATTTCATAATGACAGTTGAAAATTTTGAAATTAATTTAGATACAAATAAAAATTTTGAAATTATTGATATAACATCAAAAATCAATAAGCTAATAGCTAATTCTAAAATTAATAATGGTGTTGTAAATATATTTTCTAAGCATTCTACTTCAGCTATTTGTGTAAATGAAAATGAAAAAGGCCTGCTTGATGATTTAGAGTTTATGTTAGCTAATATAATCCAGGATAAATTTAGCTATAAACATGATAATATTGATAATAATGCAAAATCACATTTAAAATCATTTTTATTATCCTCTAGTGAGTCTGTTCCAATTCTTAATAATAAATTAAATTTAGGAACTTGGCAATCAGTATTTTTCATAGAATTAGATGGTCCAAGACATAATAGGACAATTAATATAACTTTAATTGGAGAATAGCTATGAATAAATGGACATTATTTTTAATTGTTATTATAGCTATTGCAGGTGCATGGGTAGCTATTGAGCAGACAACACAAAATAGTGAAGATTCACAAAGTATTTCACATAATAATTCTTCTCAAGATTATCCAAAAGTAAATTACTCTGAAATAGATGTTCAAATGAAAAAGTTGTGGTATTAATGGTGAGTTATCAAGATAAAGAACTTGAAATTTTGTTTAAAGAAGAAGCAAATAAAGATAGATTAAAGGGTATAGTAAATACAAAAGAACCATTGAATGATTTAGCAGGGCTTGTTAGTATGCCTGATAAAACAGATTCCGTACAATTAAAAAAGAGGCATTGAATAGGAGATAATTTCCCCAATATTTTTTAGATTCAATTTTTTAATAGAATTTCTGATAAAATAAAAGGAATAACAAGAATAAAGTAATATTAATTTAGAAATTGAATTAATCTTTAGGGTTAAATTCAATTTCAAATCCAATTACAGGATAATCAAGAGTAAAATTAGTAATTACTTCTGGTGAGAATTCACCAAAGAATCCGGATACATCTCCATTAGCTGAATTTCCTGTTACATCACTTACCCTTCCAGCTATGAAACTAGGATTGTCACTATCACTAATTTCCATAGAATAACCTAAGTTTTGAAGTAAACTGGTTACAACAGATTTAATTTCAGTAAAGTTTGCACTTGAATGACAAATTAATCCAGCTAATTTTTTAGAAGCTCTTACTTTAGTTTCTTGTGTTTCGTCCATGTATAAAACATCACCAATTTCAAATATTTTTTGCGGTAAGTCTTCGTGTTTATTATCTTCTAAAAACTCCATTAAACTGTTAATTAAGCTAGTGCGAATCATAGTTCTATCTATTGTAATTGGTCTAGCTACTTGAACATGATCAATTTCTTCTTGTTTCATTTTAGTAAAGTGAGCATCTTCATTAGTAAGCATTAAACTCATAATTTCCTGGAAGCCTAAACCAATCATAACTTCTCTCATAATAGATTCTGATTTAAACCAGTCATGTTCGTAAGCTATTGTTGAAATGTCCGGTAATTTAGCTTCAACATCATTAATTCTGTATTGTACTGCAATATTTTCAACAATATCAACTTCATGAAGAATATCTATTCTGTAAGAAGGAATATAAACTTTTAATTCATTATCATTTAATATTTCTGAATCAAAACGTGCCTGGGATAATAATTGCTGTATATCTTGGGCATTTAAGTTAGTTCCACCAATTAGACTGTTAGCTACATCAACATGGACATTTTTTACTTGGGGAGTTAAATCAGGGGTAACTACAGTTTTATCTTCGTATTTAACTTCCATACTTTTTATTTTTCCACCAACTTCTGCAAAAGAACTGCAAATAATGTTTAAACATTGATTTACTGCACGTTCATCAGTTCCAGTTACATCCACAATAATGTTTTTTACATTTTCATCAATTTTTGTAAGTTCTCCATTAATAATTGGTGGCATAGACAGTACTTGGTTGTTTTTATCTAAAATTAAAGGATATTCATCAAAATCTTCAAGAAGATGAGCATAAGCAACTCCTTTTTCATGTTGGGTTAATATTTCTTCAGGAGTCATTGGAGTATCTTTTTCAAGAGCAACGAAAGCATTTTCATCTTTAGGAGTAGCTATGTAATCAAAAGGTTGGGATACAACATCTGCATTGTGAATACCAATAGCTACTTTTTTCCTGTCTCTTCCAATTACCCAGTGAAGGTTTTCTTGGAAATCCATAATATATTTAAGTTTATCACCAGTAAAATCAACACCTTCAATTTTTGCAAATCCAATGTATGGCCTAATTTCAGCTACTTTAGAATCTACAATTACACTTTCATTTGATGGTGTAACTTCATATTTTGGAAGTCCTGTTTCCTGATTAATAAATCCTTTAAAAGATCTAGCTACTCCTTCTACAGATAAATTGTCCGGACGGTTTGGGAAAAACTCTACTTTAATTTCTTCATCATCAAAGTCTTCAATATCACTTGACATCATTGGTAAAGTGTTTATTAATTCGTCTTTTTCCATATCTATTCCTAAATCTTTTAAATCTTGATATTTGAATGTAATAACTGGCATTTAATATACTCCAATAAAATTATTTTTATAATCCATAAATAGCTATGAAGAATAATGATTCAATTACAAAATGTAATGATCTGTGTTCTAATTCATTCATATGACTGCTAATAAGTAATGTGTGGCTTACATCTATTACAAAATGAATAAATGCTGCTAATATACCTATTTGTAAGTTTAAAAATACTATTGACACGAAAATAAAATGAAATCCTGCTTCCATTAACTCATGAATAATCCAAGTTTTCCAAGGAGCATTTACAGTATTGTTAATTATTCCCGCTAAAACAAGGTAGAATTTATTAAAGATTTTCCACACAATTTGGGTGTGAATTGTGTCGCTTATAGCTAGTACGATTGCAACATAAAACCATAATAATTCCATTTTTAACAGTCCTTTATAATTTTTTATACATTTATTATTTAGTGTAGTTAATCATTATTAAATTATATGTTTTTATAGGTTTATACTAAATTTTTTCCAATGCCGTAAACTTTAGAAATTTTTTTCTAAATTTTCATGTTTTTATCTTTTT
>CAVDAS010000074.1:0-10056 GCA_963606955.1 Bacteroidaceae bacterium
TACAAAAAAAGATAATACTAGCAAAATTAAACTAAATTTCTTATTAAACATTCATTCCCCTCTTTTGAAAGTTAAATGCACATCTGTACATATATTCATATTAATAAATTGATTTGAAAGCTATATAAAGCTTTTGTGGAGATATAAACAGTTTTAAGAAGAAACAGTTCACGCTAGAAACAATAAAAGCCCCCAGACTTAATACTGATGACTAAATTTATATTGATTTTTAATCCCTCATAATGATTATTCAAATAGTAATCTTAAATATGTTCTGAAAATCCTTTACAAAAAAAGGTTATTTTATAGAAACCTTCAATTAAAATTATCAAAAAATAAACCCCCTATTGAACCTAATTATGTAGTGAACTCTAGAGACTTATATGAAAAAATATTCAGATTCAAATAATATCTATCAACACTCAAAAAATTAAAAAAAAGAAGAAAATTCCTTTTAATAATTACTGTCCAATAAAAAATTAAGACCTGGGATCCCACAATTATTCTCAAATTTATTATTGTAAATTTTTACATCATTTACAAAGATATTGAAGTATATTGAGTAGTCATCACAGTCAATAGCTATTTTAACATTAGATTCTTCTAAAATTTCTTTTTTAACATTTAAAATATCTGATGCATTGTCTATAAAAACAGATACTGGACATCCATTTTTATCAATATTGATAAAAATTCCTTCATTCATTGCATAATTTGCAAAATAACCATTTTTACCATCTATTTTACCGAAAAATATGTCGTTTGTTTCATCATAGCTAGAAATTAATCTTTGAGTTTTCATAACATATCGCCTCACATATTGTTATAATCTCATAAAATAAATAATTAACCTCCAAGAGCATTTGAAAAGAAATTAAAAGTATTTATTAAGTTAATAATCAATTTCTAAAGCAATATTTCAAAAACAGACAATATTAAACCAGATAAATTTTTCAAAACAATAACAATTTAAATTATCAAAACAATAAATAATAAATAACTAAACTAAAATTGGTGTAAAAATTGCCAAAAGAAACAAAACAACAATTGGAATTAGAATCTGAAATTAAAAGTCAGGCTCAAAAATTCATAACCCATCTTAATGCAACACTTCCTGAAATTATGGAATTAGAATATGAGGGATTTTACAGAAGAGGATTTTTTGTAAGTAAAAAAAGATATGCAGTTATTGAAGATGGGGAAATCATAGCAAAAGGGCTGGAATTAGTTAGAAGAGACTGGGCACCAATTGTTAAACAAACACAAAAAGATGTATTGAAAGATATTTTAAAAGAAGGAAACACTACAAAAGCTATTAATACTGTTAAAAAAGTTTTAAAAAGACTTAAAAACGGTAAAATCGAAGGAAAAGAGCTAATAATCCATACACAAATTACAAAACCATTAAGTGAATACAAACAAATAGGACCTCACGTAGTTGCTGCTAAAAAAATGGAAGAACACGGACTTAAAATATCTAAAGGAACAATTATACAATACGTAATTGTAAAAGGAAAAGGCTCCATTAGTCAAAGAGCAGTTCCATATGAATACAGTGAAGGAATGGAATATGATAGAGATTATTATATTAATAATCAAATGATTCCAGCTATTGGAAGAATAATGTACTCCTTAGGTTACACAAAACAGGATTTAGAGGACCTAGCTAAAGGAGAAACCCAAACAAGTTTAGATGCATTTTTCTAAAAAAACATTTAAATATCACTAAAAGTAATAGGTAGATATAATGACACATAAAAACCCTGATGATGACCGTGTTGTATTTTTTGATGTAGATGATACTTTACTTGACACATCAACATTTGCACAAACCGCAAGAAAAGCAGCTATTGAATTAATGGTAGACAATGGATTGCCATTAGATAAAGATGAAGCATATGGTGTTTTAAAAACCATTATAAGACAAAAAGGTTCAAATTATGGTAAACACTTTAATATTTTAACTGAAGTAGTTTTAGGCCACGAAGATCCTATGCTTGTAGCACTAGGTATGATTACATATCACAATGTGAAAATAGCTCTTTTAAGACCATTTGCTGAAACTATTGACACATTAATCTATCTTAAAAGTCAAGGATATCGTTTAGGTGTTATTTCAAATGGGCTTACAATTAAACAATGGGAAAAATTAGTAAGACTTAATGTATACTCCTTTTTTGATGCTGTAATCACCTCTGAAGAAGTAGGTAAGAAAAAACCAGATAAATTAATCTTTGATGTAGCTTTAAGAAAAATGAATGGAGATCCTGAAAAATCAATAATGATTGGAAACAAATTTAAAGAAGATGCACTTGGAGCTGTAAATGCTGGAATGAGTGCAATACTTGTTAATTCAGATGTTACAGAAGAAGACAGAGCATACATCAAAAAAGAACAATTAGATATCACCATTGTTGAAGATATTGGTGATGTAAATACAATATTATAAATCCAGTTCTAAAGTAACTGGACAATGATCAGAACCAAAAACATCGTTTTTTATGGTTGCTGATTTTACCTTATTTTTAAATTCTTCATTTACAAAGAAATAATCCAATCTCCATCCAGCATTACGGTCTCTTGCACGAGTTCTATAACTCCACCAGGTAAAATTATCACCAGACTCATCAAACATTCTAAAAGTATCAACAAATCCACTAGCTAGTAAATCATCTAACCATTCACGCTCTTCAATAAGATAACCTGATTTACCTTCACAATTATCAGGATTATAAACATCAATAGGATTATGAGCTATATTAACATCACCTGTGATGATTAAATTTTGACCCTGATTTTTTAAATCTATAAGTAAATCAAGTAAAGCATTGCAAAAATCAATTTTATAATCTAAACGCTTAGCATTCATCCCACTATTTGGGAAATAAATATTAAATAAAGTGAATTTAGGATATTCAAGTCTTAACACACGACCTTCTTTATCCAGAGCTTCAACTCCTAAACCTTTAATAACATTTTCTGTTTTGATTTTAGAAAAAGTAGCGACACCACTGTATCCTTTCTTTTGAGCCTCATTAAAATATAAGTTAAATCCACTAACATTAGCTAGTTTATCAGGAATGGCATCTTTAGTAGCTCTAACTTCTTGGAAATTAATAATATCAGCACTAGTATTATCAAACCAGTCCCAAAACTCAGGTTTTTTACTAGCTGCTCTAATACCATTTACATTCCAAGAAACTAGCTTAATTGACATCTATAATCTGACTCCATTTGTTGTAGGCAATTCACGAAGCCATTTAATATCACTTTTGTAAAGCATACGGATATCAGAAATATCATATCTAATCATAGCTAATCTTTCAATACCTAAACCAAAAGCAAGAACAGGAACATCTATGCCTAATGGTTTTAAAACTTCTGGTCTAAACATTCCAGAACCACCAAGCTCAATCCAGCTTTCTTTATCTTCCAAGTAAACTTCACATTCAGTAGATAAATAAGTGTATGGGAAATAAGCTGGTCTGAATCTAACTTCAAATCCTAATTTTTTATAGAATTCTTTTAAAAAGCCCATTAAGTTTTGATAATTAACACCTTCACCACCAACAAGTCCTTCTACTTGGTGGAACTCAGGCAAGTGTTTGTAAGTAATAGTTTCTCTTCTAAATACCCTACCTACAGAAAACATTTTAAATGGAGCTTCATGTTCATAGAGATATCTTGTTGAGATTCCGGTCGTATGGGTTCTTAAAACTGTTTGTTTTGCAATATCTTCATCCCAGTCATATTGCCATCCAGTAGAACCAGTATCTCCACCAGTATTGTGAACTTCAGCAGTTTTGTCAACTAATTCCTGGTCAGGTAAATCACAGGTTAGAGGATTTTTAACATAAAATGTATCCTGCATTTCACGAGCTGCATGATCTTGAGGCTGGAATAAAGAATCAAAGTTCCAAAATGCAGAAGCAACAATAGAACCATTTTCTTCATTGAAACCCATGTTTAAAAAGATTTCCCTAATTTCATCAATAATTTCCCTTAAAGGATGTTTTTTACCTGGGAAAACGTTTGGAGCTTCAGCATTAATATCATAAGGACGATATTCTAAGTTTTTCCATTCTCCTTCTTTTAATTGCTGGTGTGTTAATTGAGTAGCTTGTTCTTGGATAGTGAAACCTTCTTTTAATATAGCTTCACCTTTATCTAATATTTTAAAAGAGTGAGAAGTGTTCTTTTTAATGTTTAAAATATTTTTCCTATCATTGAGTTTTTTGAATCCATCTAATAATTCAGGAGGTAAATTACTTTTAATAGAATTTCTAACTTCCTCTAAGTGTTTTAATAATTTTTCATCATCCCCTAAGTTTTTAAAAGATTCCTGACCATGTTCAGTGATAGTTACAATACCTTTGTTGATTTTAGCCCAATTTTTACGAACTAACCAACCAATAGCTATGTTAGTTTCTTTTTTATCAATACCACTATCATTAGCTAAATCACCCATGTTCATTTCTTTTTTAGAAGATAATACTCTGAGGATTTTACGTTCTGGAAGTCCTTCATTTGCATATTCACTTCCGTCATTAGTTAAAGAAATAACTTCTTCAACATCTTTATCAACTTCAATAATGTCTTTAGAAGCAAGAGAACCTGCTGCACTCATAACTGATTTAATATCCATCCCACTACTTTTAGCTATTTCATCAGGAGTTGCATCAGGATTATTTTCTAATTCTTTTAAAAGTTTTTTCTCATAAATATGTAATTCACTAATGGTTTTTTTAATATCTCCACTCATTTAAACACCTTAATAATAAATAATACTATAATATATGATAAATACAATTTATAAAGGTTAGCAAAAAATAAGATTAAAAAGAAAATTTAGAAATTTGATTTAAATAGCTAACAAAAATAGAAGCTGCAACTAAATCGGCAGTAGTTCCAGGATTTAATTTATTTGCATATAAATAATCATCAAATTCTTTTAATTTATCTGCAAAGTCATCATCATCTCTAAATTCAAGTAACTCTTTAGCTTGAGTGGATACCTCACTAGCTTTTTTATCACCATATTTTCTTGAAATTAAAGTGTCTGGAACTTCAGATAAAATAGTTAAAAAGGTTAAAACGCATGCATCGCTAGATTTTTTTGTTTTTCTTAAATCATGATAAGTTGGATAACCTAACTCAAAAACAACACTCATCCCATTAGTCATTTCATTAGCTAGTCTATCCCATGGTGCAGAAATTTCTAAAACATCAAACATAGTTTGTTTATTTGCTCTTAGCTCTTCTTTTGCATTTTCACTAGCTACATCATATTCATCCTGGTCTCCCATTCCACCAGCATCTGCAATGTTAATTGCATCATATAAATCAACTGCATCTTCTACAGTGGTTGCCTTCATTAATGCAGACATATTTTGCCTAACTTGGGAAAAATCATCACTAATAGCTGCCCCACAGGCAATTGGAGTAATCATCATTACAATTCCAAGATTTGTATTATTAGCTATCCATTTATCAGTTTCTTTTACAGCATCTAAAATATATTTACCTAATCTTGCATTTTGAAGGTTGTTTTTATCGACTTTAGAAGTAGCTTCTTCAATAGTATCTCCAATTACAATTCCGCTTATTATAAAGTCTTCAAATTCCATGTCTTCAAAATCACGAGTTCTATGAACATTTCCAGGCTTTGGATATCCACTTACTTCTAATGCTGAAGCTATCTGAGCTATTTTAGCTATTGTTTTTGAATCCATAGTATCAACTTAAAGTAAATCATTTAAAAGTACATATGATGCAAAGTTAGTAATAATTAAGTCTGCTCCTGCTCTTTTAATAGATAACAAAGTCTCTAAAATTGCATTTTCAGTTAAGAATCCTTTTTCAATAGCTGCCATAATCATTGAGTATTCTCCACTTACATTATAACTAACTAAAGGTAGCATAAATTCTTCTTTGATTGTTTTAATAATATCCAAGTAAGGTAGAGCTGGTTTAACCATTAAAAAGTCAGCACCTTCATATACATCAAGTTCACATTCCCTAATTGCTTCTGTAGAATTTGCAGGGTCCATCTGATAGCTTTTACGGTTCCCGCAAGTTGGTGATGAATCAGCTGCTGCTCTAAATGGTTCATAAAATGCTGATGCATATTTAGCTGAATATGACATAATCATAACATTATAAAATCCATTTTCATCCAAGGCAGTTCTAATAGCATCAACTCTGCCATCCATCATATCAGAAGGAGCTACAATATCAACACCTGCTTCAGCATAAGAAACAGCCACCTTAGCAAGGTATTCTAAGGATTCATCATTTAATATTTCCAAGCCGTCATCAGTATCATCATTAGGCTTAATTAGTCCACAGTGACCATGAGAAGTATATTGGCATAGACATACATCACCAATAACAACTAAATCAGTTTGTTTTTTAAGTTCGTGGATTGCTTTTTGAACTATTCCTGTAGAAGAGTAATCAGGACTAGCTACTTCATCTTTACTTTCAGCTAGAGGAACACCAAAGACAATAATTGATTTTAAACCTTTTTCTTCTAATTGTTTTGCAAATTCAATTCCTGCATTTAAAGAATACCTGTACTCACCAGGCATTGATTCAATAGGCTCTTTTTCATTATCTTTAAGCTCTTCTTTGAAAAAAATCGGATAAATTAAATCTCCTTTATCTAATTTAGTTTCACGAACAATATCTCTAATTTTAGAGTTTTTTCTATATCTTCTCATTCTTGTAACTGGAAATACCATTTTTTCACCTACATATTAATTAGTAAAATATTACACTTAAATTTTAGCAAAATATATTCATTACCAATAATAAAAACAATTGTAAAAAAATGATGGTGTAAAAATGAATAATAATATTGACAACATTGATGATTTTATAGATAGTATAATGCCTGAAGATTTTGAAAATATGGTAGAGGAATTACTAAAAATTAATTTAAATTTAAATTTTATTGCTCCGATTTATAAAAACACAGAAGAATACTTTAAAATAGGAACAAACAAAGACACACTACCATTATTTACAACTTTAAGTCACTTCCAGAAATACATGAATAAATTCAACTACAAAAATATAAAATCAAAATCCATGACCATTTCTCAATTAACTCCAAATGATGAAATATTTTATTGTATTATAAATCCATTAAATGAAAATATAGAATTAAATATTCCACCAATCCTAGTTATGTCTGAGCTTAAAGAACTAGAACAAACAATGGAACAATTAGACCCTGAACTTTATGGTATTGAATTTGAAAAATTAACCGACGAGCATAACCCAAATAATCAATTATTAAACATGGAGTTAAAAAATAAAAAATGGAACAATAAATTTACCGAAGAAAATAGTAGTTTAATAATAATATCTAGATTTATCATACCAGTAAGTCAAGTTGATGAAAATAAACCTGAATTTTACACCAATGATGATAATTTAATCCCTATTTTTACCAGCAAAGAAAAATACGACACTTGGAAGGAAAATATTAACCTAAGTAATGAATACGATGCATATATAATATCAATGGACACATATTTAGATTTTATCAATACTGAGACAGATAAAACAATAATAAACCCGGAAAGTGATAATGTAATCTTTGGTGAAAGTGAATATGAATTATTATTATCTGCAGATATATTAAATGATGAATTAGACATAATAGACACAACACTTTCTAATTCACCAATAAACAAAAATGATTTTAATCCAACACATGGGTATGATATTAAAATAAGACTTAATAATTATAAACCATTAACCTGGAGAGATTTAATCATACCTGAAGGATTGACATTTACCCAATTACACGAAATTATTCAACTATTGATGGATTTAGATGATTATCATGCATACATGTTTGAATTTAAAAATAATCCTGAAAAAGTTGTTGATTTTAATTTAATAGATGAATGGGAAAATACTATTGACAGTAACACCACAATAATTGATAAATACTTTGACAATAACAAAAAAATTATATATACTTATGATTTTGGAGATGACTGGGAATTTACAATCGAAGTTAAGAAAAAAGTTGAAATTGATGATGAATATCCAATAATAAAAAGATATAAAGGAGATTATAATCCTGTTGAAGACTGTGGAGGCGTGTACATATTATCAAAATTAGTTGCTTTAAAAACCGGTGAAATTCCAATAAGTGAAGCTAATGAGCAGGATATGATGAATTTAGAATATATGATGGAATTTGATTTAGAAGACAAACAAGATCAATTAAACAATTATATGGATGATGAGTTTAAATCTTAAACTCTTCTAAAATCTTATCATCAACACCATAAGGCTTTTTTAAGTAGTAATTTTTTGCATGCTCAACAATTAATGCATGATACTCCTGATATGCATTAACATCACCATTAAAATTATCTTCAAATAATTTTTTAACTTTCATATATTTTTCATTTATATCAAAATATCCCAAATAAGAAAAAATCCTTTTAGTGTAAGCATCTACTTTAAATTCCTTTTGTTTATATGCAAAAAGTAAAATTGAATCAGCTGTTTCATTTCCTACTCCTTTAATAGCTAGTACTTCTTTTCTGCTAGGAGTTCGCCCATCCAGAGAGATATAAAACTCAGCGATATTTTTAAGATAATTGAATTTCTGATTAAAATAACCAGCTGGTCTAATAGCCTGTTTAAACTCATCTTCTGAAGAATTAGCTAGTTTAAGCACATTTTCAGCTGAAAAGTCACATAAAGTTCCCAAATTGTTTAGTGCTTTTTCGACAGAAGGCCATGAAGTATTTTGAGTTAAAATAGACCCCATTATAATTTCAAATTGTTCTTTAGAATCATGTGGAAAACTATAATCTTTCGGATGATAACCATTAATAGCCCCAGTTTTAGTAGGGTTTAATCCATCATAACTTAAAATAGGCCACCATCCCTGATAAGAATATGTTTTAAGCAATTTATCATAAATTAAATTAATATTTTCAGTCATAACCATCACATCAATCATTTATTAAAGTAATTCAAATGAAATAATTATCATTTATTAATTTTACACTTTTTAAGTATGTCTATATAACTTATTAATATCCCTAGGCATAGCAAAATCTAATCAACATTGTTTTTAATTTATTTATTAAAATTAATAAAATTTAAAATTTTTTAATTATCAAAATATAAATCTAACGAAATGATTACAATTTTCCAATTATAAATAAATATTGTCCATAATTATAATCATAACTCTATAAAATATAAAAGTAAACTATTTATATGTTTTATGAAAATATAATTATCTAAAAAGGTGTTGATTATCATGGCAAGACAAATAAGTAACACTCCAACATTAACCGGAAAATATGCCAAAGAATTCATTAAAGATATGAATAAAGCTCCAACCAAAAAAGAAAAAGAAATGTTTAACAGAATGAAAAATCCAAAAAGAAAAATCAAATAATTAATTTTTAGAAGCTCTGTATATATCAAAATATAATGAAATAGTTCTTTCGGGTGTTTTTTCTATTATTTTATCAATATTATTTATTATTTTCTCATCCTTTTTAAGCACACTAAATCCATTATATTTCACATAAAAATTATATGCTTTAGCATAACCATCAACTGTAATATATCTTAAACCAACATCATTAATTGATATATTATATATGCAATTCATTATGCTTTCTAACACCATTGTTCCCAACCCTTGATTAGTATATTTTTTATCAATTGCAAATCTTCCAATTTTAATAGCAGGCAATTCTTTATAATCAATTTTTTCTTTAATCATTTTTGAATCTTCATTAGCCATTTTACTGACTTTAATTTTATCTGCTAACAATGAAAAATAACCAATAATATCCCCATTACAGCAAATTAATTTTGTTAAACTAAATTTTTTATTTTGTTGGTCTAATGCATCTTCTTTTAAAAATTTATTAAGGTCATCCGAATCAGAGAAAAAACATGACAAATCGTGATTCGAATCCAATAATTCAAAATTATAATTATTTTTAATATAGGGTCCTAGATTTTAGTGAAAAATTGAAGGGTGGATTGTTTTTCTTTTAG
>CAVDAS010000075.1:0-10044 GCA_963606955.1 Bacteroidaceae bacterium
ATTTTTTTGAAGAATTTTCTGAATACGAATCTTATGAAGAGCAATTAAGTAATGGGTGTTTAAATCCTGATGATAATTTAATTAGGCTTACTAAACATGGTAATTTTTATTTTAAATATAAGCATGCTTATTGTCTTGATTGTTATTCCTCAAACATTGTTAAAAATGGTATTTACATTCGTAAATTGTATTTTTTAAATATTGGGGAACAAAAATGTATTATTCAGAAATATAAATGTAAAAAATGTGGTAAAATCTTTTATACTGATATTAAATCTATTGTTGATGAAAATTGCAATATTACAAAGCCTGTAATAGAATATATCAATGAAATGTACTCTGTTTCTGGAAATAGCATTTATAAAATTCAGTATATGCTAAAAAGATTCTTCAATGTAGGTATTTCACACCAAAGTATAGAATCTTGCATAATATCTGATAAAAATGATGATATCAGCGTGAATGAACCTTATTCAGGTTATTATTTATTTGATAGTCTTTGGACTAAAATTAACGGTGATTGGAACTATTTTTTAGTCTTATTCGATGTTAAATTAAATTCTGTTGTTTCTATGGATCTAAAGGACTCAGAGGATATTGAGACCATACATAAGTTTTTAGATGATTCTTTACGTAATCAGCCTAAAATTTGTATTGTATCTGATTTAAAAGAGGAATATCATCCAGCAATTGAAAAAATTGGAGTTAGACATCAATTCTGTATGTTTCACACAAAACAAAAGATAAACAGGAACATTAGAGATGATAAGAAAAGAAATAATTATTCTGATGAAGAATTGGAATACTTAAATTATTGTAAACAATTAGTTTTTGATGTTTTAAATGCTGAGGATTTAGAATCTGCTAAAAAAGGTAAAGAGTATCTTATTAGTATACAAGACAACTTACTTGAGGTTATTTTTAATTTATTATGGTTTTTCATTATTCCTTACTTTAAAACAATAACATTTCATCTTGAAAATGGCAATGTTCCAACTACAAGCAATAAAATTGAAAATTTCTTTCAAAAAGTTTTTCCTAAGCATATTAAAAAAACATTAAGAACTTCTAAAGGAGCTAGAACAAGATTTTCTCTCAAAAACAAATACTGGGTGCAGAGAAACTTCCGAGGCATTCATCACCAAAGTTCTTGACAGAGCCAAAATTTCTTTTAACACTACTTTTATTAAAGATTAAATTTAAATTTATTACTATAACGAAAACTTAATTATTTTTTAAAAAACCTCGAGGTGAATTAATGCAAGGTTTATTAAACGAATGGAGAAGAACAAATTATACTAAAAATGTTACTCCTGAATTAACTGGTCAAGACGTCATCGTCATGGGTTGGGTACATGAAATCCGTGATTTAGGTGGAATCGTCTTTGTTATTATTAGAGATAGAGAAGGTAAGGTACAAATTACCGCACCAAGTAAAAAAGTAGATGCTGAAATACTTGAAAATATTAGGAAACTTAGAAAAGAATCTGTTGTAGCTATTAAAGGTACAGTTCAAGAAGCTAATCAAGCACCTACTGGTGTTGAGATTATTCCTAAAGAAATTAATCTTTTAAATTTAGCTAATCAGCCACTTCCTATGGATCCAACTGATAAAGTTAAAGCTGAAATCGATACTAGATTAGATTCCAGATTTATTGATTTAAGAAGAGAAAATGTTAGTGCTATTTTCAAAATTAAAAATAGAATGTTCCATACTGTAAGGGATTTCTTCTATGAAAATGGTTTTATGGAAATTAACACTCCTAAACTTGTAGCTTCTGCTACTGAAGGGGGAACTGAACTTTTCCCAATTACTTATTTCGAAAAAGAAGCATTCTTAGGTCAATCTCCACAATTATACAAACAAATGATGATGTCTAGTGGAATGGACAAAGTATTTGAAATTGGTCAAATTTTCAGAGCTGAAGAACATGATACATTAAGACATTTAAATGAAGCTGTTTCTATTGATGCAGAAGCTTCTTTTATGGATGATGTTGATGTAATGAAAATCCTTAATAACATGCTTGAACAGGTTATTATCGATATTAATGAAGATTGTAAAGAAGAATTAAACATATTAGAACATGAAATGCCTATTCCAGACGGTCCTTTCCCTGTTGTAACTTATGATGAAGCAGTAGACATTGTAAATTCCAGAGATGTTGAAATGAGCTGGGGTGAAGATTTATCCCGTGCAGCTGAAAAAGCATTAGGTGATGCTATGGGCGGATTCTACTTCTTAACTGAATGGCCTTCTGAAATTAAACCATTTTATGTAATGCCTAATTCTAAAGACCCTACTAAATCCCAAGCTTTCGATTTAATGTATAACAACTTAGAATTATCTTCTGGTGCTACTCGTGTTCACCAATATGATGTTTTAGTAAAACAAATTGAAGAAAGAGGATTAAATGTAGCTTCATTTGGTAGTTACTTAAAAGCTTTCGAATATGGTATGCCTCCTCATGCTGGTTGGGGTGTAGGTGCTGATAGGTTAGCTATGGTACTTACTGGAGTTGAAAACATTCGTGAAACAGTTCTCTTCCCAAGAGACAGACACAGATTAACTCCTTAGATTAACATGGAAGAATTTGACATAGCTATAATTGGCGGAGGACCTGCAGGAATGGCCTCTGCAATAGCTATTCCTGCTAATTTAAATGTTGTATTACTTGAAAAAAATTCCTCCCTAGGCCGTAAACTTCTTATAACTGGTGGGGGAAGGTGTAATATAACAAACGACAAGCCAATTAAAAAGCTATTAAATTCTTTTCATGATAAAAACTTTTTAAAACACTCTTTTTACACTTTTACAAATGAAATGCTACTGGACTTATTTAGAAAAAAAGGTCTGGATTTTATAGTTGAAGAAAATAATAGAGTATTTCCAGAAACTGAGAAATCTCAAGATATATTAGCTATTTTAAAAGATTATTTGAATGATATAACTATAAAGTATAATTATAAAGTTTCAAATATTAAAAAAGAAGATAATTTTATAATAAATGATGAAATAATAGCTAAAAAAGTAATAATAGCTACTGGCGGAATTACTTATCCAAAAACAGGATCTGCTGGTGACGGATATAGTTTAACAGATAATCCGGTTACAGATATTAAATATGGATTAGTTGGCCTAATTACTAAAAAAGACTTATCAGATATAGCTGGAATTACATTGTATGATGTTGTTGTAAAATATAAAAACTTTAAAACCCAAGGCAATGTTTTAATAAGTCATGTTGGCCTAACCGGACCTGGAATTTTAAATATAAGTAGTGAAATTTCCAGAAATGTTGAGTATAATATTTTAGAAAATAGTGATGTTAAATTAAATGAAACATTAGCTATTGATTTATGCGCTGATTTTAATCAAGAAGAACTAAAAGCTAAATTTACTGCTGATTTTCAGGATAGGGGAAAAACCTATATTAAAAACTACTTAAAATACTTTTTAACAAATAATTTCATAGCTTTCTTTTTAGAATCTCTTGATATTGATGGTCAAACTCAATTAAGTAGAATTAATAAAAAACAAAAAAATAAGTTAATTGAAGCTTTAAAGAATTTTAAATTTGAAATAACTGGATTTAATAAAGATTTAAGTCAAGTTACTTTAGGTGGAGTGTCCATTGATAAGGTTAATCCTAAAACTATGGAATCAACTATAACTAAAGATTTATATTTTGCTGGTGAAGTCCTAGAACCTGTTGGTCCTACAGGGGGATATAATCTTAAAATAGCATTTTCTACAGGTTATTTGGCAGGATTATCCGCGTCAAAAGAATAAATTAATCTATAAATATATTAATGCTATATATTATAGTATGAAAAATCAGATGTTTATGGGAGCATCAACTAAACAGGGTTATGATATAGCTACTAAAAGTAGGGAAATTATCCGTGGCCTTATTGGTGATGACATTAAAGATTTGGATGATGCTAAGAGAGATATTGTTGAGCGTATTGTTCACTCTACAGCAGATCCAGAATATGCTAAACTTATTCATATAAGTGCTGATTTTGTTGATGCAGCTTCAGCTTCTTTAAGAAATAAAGAAACAATTTTAACTGACATTAACATGGTTAAATATGGCATAACCCAATATGAGGGTGAAGTTGAATGTTTCATTAAAAATGAAGAAGTTAAAAAAATAGCTAAAGAGAATCAAATTACCAGAGCAGCAGCTGCTATGATATACGCTGCTAAAAATGATTTTGAAGGAATTGTTGTTTGCGGTAATGCTCCAACTGCTGTTTTTGAAGCTATGGATTTATATGAAAAAGGTGAAATGAATCTTAAAGCTATTGTTGGAGTCCCTGTTGGATTTGTAGGAGCTGCAGATTCAAAAGAAGCCTTAAGAAATTCAAATATTCCCAATATTATTGTTGAAGGCCCTAAAGGTGGAACACCAATAGCTGTGGCTTGCGTAAACTCTTTAATTCAAAATTTATAAAGTGATAATATGTCTTCTAAAGATTTATTCCAAGAATCTAAAAAATTCATTCCTGGAGGAGTTAGTTCTCCAGTTCGTGCATTTGAACCATATCCTTTCTTTGTTAAAAAAGCTAGTGGTTCAAAAATATATGACGTTGATGGAAATAAGTATATTGATCATTGTTTAGCTTATGGTCCTTTAATACTTGGACACGCCGATCCAAAAGTAGTTAGAGAAGTATCTAATCAATTAACTATTGGTTCTGCTTATGGTGCACCAACTGAAAATGAAATTATTTTAGCAAAAGAAGTTGTTGACAGAATACCTAGTGCTGAAATGGTAAGATTTGTAAATAGTGGTGGGGAAGCTACTATGAGTGCTATTAGATTAGCTCGTGGTTTTACTGGCAAAGATAAAATCATTAAATTTGATGGAGCTTACCATGGTGCACATGATTATACTTTAGTTAAAGGAGAACCTGGACAACCTTGCATACCTGATACTAAAGGAATACCTCTAGATACTACTAAAAATACTTATTCTGTACCTTTTAATGATGAGGAAGCTTTAAGTGAGCTAATCCAAAAAGAAGGAGATAACATTGCCTGTCTTATTATGGAAGTAGTTATGGGTAATATTGGTTGTATTGAACCTAAAAAAGGATTTTTAGAATTTGTAAGAAAAATAACTGAAGAAAATAATATTTTGTTAATATTTGATGAAGTTATAACTGGTTTTAGATTAGCTAGAGGTGGAGCTCAGGAATATTATGGTGTAACTCCAGATTTAACTACAATGGGTAAAATTGTAGGTGGAGGATTCCCTATGGGTGCTTTTGCAGGTAAAAAAGAAATAATGGAATTAATAGCTCCTAATGGTCCGGTTTATCAGGCTGGTACTTTTAGTGGTAACCCAATATCTGTTCAGGCAGGAATTTCTACTTTAGAACAATTAGATAATCAATTTTACAAAGATTTAGAAAGAAAAGGAAACTTTTTAAGAAGTAATATTCAGTCAGTCATTGATGAAGAAGAGTACAATATTACTCCTGTAGGCTGCGGATCAATGTTCCAAATATATTTCAACCCTGCTCCAGTTTATAATAATGAAGATGCTCATAATTCTGATGCAAAAAGATTTTTAAGGTACTTTAAAGCATTATTAAAAGAAGGTGTCTTTATTCCTCCAAGTCAATTTGAATGTAATTTTATTTCAAGCGCTCACAGTATGGAGGACTTAACACAAACTGCAGAAGCTATTGAAATAGCTCTAGAAGTAGCTTTTAAGAAAAAAGGATAATTTCCTTATTTACATTATTTAAAAGAAATTAAGTTGGGAAAGTGTGCAAAATAGCAAGACATTTAAATGTAGTATTTCAAAATTTTAATTTAGCTAAATTATTTATAATTATTAATATATATTTAATTATTAAGGTGTTAGCGTGACAGATTATAAAGAAATCATATCTTACATCGTTATTCTTGCAGTAGTTTTAATAGCTGCCCAGCACTTAAATGTAGTTGTTTCCGGGAGTATGGAACCTGTTTTCTACAGGGGAGATATTGTAGCTGTTGAAAAAGCTGATTTTTTAGGAATTCATGAATTTGATCCAAAGGATGTACAGGTAGGAGATATTGTTGTTTATGATGCAACATGGTATAATGAACCTGTAATTCATAGAGTGATTAATATTACAGAAATTAATGGAACAACGTATTATATGATTAAAGGAGATCATAATAATCAGCCTGACCCGTATTATGTAACAGCGGATCAAATAAATGAAAGGGTTTTGACTTGGGATGGTCATCCTATTGTTATTCCGTATATTGGTAATATTTCTCTTTGGTTAAGAGGTTTGTAGTTTAAAGGTGAGTTAATGTATTTTGAGATAGAAAAACAAGCAATTGATGCTATAGATGATGCTTTAAATAAGTTTGAAGTAGATGATACTTTAGAAAATTTCCAGGTTGAAGATGAAAAGAATTTTAGATTAGAATTTCCTCCAAATCCTGATATGGGGGATTTAGCTAGTACTATTGCATTTTCACTTGCTAAAAAATTAAGGAAAGCTCCAAATATTATAGCTTCTGAAATTGTAGAAAAACTTGAAGTTCCTGAAATATTTGAAAAAGTGGAAGCTATCGGTCCATATGTCAATTTTTTCATTGATTACTCAACTTTTTCTAAACAGCTTTTAGGCTATATTGGAGAAAATTATGGTCAGCTTCCAAAAGTAGATGAAAAAATAATATTGGAACACACTTCAGCTAATCCTAATGGTCCATTACATGTTGGCCATGTAAGGAATTCTATTTTCGGAGATTCTCTAAACCGTCTTTTAAGATTAGCTGGTCGTGATGTTGAAACACAATATTATGTAAATGATATGGGAAGACAAATAGCTATTATTGTATTTGGAATCACTGAACTTGGTTTAAAAATTGAAGACCAAGAAGGAGATAAAATCGACCATAAAATTGGAAGATTGTACTTTAAAACTAATCAAAAATTAAATGAAGATGAAAATTTATTTTCAGATGTACATAATTTAATTAAAAGATATGAAAGTGGAGAAGACAGTGAATTAAATAAAATCTTCGAAGAAGTAGTTGAAAGTTGTCTTTTAGGAATTAAGCAGACACTTCATAGAATTCATATAAACCATGATGACTTTGTATGGGAAGGTCAATTTGTAAGAAGTGGTGAAGTAGATGATATGATTAACTACTTTGACCATGAAGGATTTGTTTCATATGGAGATGTAACCTATATTGATTTAACTTATTTCCAAATTGAGAAAGAATTTGTCCTTAGAAGGTCTGATGGTACTTCACTTTACTCAACAAGGGATTTAGCTTACCATAGATACAAAGCTACCCAAGGTGATGTAGTTTTAGACATTTTAGGTTCAGATCATAAATTAGCTGCACAGCAAATTAATGTAATCTTTAAAGAAATATTTAGAGAAACTCCTCCAGAAGTTATTTTCTATGAATTCATTAACCTTCCATCAGGTTCAATGTCTACAAGAAAAGGAGTATTTGTTTCAGTAGATGAATTAGTTGATGAAGCTGTAAAAAGAGCAGCTGATGAAATTAAATCTAGAAATCCTGATTTAAGTGATGAAGAAATTGCACCGATGGCTGAAGATATTGGTGTTGGAGCTATTAGGTTCTTTATAGCTAAATTATCTCCAGAAAAACACTTAACCTTTAAATGGGATGAAGCATTAAGCTTTGAGAGAGGTTGTGCTTCTATTCAATATGCTCATGCTAGAGCATGTAAATTACTTGAAAAATCAGGTAAAGATATTTCTTCTTTGGAAGTAGCTGATGACTGGATTCCTAATGAAACTGAAAAAGATTTAATTAGAATGATAGCTAAATTCCCACAAGTTGTTGAAGATGCTGCTAATAAAAAACGTGTTCACAATATCACACAATACTGTCAGGATTTAGCAGGTGCATTTAATAAATTCTATAAAGCTGAACAAGTTATTGGCTCTGATGTAGAAGACACTAGACTTGTTTTAGTAGATAGAGCTAAAACTACTCTAAAAAATGCATTAGATATTTTAGGAGTTCCAGCTCCTCAAAAAATGTAAATGAGTTAAAAAACTCATTTTTCTTCTTTTTTTATTATATTTGAATATATTTTTTCAAGTGTTTTTTTAAACTCTTCAAATTCTTCTTCGGTTAAATTTTCACTACACATCTCATCCCATTGTTTATCATAGCCCATAACTTCCTTAGCTATTTTAGCACCTTTAGGAGTAACATTTACATAATTTTTTCTTTTGTTTTCATAATCAGGATGTTTTTCAATATATCCTTTTTCTTCTAGTTTATTTAGTGCTCTTGTTACTGTACTTTCATTAATTTGAAAAGCACTAGCTAATTCTTTTTGTGTAGATGGACCATCATTATACAATCTTATTAAAAGTGGATATTGACCAAAACTTAGATTATATTCCTTTGTTTTGTTATTTAAAAATATTCCATATTTTCTGTGTATTGTTGCAATAAATGGGATTGTAGGAACATTTTCATCATCTTCAAGCCCCATGTGAACTGCTCCTAAGTAAACGACTAACATAGATTTCAATAATTACATAAGCTATTACAGAACCGATAAATCCTCCTACAAGCATTCCCGTGTAAACACCTATTTCTCCCATATTAAATACTATTCCAAGAAGACATGCAAAGACTAAAACTAATATTAATTCTCTTAATGTTGTTAATCCAAGTGCAACTGTTCCTTTTCCAAGTCCCTGGAAAACATTTGATGCAGTTGCCCCAAATGGTACAAACAATACAAATAAACACATTATTTGTAAGAAGTCTGTTATTAATGGTGCTAAATTAGCACTTGTTGATGAATATGAGAATATGTATGAAATTTGTCCTGCAAAGACATGTATTAATAAACAGGTTATTAATGAAACTACAAATCCTATTTTTACAGAATATCTGACTGTTGTTTTAATTTTTTCATAGTTACGTGCACCGTAAGCTACTCCTGCAACTGTTACTGCTGCAGTTCCTACTCCTACTGCTGGTATGATTCCAACAGAGATAATTCTCCAACCTGCAGTATATACTGCAACTGCTGTTGTTCCTGCTACCATAGTTAGTAAAACATTAACTACAATACCTAATACTGACATAATTAACTGTTCTAGACTAGCTGGAATTCCTACAGCTAAAATGTCTGCATACATTTTCATATTGTTTTTAAAGTTTTTAAGAGAGTATGAAAGATATGTGTTCTTTTTAATATACATCCAATAAATTTGCATTACAAGTCCAATAAATCCAGCTATTCCTGTTGCCATAGCTGCTCCCGCAATTCCTTGACCTAATGTGTATATGAATATTGGATCTAAAATCATATTTGCAATAGCTGTAACTGCAAGAGGGATTGTTGCTCTGTTTACATCTCCTTCTGCTCTGAAAATTCCTCCGATAATTGAAGGCATTACTAAAGCAAAGGTCCATATGAATAATACAACACCGTATTGTTTACAGTAGTCTAATACTCCACTAGCTCCCATTACTTTTAATACTGGGTCTAAGATTATAAGAAATAGCACCATAAATCCTATTGAAATACCTATACTTAGTATTAAAGAATGTGCTGTTGCATTGTCTGCTCCTTTTTTATCCTGTGCTCCGATATATCTTGAAATAAGTGAGTTTGCTCCTGCTCCAATACCGTTTCCTACCCCTACTAAAATCATAAATAATGGAGTAATATAACCGATTGCAGCTAGTGGGTCTGCACCTAATCCTGCAACCCAGACACTGTCGATGATGTTATTTAACATTACTAAAAGTAAACTACCTATAATTGGATAAGCTAATTTGTTTATAGCTTTTTTTGGGTCTCCCCGTAATATTTCTACATTTGCATTTTCTGTCATTTTTTACCTCAATTCTTGCATGTGCAAGTATTACTCTTGCATATGCAATTGTTAGTATATAAATGTTGTGGTAGGTGGTGAAGTATATTTGATATTGTAAAATAAATAAACAAAATGTGTATGTTTATTTCAAAGTGAAATGTATAATTAAAATCCTGTACTACACACATTCAA
>CAVDAS010000076.1:0-9997 GCA_963606955.1 Bacteroidaceae bacterium
AGAAAAAATGGCTGGATGAAAAAACTGAAATTCCAACCAACAAATTGACACAACCTATTTTCTAAACAATAAACAAATTTATATAGGTTTTATTTTAATATATTTATTATGAATATTAAAAATTCAAAAAAATATTTGGATTTAGCTTTAGTTAATAAAAAATTTTTAGCATTGTATTTTGTATTTATTTTATTTTCCTTTTTATCTATGATGGCTATTGAAAATTATTCATATCCCTTTGCAGAGTTGAGTATTTTTATTTTAGTGCTTATTTTAGGAGGGTTTTGTTTTTTATATTATTGTTTACATGATAATGAATTACATAAAGTAGCTTTTATTATTGTTTTGTGTTTTGGGTTGATTTTTGCATTTTTATCCCCTATATCCATAATTCCAGATGAACAAGAACATTTAATTAGATCGGAGTTAACATCTCAGGGAATTTTATTTCCAGTACCTATTTCTTCGAGTCAGTTAGAAAAATCTTCTTTTAATAATGAAAGTAATGGGGGTCAATTTAAAACAATTTCTGGAATTGTTGATCTTTCGGGAAATTATGGTCAAACAATATTTACTACAAATTTTTTAAACATTCCACTTAATAGTACAGCCACTTTATATGATTCTGCTTTTGCTCAAAATCCATTTTTTGGCTATTTGCCTCAAGCTATTGGGATATTACTGGCAAAAATTCTAGATTTAAATACAATTTGGGTTTTGTGGTTAGGAAGAATATGTAATTTAGTATTATACGCTTCTATAGTGGCATATGCTATTAAAAAAACCCCTATATTAAAAATACCTTTTATTTTCATAGCTTGTTTACCCCTTGCAGTTATTCATGGTGCATCTATGAGTATTGATTCAATTGTTAATTCTTTAGCATTGTTAGTTATTGCCTACTTCTTCTTTTTGATTAAATCTAAAGATGGAAAAATTGACAATAAAAAATTGTTATTTTTCATGTTTTTAATTATAATTTTGGGGCTTTGTAAATTGTCTTTTATTGCTTTTGCCTTTTTAGTGTTGTTTATACCTATAAATAAATTTAAAGATAAATATTATTATAAATATTTAGTATTTGGAATCATTATTCTTATTGGTTTATTGTGGTCTAAATTTTATGCAACACCTGCTTTAACATATTCTTATAGGGCAGAATATTTTATTGAAAATAATGTTTCATTGTCTGGTCAGTTAAGTTTTATATTTAATCATATTCCTGAGTCATTTGTAATGTTATTTGGACTACCAAATTATTTGCAATATTGTTTGTCTCATATTGCTGTTTATGGATTTCCACCTTTTGATTATTCTTCAAGATTTATGTCATCAATTTATCCTTTATTTTTAGGAGCTATTATTTTTTTATATCCTCATAATAATGAAATTTCTTTTAGAGATAGGTTTGTAGGCTTGTTTGTAATTTTATTTGTATTTTGTGGAACTTACATAATACAACTTTTAACTTGGACTAGTGTTGGGGACTTGTATGGAATTCAAGGAACTCAACCAAGATATTTTATTCCATTATTGGCTTTAGCTACTTTTACATTTGGTGTTAATAATCGTACTAATTCTATTAAAAGAATTGATAAATTAATAATTGTTTTTGCTATTGGATTTTTGGCATCTGCTTTAATTTTAACCACTGTTACTTTTTATTAATTTATTTTTTATTATTTTAACTAACAACTGTTAGTATAGTGAATATTATGAAAACACAAGCAAAAGATAAAATATTTGATGTAGTACTAGATTTATTTTCTAAAAAAGGTTATGATTCAGTATCTGTCAGAACAATAGCTTCAAATGTTGGAATTAAAGAAAGCTCAATTTATAATCATTATCCAAGTAAAAAAGAAATTTTAATGTCAATTTTAAATTATTTTGAAGAGTATTTTAAAGGAGATCCCTTAGAAGATGAAAATACTAGAATACTGCTTGAAAATAATCCTGAAGAATTTTATCATCAGGGATCTGAGATGTTTAAACAGCAGGTACTTGAAGAGAGGATTTTAAAAATCTGGAAGCTAATATTTGTTCAGATGTATCAGATAGAAGAAATTAAAGAATTTTTCTTATCTGAAATACTTGGAGCATCTATTAACTTTTGGAGTGATGTTTTTGAGATATTGTGCCAAAAAAACATAATTAGAGATGACTGCGACCCGGATAAACTAGCTAGAGTGTATTTTGGATATTCTATGTTTAAATTATGGGAAATATTTCTAAAATGCGAAGATTTTCCAAAAGCAGAAATTGAAAGAATGTTTAATGAAGTTGAAGAGTACCATAACTTCTTGTTAAATAGTGTTGGGGCTGATAAAAATGGGTGATGCTGATTCGCCATACCTGCTAAATGATACCTATTACACCGATATTAGAAAATTAGCTGATGAATTCCTGGATTTTGCCAACACATATTTTGATGATGATGAAAAAATCTTAGAAGGATTAATTGTTAGTGTCTATTGGAAGATATATTCACCTAAATTTTCCTCTTTAAAAGAAATAATTGATTATCTTGAATATATTGGTGATTTTAATGATCAGCTCCCTTATTTAAGAAAATGGTAAAATGTTGATTTTTCCAAATATCTGATTTTGGCTAAGTGGTTTTGTAGAAATTCTCCAAAATACTTATCACTATATACATCTCATTTAGATAATTATTTGGAACAGCATAAAGATAAGCCTAAAACAAAAAAAGAAGAAATATTTTTTAATAGTTGCGAGGAACTATATCATTTAAACATGCTTTGTGCCGAAATAATGGGAAGGATTTCCAGACCAGATTATGAATCACGAAAAAGAAAAGCAATAGTCCTGCCAACATGTATGAAAATAAATCAAAAAAATTGTCAGGCTATTGAAAAAAGACTTGGGGAAGTTTGTAGGGGGTGTAATCCTAATTGTGAAATAGCTAAAATAACTAAAGAATATGATTGTGAAGTTTATTTAGTTTCACATAAATCTGGCGCATTTCAAAATGCAACAGCTGATGATAAAAAAGAATTAGCTATTGTTGGTGTTGCATGTCCTCTAAATTTAATATCTGGCGGATGGAAGGATCTAAGTTTAGGAATGCCTCCACAGTGTGTTTTACTTGAAAAAGTAGCTTGTGCCAGACATTGGTTTAAGTGTGATGTTCCTTCATCAATTAGTAAAAAAGAGTTAAAAAGAGTATTTAATACTCTTTAGTTTTTATATTTTTTAATTAAACTTAATCCCCATTGGGTCATTTCATCTGCTTTTTCCTGAGAATCAGACTCAGCAAAGCATCTGAAGATTGGTTCAGTACCGGATGGTCTGATAATTACCCAACCATCTTCTTTTAAGATTTTAACTCCGTCAGTAGTGTCTAGGTCAAAATCAGTAGTGGTTTTTATTTCATTAGCTATTTTATCCATAACTTCTTCTTTTAAATCATCACTACATTCAATTTTAGTTTTTGTAGCATAGTAAACTGGAAGTTCTTCAACTAATTGGGATAATGGCTTTTTCTCTTTAGCTATTATTTCAAGTATTTTAGATACTGTCATAACAGCATCTCTTCCATAAACAAAATCAGGGAAGATTAATCCACCATTTTCTTCTCCACCAAATAAACCATCTTCATCTTTTAATTTACGAGCTACAAGTAAATCCCCAACAGCAGTAGCTATTACTTGTCCATTATACTCTTTGGCAATATCATAAATAGCTTGTGAGGTTGCAACAGTTGTAACTATTGTACCGCCATTATTTTCTTTAAGCATCTGTTTTTCAACAAGTGAAAAGGTTTTATCTCCAAGTACAAAGTTTCCTTTCTCATCAATACAAATAGTTCTGTCAGCATCACCGTCGTGTGCAAGTCCAATATCTGCATTAAGTTCTTTTACAACACTAATTAGCTCTTGTAAGTTTTCTTCAATTGGTTCAGGGTCACGTCCTGGGAAAAATCCGTCTGCCTGACAATTTAAGGTAGTTACTTCACATCCTAATTTTCTAATCAAGTAAGGTGCAGTGTATGATCCAGCTCCAGAACCACAATCAACAACAACTTTTAAATTAGCTTTTTTAATAGCTTCAACATCTACTTTACTAATTGCTTCGTCAATATATTCATCAATAATTTTGTCATTGTGGTATAATTGACCAATTTCACTCCAGTGAGCTCTTTTTGGTTCTTCATCAAAATATAATTTTTCAATTTCTAATTCCATGTCATCAGGAATTCCAATACCTAATTCATCTAGGAATTTAATTCCATTGTATTTTGGAGGATTGTGTGAAGCAGTAATCATTACTCCACCATCATAATACTTACGAACAGCGTATTGAACTCCTGGTGTAGGTAGAATTCCTAAATCTACAACATCACAACCAGAAGATAAAAGTCCAGCTTTTACAGCTTCCATTAACATAGGGCTGCTTGTTCTTGTATCTCCGCCAACAGCTACAGTTCCTTGAACTACTGATCCATAACATGCTGCAAGTCTAGATGCAAATTCTGGAGTTAAAACTTCATTAGCTACTCTTCTAACTCCAAAAGTCCCGAATAATCTTTTTTTATCTGACATTATTTATTGCCTCATAATTTTTATATTATAAATATTTTTATTTTCAATAAATAAAAAGTTAATTAATTAACTTATTTTTTTTAAATTCATAATCACTTAATTTAGATTGATGAAATAGAATCTTCATTTCCAAAGTCTTCTTCTATAGTCGTATTTTTTGATATAACTGAATTTATAATTTTAACTCCTTTTTTAACAGTGCAAGAATCTGAAATCACTGAATTAATAATATTCGCACCATTTTCAACAATTATGTTATTTCCTAAAACTGAATGTTTTACTTCTCCATCAATTTTATTGCCAAAACCAATGAATGATGTTTTTATATTTGAATTAATAATTGAAGGCTGTAAAGGAACTTTTTTATTTAATAATGAGGTATTTTTATATCCTAAAAATTCATAAAAATCTTTTTTATTATCCAAAGCAAACATGTTGAGTTCCCAGTAGGATTCAATTGTACCTATGTCTTTCCAATAATTATTAAATTTAATAGTTTTAACTTTAAGATTATTGACGAAATAAGGGACAATATCTTTACTAAAACTGATATCCTTTTTTGTATCTTTGAATTTATCGAAAATATCGAATAATATTTCTTTTTTATATATATAAATACCTGTAGATACTAAGTTTGATGTTGGATTTTCTGGTTTTTCCTCGAAACCAGTTACATTGCCTTTTTCATCAACATCAAAAACTCCAAATCTATTAGCTTCTTCTATTGGAACTTCAAAAACTCCAATAGTTAAATCTGCTCCAGATTCTATATGTTCTTCATATATTTTTTTATAATCTGTGAAATAAACATGATCACAATGAGTAATTAAAATATCTTCACATTCGCTTTTTTCAACAATATCTTTATTTATCAACACTGATTGCGCAGTATCATATATTTTAACATCTTCATATTCTAAATTAGATTTAGGTGGTAAAATTTTTATATTTTGATTAATGAAATTTCTCCAATCAATTAAATATTCTAATAATGACTCTGGAGCATATTGAATAACTACTCCCAGATTTTTAATTTCAGCAACAGTACAATTAAATAAGGTAAAATCAATTAATGGAAAAGAAGAATTAACTTTAACCATAGCTTTTGATTCTTCATTAGTTAAAGATTCTAATCTTGTACCTTTTCCTCCAGCTAAAATAAAACAAAATAATTTATTAATATCCATTTTTTCACTCCAATAATGATTTATAATATTTTAAATAAATTTTTACTTGGTTGTCCCAACCATAATCTTCTTTATAATCATTTTCCATAATTTTTATCCAAAATTCTTTTTTATTTTTAAAAATATCAACAGCATTTAAAATAGTATCATAAAATTCATCAGAATTAAAATCATAAAACTTAAAACCATTTCCATGTTCTGAATTTTTAAAACAATCTATTATAGTGTCTTTTAACCCTCCTGTATTATGAACAATAGGTATTGTAGCATAATTCATAGCAATTATTTGACTAAGACCATTAGGTTCGCATTTAGATGGCATTAAAAGGATGTCTCCTCCTTTATATAGTTCTATGGATAATTCCTCGTTAAATTCATTGCATAAAATAAAATTGGGATATTTTTTTGATAAATCTATAAATAATTTTTCATAGTCTTCGGTACCTGTACCTAGTAGTATAAATTGAAAACCTTCTGACATCATGTTATCCATAATATCTAAAAATAAATCCGTTCCTTTTTGATGATATAATCTACCAACATAAACAAATAAAGGAATGTCGTTATTCACTTCTAAATTAAATTTTTGCTGAATGTTATTTTTATAGTCCTTTTTAATGGATAAAAATGATTTAAATGGATAATTTCTTGGATATAGTTCTTTATTTATCCCATTAAGAATTCCTTCTACATGTTTGGATTTTAATAGTTTATCAAATCCCCAACCTTTTTCAGTTGTTTGAATATCTTTTGCATTACTTTTTCCAACAGTGAGAACTTTATCAGAATAAATAATAGCTTGTTCCATAAATGAAATTTGATTATCATCCCATTTTAAACCTAAATAGGCATTAAATAAGTCTTTATTATCAATATCATATTGTGTTTGATAATAAATACTGTGTATAACCAAAACAAATTTAGGCGAGTTTTTATTTAATTTTTTATACATTAAAGGAAGTATTCCTTCCATTGAATCATTTGTATGTATTATATTTGGATTCCAATCCATAGCTGTTATTAATTCCATGATTGCTCTTGAAAAAAAGCTCCATCTTAAATATTCATCATCATATGTGTAAATATTTTCACGATTAAAATAATATTCATTTGAAATTAAGTATACATCGACATTATTTAGTTTTGTATATAAAACATCAAATTCAAATAAATAATCTTCAAAATTATCGCTATGAGGTATAGTACATTTAGTAATTAATTTTAAGTCTATATCCTTTATTTTTTTATATTTTGGCATTATTAATTTAACATTTACTTCATCTATTTTGGATAATGATTCAGACAAACCGGCAGCATAATCACCTAAACCACCGGTTTTTCCAATGCCTTCTGCTTCAGAACTAGTTATTATTATATCCATATTTTTCACCTAAATTGATTCGTCATAAGGTAATATTCCTAAATGTCTTGCTGTACCAGCATCAATGCCCTTATGGTAAGCTAAATAATATCCAAACCATTCTAATGGAATTAAAAGAATAAATGGGGATAATAATTTATTTATATTATTATAATTTTGTAATTTAAAATGAATAATTTTCTTATTACCAATATATTTTAAAAAGTCTATTCCTTTTTTAGTTATTATGTCTGCGTCGTAATCTGCTGATAATATTATCGTAGGTGTATCTTTGTTTACACATTCAATTAAACCATGTCTAAATTCAGCAGAATATTCTGGACATGCATCAACATTTGATCCTTCCATTAATACAGTCATAGCTATTTTATAAGCTAAACCAAAATTTGGCCCCGTACCTAGACAATAAAAGAAAGTTTCATCTTTATACTCATAAGCTAAATTTTTACATTCTTCTTCTGTTTTATTTATTAAATCTTCAATTATGTCTGGCATTTTTTTAAGGTCATTTAGAATAACATCTGCATTTTCATAATCAGATGCTTTAAACAATAAATAATAAAGACAAAATAATTGTGTTAAATGAGTTTTAGTACCTAAAATGCCTATTTCAGTTCCACATCTAGTAACTATTTGATAATCAGAAGCATTAGAAATGGAACTATTTTTTTCATTTGAAATAGATATTGTTTTAATATTAAACTTTTTAGCTTTTTTTAATGCATTTATTGTATCTTGTGTTTCTCCAGATTGGGATGCGAAAATAGCCACGGAATTCTCATTCATTACTAATTTTTTATTGAAATAAAATTCATATCCTATGTAAGTTTCAATATTTATTGGAGAGGTCATTCTTAAAGCATCTCTAATGGAATAACAAGATGAAATTGAACTTCCACTACCTATTAAATATATTTTATCAGCTTTTTTAACAATATTTGACAAATTATCCATATTGTTTATTTCATGTTCTAAAGTTTTTCTTAATACTTCTGGTTGTTCAAGTATTTCATCATAAATTTTATATGTCATAATTATTTGCACCTAAGTAATTTGTTATATACTTCTATATATTTTTTAGATTGTTTATCCCAGGAATAATCAACATTAAACGAATTATATATTAATTTTTCCCATTTTTCAGTGTTGTAAGTTTTAATAGCTTTTTTCACAGTTTTTAAAAAAGCATTTTTGTTATATTCATAAAATTTAAAACCATTGATGCCATCGTGCACGGTCTCTTTTAATCCTCCTGTATTATGAACAATAGGAATCGTCCCATGATTTAAAGCAATTAATTGCGATGTGCCACAAGGTTCAAATGAGGAAGGCATTAAAAAAATATCACTAGCACGATAAAGCTCTTCAGCTATTTTTGAATTAAATTCTATAATAGCTTTAAAATTTGAATATTTTTTGTTTATTTTTTTAAATTTGTTTTCATATTTTTTATCACCTACTCCCAATAAAATTAACTGATTATCTTTAATAATCTCCTCAATATTATCATATAATAATTCAGTTCCTTTTTCTTCACATAAACGTGAAATATAAGTCATTAAAGGTTTATTATTAATTTCTAACCCATATTTTTTTTGAATATTAGCTTTTTCTTTTTTCTTTTTTTCTAAAAAACATTTAAAATCATTAGAAATTTTAGGATGTCTTTTATAATTAAGACCATTACATATTCCAATTACCTTTTTTTCGTTTAATAAGTCTTTTAAATTATAACCTAGTTCTGTGGTAGTTATTTCTTTAGCATAATTTGAACTTACAGTTGTTATGCAATCAGAATATTTTATTCCATTTTCTAAACAGCTATTTTCCTTAATATAGTATTTGGATTCAAAAAAACAACTTATATTTTTTTTAATTTCATCATTTAATTCACTTTGATACAATAAATTATGAATAGTTAATAAAGTTTTAGCACTCCACTTATAATCATTGTATTTTAAAAGAATTGGGGTTAAAGCAGTAAACGAATCATTTAAATGTAAGATGTCTACTTCCCATGACATTTCATCGATTAAATCTAATGTTGCCTTTAAAAAAAATGTAAATCTAAACACATCATCATATCCATAAACATTTTCATGATTAAAACAATAATCATTAGAAATAAAGAAATATTCGATGTTTTTTATTTTTTTAAAAAAGACTGTAAAATAACTGATTTTTGAATCTATATTGCTATTTTTAATATTAAATTCACCTATCTTTTTATAAAACTTTAAATTAATGTTTTTATAAAAAGGCATTATTACTTTTATATTAATATTGCTATTTGAGGATAATGAGTTTGTTAAACCATCTACATAATCCCCTAAACCTCCAGTTGTCATAAACGGGTTGACTTGTGGTGAAATAAATATAATTTTCATAATTAAATCCTTTTTTTGATATTTGTTTGTTGTATTGATATGATGCATTTTATAATTTTAATTTAAAATTTGGACAGGATATGGCACTGCTTTTCTTATAAACTTAAAATATGTCAATTTTAGATGATTAATTTAATTATCATCTTTGGATAAGCATAATTATCCTATTTTGACTGTTGATGGACTGTCAAATAAGTCCGTTTCCATTAAATCTGTATTCAATTAAACATGTTTAAAACACCATTTTTTAAATAAAATATACTTATTTTAATCATTGTTTAGTTTAATTTTTATTTTTGGATAGTCATTCATTTAATAATTTTTAATAATAAATTGCCATGTCTTATTTTATTAAGATTAGTGTATTCGTCCATGAGTTATATAAATGTTTAATGGCATATAATTGTTTTGTTGCTATTTTAACAGTTTCTAATGTGAATAGTTTCTAATGTGAATAGTTTCTAATGTGAATAGTTT
>CAVDAS010000077.1:0-9577 GCA_963606955.1 Bacteroidaceae bacterium
TCGAGCCAAGGATTTTAAAAAAATAGAAAAAAAGTTAGCTTGATAGCATTGAATAATAAAATAAATAAGAATTACTGAGGTAAAAATTATGACACTTATTATCGACCCACAAACTGGAGGAATAGCTGGAAATATGATTATAGGTGCTTTAGTTGATTTAGGAGCAAATCCTGACAAACTTAAAGAAATTATGGAATCAGTTAGCCTCGAATTTGGAAAAGTAAAAGTGAGTTTTGATAAAGTAAACAAACATGGGATTGATTCAACTTACTGTAATGTGGAATTACTTGATAAAAACAAACATATTAATTATAAAGACCTAATAGCTAAAATTGACAAACTAGACTTGGATACAAATGTAAAAGAAACTTCCAAAAAGATTTTTAAAAGAATAGCTATTGGAGAATCAAAAGTTCATGGAAAAAGCTTAGATGAAATCCATTTTCATGAAGTTGGAGCCAGTGATGCTGTAGCTGATGTTATTGGTTCTGTTTATGCATATTATAGCTTAGGTTTAGATAAGCAAGATGTAATTGGCCTGCCTATAGCCTTAGGTGGCGGATGTGTTAAAACAGCTCATGGAATCCTACCAGTTCCGGCACCTGCAGTTTTAGAGATTTTAAAAGACATAAATTGTGTTGGCGGACCAGTTGACAGTGAACTGGCTACACCAACAGGCTGTGCAATTTATGCTGAGCTATGTAGTGAATTTAGGAAATTTATCCCACAATGTAAAAGCTTAAAAATAGGTTATGGAGCTGGAAAAAAAGATTTTGATTTTCCTAATGTCTTAAGAGTAATTGAAACAAGTGAAATAGGTGAAAGTGACCAGATAGATGTTATTGAAACAAATATTGACCATTTAACTGGTGAAGAAATAGGTTATTTGTTTGATAAATTATTAGATGAAGGAGCATCCGATGTGTCTGTTAGCCCAATTATAATGAAGAAAAACAGACAGGGAAGTCTTTTAAAAGTAATAGCTAATCCCCATAAAAGAAATCATTTAATTGATGTAATGTTTAGGGAAATTGGAACATTAGGTATTAGAATAACTCCAAATTTACACAGAGGAATAGCTAAAAGAGAATTTATTAAAAAATCCATTGAAATTAATGATGAAACCTTTGATGTAACCTTTAAAATCGGATATGTAAATGGAGAAGTTATTTCCAACAGACCGGAATATGAAGATTTATTAAAAATAGCTAAAAAAACAAATATACCTTTAATAGAAGTAAAAAAGATAGTAAGTGATTATAATGACTAAAAAAGCAATAGCAGTTTTATCTGGAGGGCTAGACTCCTGTGTAGCAACCTGTGTTTACGCAAAAGATTATGAAATCCATGGAATAACTTTTAATTATGGGCAAAAAAGTTTTAAACAGGAATTAAAAGCTTCAAAAGAAATTTGTGAAAAAATGGGCTTTACTCATGAAGTTATTGACTTACCATGGCTTAACAAAATAAGTAATTCTGCCCTTACAAGTGATAATGAAATCCCAACACTGACAAATGAGGATTTAGATGATTTGGATAAATGCACAGACACAGCAAGTAGTGTCTGGGTTCCTGGAAGAAATATTGTTTTTAGTGCAATAGCTACTTCCTATGCTGAAAGTATTGGAGCCAGTATAATAATTGTTGGATGGGACAAAGAAGAAGCTGCAACATTTCCGGATAACTCTAAAGAATTCCTGGAAAGTTTCAATAATATGTTAAAGGTAGGTTCACCGCAGGATATTGAAATTAAAGCACCAGCTATTGATTTAGATAAAGATGAAATTGTTAAATTAGGTGATGAAATTAATGCACCAATGGAATTAAGTTATTCCTGCTATAGTGGAGATGACAAACATTGCGGCGTTTGTGAAAGCTGTATGAGAAGAAAAAGAGCTTTTAAATTAGCTAATGTTAAAGATCCAAGTGAATATAATGAATAAAATAGCTCTGTTAACTAAAGAAATGATTAAATATAATCATGGAGATAAAAAAAGAATTAACCATGCTCTTAAAGTCCATAGCTATGCTAAAACAATAGCTAGTCTGGAAAAAATTAATGAATACGACTTATTTAATTTAGAAAGTGCAGCTATTTTACATGATATTGGAATTAAAGTCTGCGAAGAGAAATATGACTCAAGTAATGGAAAATTACAGGAAAAAGAAGGCCCGACAGTTGCCAGAGAAATATTAGAAAAGCTAAATTATGAAAATATCAACAGAATATTATTTTTAATAGGTCATCACCATACATACACCAATATTTTAGGTATGGATTATCAAATATTAATTGAAGCTGACTTTTTAGTTAATTTTGAAGAAGAAAATACTTCTAAAGAAGCTATAAAAAAAGTTTATAAAAATATTTTTAAAACAAAAACAGGAAAAGAATTTTGCAGGGAAATATTTAATATTTCCCCTTAAAAGTTATTCTATAACCATTAAAATATCGCCAGAATTAACTGCATCTCCAGCTTCTACAAAGATTTCTTTTACAACACCGTCTTCTTCAGCTTGGATATCGTTTTCCATCTTCATAGCTTCAATAACAGCTACAGTTGATCCTTTAGTTACTTTATCCCCAACATTTACATTGAGTTTAATAACCATACCTTGCATAGTTGAAATTAATCCCCCTTCAACAGGAGTAAATGGTCCTTTTTCAGTTTCTTCAACTTCCATAAATCCTGTAGGCATGATTTTAACTTCAAATACATCTCCATCAACTTCAACATTATATTGAGTTGGAATTCCAATTTCATTATCACTTGGAAGAACAGTTTGAAGTTCTTCTTCAACTGCTTCTCCTTTAAGGAATTTTGGAGCAATAGATGGATATAAGGCATAGGTAAGTGCATCTTCATCAGATTTTACAAAACCTTCTTGTTCCCCTTCTGTTTTGAATTTATCAAATTCATCTTCGAGTAAATCAGCTGGTCTGCAAGTAATAACCTCTTCATCACCAATGATTCTTTTAGCTACTTCAGCATTAACTGGTGCAGGAGGTTTACCATAGAAACCTTTCATGTATTCTTTTACTTCATTAGAAACTGTTTTGTATCTTTCTCCACCCAATACATTCATTACAGCCTGAATACCTACAATTTGGCTAGTTGGAGTTACAAGAGGTGGATAACCCATGTCTTTTCTTACACGTGGCATTTCATCAAGTACATCATTATACCTATCAAGTGCATTTTGCTCTTTAAGCTGTGAAATTAAGTTTGAAAGCATTCCACCAGGAATCTGATAGAGTAAAACATCAGTATCAACACTCTCAGCAATAGGGTCAATTAAAGCTAAGTATTTTTCTTTAATTTGTTCAAAGTATTTTTTAATAGCTGTTAGAGCATTTAAATCTAATCCAGTATCATAAGGAGTTCCTTGTAATGCTGCAACCATACTTTCAGTAGGAGGCTGACTTGTTCCTCCGGAAAGTGGAGAAATAGCTGTATCTAAAATATCCACACCTGCCTGACAAGCTGCACAATAACTAATCTGAGACATTCCACTAGTACAATGACAATGTAGGTCAACTAATAAATCAGTTTCTTCTTTTAATTTAGATACTAATTCATAAGCTGCAGCAGGAGTCAATAAACCAGCCATGTCTTTAATAGATACTGAATCACAATCAAGAGCTTCAAGTTCTTTAGCTAATTCTACAAAATCATCTAATGAATGAACAGGACTTAAAGTATAACTTATAGTTCCTTGTACATGAGCTCCTTGATCTTTAGCAACTTTAATTGTTTTTTCCATGTTACGAATATCATTTAAAGCATCAAAAACCCTAAATATATCTACACCATTTTCATAGGATTTTTCTACAAATTTTGTAACAATATCATCAGGATAATGTTTGTATCCTACTAAATTTTGTCCCCTAAGTAACATTTGAATTGGGGTTCTAGTAAATTCAGATTTTAAGCTCCTTAACCTTTCCCATGGATCCTCATTTAAATAACGGATACAAGTATCAAAAGTAGCTCCTCCCCATGCTTCAACTGAAAAAAATCCAATCTTGTCCATCTCTTCAGCAATAGGAATCATATCCCTAGTTCTCATCCTAGTTGCAAGTAAAGATTGGTGAGCATCACGAAGTGCTGTTTCTGTAAATCTTACTTTAGCCATTAGATTAACACCTCTCATTATGATTTTTTTATAAATAGATAAATAAGATAAATTATTCCAAATATTATATATTAATTTAACTAGTATTAATATGTTTGTTTAAAAATAGAAAGTGAAAAAATGAAAAATTATCTCTCCAGTTCCCCAGAAATAAATTTTTCAACATTTTCATAAGCTTCATCGTCAGTAAATTGAACTGGAGGGTGTTTCATCACATAAGAAGAAATAGAAGTTAATTGACCGCCAATACCCCTTTCTAGACCAAGTTTACAACATCTAACTGCATCAATAACACAACCTGCAGAATTTGGAGAGTCTTCAACACTTAACCTAAGCTCAATATTCATTGGAACATCACCAAATGTACGTCCTTCCATTCTAAGGAAACATAATTTATTATCATTTTGCCATGGGACATAATCACTAGGTCCAATATGGATATTCCTGTCATCCATCCTTTCTGCTACAACTGCCTGAACAGCTTCAGTTTTAGATTCTTTTTTAGAGTCTAATCTGTCCCTGTTAAGCATGTTTAAAAAGTCAGTGTTACCACCTGTGTTAATCTGATAAGTTCTATCTAATTTAACTCCTCTGTCTTTAAATAAATTAGCTAGTGTTCTGTGAGTTATTGTAGCTCCAATTTGTGCCTTAATATCATCCCCAACAACAGGAATTCCTTTTTGCCTAAATTTAGCATCCCACTCATCATCACTTACAATAAAAACAGGCATACAATTTACATAAGCAATTCCTGCATCTAGGGCACATTGTGCATAAAATCTGGCTGCTTTTTCAGATCCTACAGGCAAATAATTTACTAAAATTTCAGCACCACTTTTCCTTAAAACTTCAACAACATCAGCAGGTTCCTCATCACTAACAACAAAAGTATAATCATCTTCATAATTAGACATGTGTGGTGCAACACCGTCTAAAACATGACCCATACTTACACAAACATCATATTTTGGAATTTCATGCTGGAAAATCGTTGTACAATTCGGTTTTGCAAAAATAGCTTCATCAATGCTTTTTCCCACTTTTCTTGCATCAATATCAAAAGCTGCAACAACATCAATATCTGAAGGCTCATATCCTCCAATATCCCAATGCATCAATCCTATTGCTTCATCAGGATTTTTTCCATCATAATAATGTATTCCTTGAATAAGGGAACTTGCGCAATTTCCCATTCCCACAATTGCTATTTTAATTTTATCCACAATAACACACGATCCATTCAATTAAGATTAAATATTAAATTATACTTATTTTATCATAGTTTATAAAAGTATTTATTGCAATGAGGAAAAAATTATGAATCCATATGTTGAAATAATCCGCCCTGGAAATGTTATAATGGCAATAATAGCTGTAGTTTTAGTAGCTATTCTTGGAAAAAATATCAATATTCCTATTATACTAGCTATGCTATGTGTATTTTTTGCTATGAGTGCTGGAAATGTAATAAATGATTATTTTGACTATAAAATAGATTTAATTAATAAACCTCAAAGACCAATTCCTTCAGGAAGAATTTCACTTAAAGGTGCTAAAAATTATGCATACATTTTATTTATTTTTGCAGCAATTGTCGGATTTATAATATCCTATTTAGTAGGTACATGGATTCCCTGTGCAATAGTGATATTTTCAGACATTGTGCTTTATTTATATGCATATAAATTAAAATCCACTCCGTTAATTGGTAATTTAACAGTTGGATTTATGACAGGATTATGTTTTATATTTGCAGGATATACCTTTAACAATCCTTTAATAATTTATGAATCCTATTTACTTGCATTTTTTGCACTGATAATGACTACAGCTCGTGAAATAACAAAAGATATTGAAGATATGAAAGGAGACGAAGCAGAAGGAGCTAAAACATTCCCAATATTATACGGCTCAAAAATAGCTGCAATTACTGCAATTATCCTAATAATCATTGACTGTGCATTATGCCCTCTGCTTTACATTTATCACATTTTTAACATTAATTATCTAGCTGTTGTAAGTATAGCTGTACTAATATTTCTTTATGGAGCTATATTACTTAGAAATCAGGATTCCAAAACTGCTGCTAAAGTTTCAAAATACTTAAAAATCGGGATGCTAATTGCATTTATTGCATTTGCTATTGGAAGTTTTTCAATAACTTTTTAAAAAATAAACTATAAAAAAACATTTAATGATTTTTAGTGATTTGAATTTAAAAAATAATGATGTTAAATTTATATTAGCTATCCTTATAATTAGTTCACTATTAGTTGCTTATTACATCCAATTTACAGAATCAATCGGAATATACTGTTCTGATGTTTTTGTTTATTTATTGAACGCCTTATATTACTCTGGAACTAATATACATGCAACATCAACAATTTTCTTGTACCCTTTAATACCCTTTTTAACCTCTTTGTTATTTGATTTAGGATTTAAAAGCGAACTTTCTATTTATTTAATTACAGGAATATTTGCAATACTTGGAAATATTGGATTTTATCTTTTACTTAGAACTAGATTTAATGAAGTATTGAGTTTAACCGGAAGTGTAATGTATGCTACCTTTGCACTTAATTTAGCATGGTTAGCTAATGGAACTTTAGATATTCCTGCAGTAACTATGATTATCTGGTGTGTTCTTACTTCATATATAGCTATTAAATTAAATCCGAAGTATTACATGATAGCTATGCCTCTTTTTGTAATTTGTTTATTTACAAGATATACTGCAGGACTAATTTTACCGGCGTTATTATTATACTACGTTTATGAAAAAGGATTTAAAATAACTCCTGAAGATAAACCTTATATTATTAAAGGAATAATATGGTCCATTGGTCTTTTTGTTGTAATTTCAATTATATTAGCTATATTAAGTAATTTTAATACATCATTACTCGATTCAGCAGCAGCAAGAGTAGAAGGAGGTCGTGGAAACACCCTGGATCAGGCTTATAATACAGATATGAGTTATTATTTTACTAATTTCCCAGAGTTTATTTCTGCTTCAAAAACCACCTTTGTAAATTTTACTCCGGAACTTGAAAACTCAACAATACTTTCATGGATAAGTCTTGGATTATTAGCTATTGGATGTATTCTTGGAGCAATGAAAATAAAACTTAACCGTAATAAAGAAACAATTGGTGGAGTAATTGCATTTTTAGTAGCTATTGCACTGTTTAATCATATTAGTTCACTTTTTACAATAGTAATTGCATTTATTGGCCTTTATTTAATTGGTAAAGACTCTAAACATAAAGAATACCTTGCAATGTTAGGTTGGATATTGTCATTTTACATATTCTTTACTTATTTCAATATTAAGGTTAACAGATACATTATTCCAGCTATTCCACCAATCATATACTTTATGATGATTAGTATAGAGTTAATTAATGAGAAAATTAAAATTAATAAAAATATAATCCAATTAGTTTTAATTATACTCTTTGTAATTCAGGGATTTGCCTATACCTCAACTTACGAAGATATTCCGAATTTTAAAGCAACAGAAGAAATATCTGATTACATAATTCAGAATAATCCAGATTATGAAAATCAGTCAATTGGAGTTTATAATATACGACCATATAGCTGGTATTTGCAAACAGATGTTATAGGCATACCAACAGCCAACACTACACATATTGATCAATCAAATGTGACGTATTATATTTCTAACAACGAATTAAGTAATTTAACTAATTATACTCAAGTTAAAAATATAGATGACCTATATTTATATGAAAAAAATTCAAAACATTAGAAACATATATAATAAAAAAATTATAAAAATTAACACAAAAAATAAGGCAAACTAAAGAGGATAATATGAAAGTTGTATGCTGTAAGAACTGTGGTGCTAAGTACCAACTCGATGATGATGATGACATAAGTGCATTCGAGTGTTCTTCATGTGCTGGAGATTTAGAAGTCGTTGAAGATTATTCCAATGACGATAAAACCTCAAAATCTACAATTTTAACTTCACAGAAGTATGAAGATTCATATATTGTCCAATGTGGAGATTGTGGATTAAAATATAAAATAAATAAAAATGACAACATACTTGATTACGAATGTGATAGTTGTGGAGGTCCTTTAAGATATTTAGATGAAAATATGAATAAGGAAATAGATGAATATCTTGAAGAGAGAAAAAACGAAGCTCCAAAAACATATTATGAAGAAACTAAAAGTACAAAGGATAATACATTTACTAACGAGGATACAATAACGCCTATACACTCTGTTGCACACAGAATAGAAAATTTTTTCTCAGAAGATCAAATGCAAAAAATTGCAGATGAAGAACTAGAAAACGAAATGAAGATAAAACCATCTCAAAGAACTGCAAGAACTACTATACCCCAAGCAGTATTATCTAAGTTTGGAAGAGAATTTTCTATTCCTAAATCAAATGATTATAATGTTTTGAAAAAATATCTTAAAGATGAATTTTTCAAAGGCATAGAAAAAGATTATAGAAACATTCCTGAAACTAAAAGTTCAAATAAATTTTTAGACAGAATAGGCGATAAATTAACAATAAACGAACCTAAACATAATATTGTATCTGCAAAAGATGAGAATAGTGAAAAAAAAGAAATTAAAATCATTAACTATACTAACACAAATAACATCATTATTGCAATTGGAGCTATAATCTTCGTTTTAAGTATAATTGAAATAATGGTTGTTGACAGTGGAATCGGCATATTTACATTAATATTTGCTGTACTGGTATTATGTTATGGATTATATAAAACTAAAGACACTAAAGAAACAGAAACAAGGACTAGAATTATCAGAGAACATTTATTAACTCTTTCAGAAGAATATTATGTTTTCTATAATGTAAAAATACCTGCATCATCTACAGGTATAAACCATGTTGTTATAGGACCTTCAGGAATTTATGCTCTTATTTCACAAAAATACAAAGCAAAAAATAAATTAGAATCAGAAAATGAAAATTTAAATTTAATTGATTCTATTGAAACCAATGATAAGATGGAAGAAATTAATTCCAATCATGGTAGACGCTTTAAGTATACAACTAAACAAGCAAAATTCTCACAAGACAATAAAATAAAACAAAAATCATTAATGTTAGGTGAAAATCTAATTAATTTCCTTAATGAAAACAATATAAGACATTGTTTTGTTGAACCTTTAGTTGGTTTCATAAATCATGAAGTTGTTGTAATAAACACTCCATTAACTGATGAAGATTTATTTATGGAAGAATTATTACACAAAATCCAATATGGACCTACCAAATTAAATTCTGAAACAATAGACAAATGTGCAGTTTTACTTAACAAATATTCTGCAGATTGTTCTTCAGAATTTTAACTTTTTTATTTTTTCGGGCATTGTCAATAAATCTATAATTTAATAAATGCCCTTCTTTTTATTATTTTAA
>CAVDAS010000078.1:0-9535 GCA_963606955.1 Bacteroidaceae bacterium
ATCTTGTTAAAATGTGGATGAATGATACTCAGTTCTATGCAACATTCCTAGATAAGTATGGTAAAGTACTAGCTAATAGGAATGTAACATTTAACATTAATGGTGTATTCTATAATCGTACTACTAATGATAGCGGGGTAGCTAAATTAAATATTAACTTAGATCCTGGCCATTATATTTTAACAGCTTATAATCCAGTATCTGGTGAGCAAAAAGGATTCAATGTCACTGTTAAATCATTAATTGAAACACAGGATTTAACCAAATACTATAATAATGCGTCCAAATTCGAAGCTAAAATATGGAATAAAAACGGAACTGTGGCTGCTAATAAAAACATAACATTTAACATAAATGGCGTATTTTATACCAAAACCTCAGATGAAAACGGTACTGTTAAACTAGCTATTACTTTAAGACCGGGAGACTACATTATAACTTCAATGTATGAAGGACTCTCAATAGGAAACAAAGTAAAAGTCTTACCTACCTTAGAAACAAGTGACATTTCCATGAAATACGGTGACGGAACTAAATTCACAGCTAAAACACTTGACGGTCAGGGTAATCCATTAGCTAATCAGAATTTAACATTTAACATACATGGAGTTTTCTACAATAAAACAACTAATGAAAATGGAATAGCTAGTTTAAATATTAATTTAAACAAAGGGGAATACATAATCACTTCTTATTGGAATGATTATCAAATTGGAAACAAAATTACTATAGGTTAATTTTTAACCTTTTATTTTTTTATGGTGGATGTAAACATTCAAACATTTCTTTTTAACTAAAAACCAAGTAAAAGTTTAAGTTTTTATACAATAATAAATATAATTTAATTCATGGTGGTTAAATGAGAATACTACTTATTCATTCTGATTATTTAAATTACAATGTAAAAAACAAAACACCTGTAGCTGAAGAAATCGAAGATGCTAAAAAAGAAGGGGCATTTGATGAATCTTTAGTTGTATTTACAGCTGTTGAAAAAGATGACGAAAATAACCCACAAGGGATTGTTAAAAACTTAGTTAAAGAAGTTATTAAAACTAATGATCAAGTTAAAGCAGATAATATAGTTTTATATCCTTATGCTCATTTATCTTCTTCATTAAGTTCTCCAAAATTAGCTGTTCAAGTATTAAAAGATGCTGAGGAAGCTTTAGTTGATGAAGGTTTAAATGTTAAAAGAGTACCATTTGGATGGTATAAAGCATTTGAAATCTCTTGTAAAGGACATCCATTAAGTGAACTTTCAAGAACTATTACTGCTGAGGAAGAAGCAGAAGAAGAAGTAGAGAAAAAACCTTCTTCATGGTCTATTCTTGACGGAGATAAAATTATCGATATTGATGATTTTAAATTTGAAAATGACCAATTAGAAAAACTTGTTAGCTATGAACTTGGTAGTGGTGCATCTGATGAAGGAGAACCTCCTCATGTTAAATTAATGAGGCAAAAAGAAATATGTGATTATGAAAGTGCATCTGATGTAGGAAACCTTAAATGGTTCCCAAAAGGACGTTTAATTCGTGATTTACTATCTGATTATGTTTATAATTTAGTTGTAGAGCAAGGAGCAATGCCTATTGAAACTCCAATTTTCTATGATTTAGATAATGAAGCTATTAATGTTCATGCAGCTAAATTTGGTGAAAGACAATACAGAACTGATACTAAGAAAAACTTAATGCTTAGGTTTGCATGTTGTTTCGGTGCATTTAGAGTAATGGCCGATCCATTTATCACCTGGAAAAACTTACCTGCAAAACTTTATGAATTATCTACTTACAGTTTCCGTTTTGAGAAAAAAGGAGAAGTTGTAGGTCTTAAAAGATTAAGAGCATTTACCATGCCGGATTTCCACAGTTTCTGTGCTGATATGGACAGTACCTTAGAAGAGTTCTCAAAACAAACTGATATGTGTATCCAAACTGGTGTAGACTTAGATGTTAATTATGAAGTAATTTTCAGAGCTACTAAAGATTTCTACGATGAAAATAAAGATTGGATGTATAGTATTGGTAAAAAAATAGGTAAACCAGTTTTACTTGAAATTTTACCTGAAAGAAAACACTACTGGTCTTGTAAAATAGACTTTGCAGCTATTGACTACTTAGGAAGGCCAATTGAAAACCCAACAGTTCAGATAGATGTTGAAAGTGGTAAAAGATTTGATATTACTTATCTTGGTGAAGATGGAGAAGATCATTATCCAACTATCCTCCACTGTAGTCCAACTGGAAGTATAGAAAGGGTTATCTGTTCTTTACTTGAAAAAACTGCTATTGAATTAGACCAAAAAGCTCCAATGTTACCTACTTGGTTAAGTCCAATTGAAGTAAGAATTATAACTGTTGGTGAAGCTCATAAAGACTTTGCTAATGAATTATATGATAAAATCAACAGTGAAAATATTCGTGTAGATATAGATGATAGGGATGAAAGTGTTGGTAAGAAAATTAGGAATGCAGCTACTGAATGGATTCCTTATGTATTTGTCATTGGAGACAATGAAAAAGAATCTGGTGTATTCTCTGTAACAGTTCGTGAAACCGGTGAAAAAGTAGACATGACTGTTGATGAATTAATTAAAGAGGTTCTTGATAAAACTAAAGGAATGCCTTACAGAGGCCTACCTTTACCAAAAGACATCTCAACAAGGATTAATTTCCAATAATCCTTCTTTTTTAGTGAAATTAAAAAAATCTCAGACCTTAAAAATAAGTTGTGGGTAAATCAAAGCAGGACTTGTAAGAATTAATGATATGTGGGGGGATAAATCCACATATCTTAATATTGGAGAGTGATTTGTGTTTATTTAATATATGGAGGCTTTGATAAACCCACTCTGGAATTCTTTTTTGAAATATGTTTTAATCACATATTCCAGATTATACTTTGTAAGAGCCCCTATATATTTTTTATCTTTTTTTAAGCTTCAATTATCTGTTTTAATATAATTATTGCTGTTTAAATCAAAATTTACACTTTTAGGGCAATATTATCAAAGATATATTTTTAGTAGTTAGCTTTATTTAATTAAAAAAATATAATTATATATTGTATTTAATATACGGAGGAACTATTTAATGTACAATATAGGAGAAGCTCTTATTGGTGATGGAAATGAAGTAGCTCACATTGATTTGATTATCGGTGAAAAGGAAGGGCCTGTAGGTCAAGCTTTTGCAAACGGTTTATCAAATTTATCTGTTGGCCACACTCCATTAACCACTGTAATTAGACCAAACTTAATGACTAAACCAGCAACTTTAATTATTCCTAAAGTTACTGTTGGGGATTTAGAGGATGCTGCTAAAGTATTTGGACCTGCACAAACTGCTGTTGGTAGAGCAGTAGCTGATGCAGTAGAAGAAGGATACATTCCAAAAGATCGTGTTGAAGACCTTGTGATTAATGTAAGTGTGTTTATTGATCCTGCTGCAAAAGATTATAGGAAAATATATCAATACAACTATGGTGCAACTAAATTAGCTATTAGAAGAGCTATGGAAGGTTACCCATCTATTGATAAAGTACTTGCAGAAAAAGACCGTGGAACCCACCCAATTATGGGCTTCAGAGTACAAAAACTTTGGTCTCCACCATATTTACAAGTTGCACTTGATTTAGACAACTTAGATGCCATGGAAAGAATCATCGATGATTTACCTGACAAAGAAAGAGTTCTTATTGAAGCTGGAACTCCACTTGTTAAAAAATTCGGTGTCGGTGTTGTTGGAAAAATTAGGGAATTACGTCCAAGTGCATTCATTATAGCTGATTTAAAAACTTTAGATGTAGGTAGGGTAGAAATAAAAATGGCTGCAGATGAAACCGCAGATGCAGTAGCTATTTCTGGTCTTGGAACTATTGAATCTATTAAGAAAGCTATTCATGAAACTCAAAAACAAGGTATTTACTCAATTCTTGATATGATGAATGTATCTGACTTTGAAGAAAAATTATCTGCTCTTCCAGATGATTTAAAACCTGACATAGTTTTATTACACAGAAATGTTGATTTAGAAACATATAGGGCTGAAAAAGGTGAAGATACTAGTGAAATGACAGAATGGGGTAATATTAAATCTATTAAAAAACTCATTGGTGACGGTTTAGTTGCAGTAGCTGGTGGAATCACTCCTAACAAAGTAGAAGAAGCTACTTCCAAAGGTGCAGATATTATTATTGCAGGTAGATACATTATCGGTTCTAGAGATGTAAGAAGAGCTGCTGAAGACTTCTTAGCACACTTCCCACAAGATCCGGATAGTATGAGACTTGCACTTGATGAAGACGAACAAGTAAATTAAATCTTTTTGATTTAATTTATTCTATTTTTTTTTTAAAAGGAGATTTATAATATGGGATTTTGTAATTCTTGCGGCAGACCAATTGTAAAAGCAGATTATGGTACTAATGCAGATGGTAGTTTAAATGATGAATATTGTAAGGATTGTTTTCAAAATGGTGAATTTACAGAACCTGATATAACTCTCGAGGAAATGATTGTAAGAAAAACAAAAGAAATGATGGCAAAAAATCCTAGATTGCCTGAATCTCAAGCTACAGGTATTACTGTTGGATTTATACCAGGTTTAAAAAGATGGTGTCCAGAAGAATACTGGGATGATAAATTTTAGCCTGTTTTTAAAATAAATTCTTTAATTCTATTAGCTATATATTCATCATGACTTTTATTTGTTTTGAGGGAGTAATTTTCTTCTTCTAATTCATTATATTTATCAACTAGCTCGTTGTATTCTTCATACATACTTTTAAGTTCTTTTTCTAATTTTTCATTAGCTTCAAAGATATTTGCATAGCTAGTTTTAGTATTGAGATTTTCCTGTTTTAAATTATTGTATTTATCACTTATTCTTTCGTAGCTATCTTTAATATGGGAATTTTTATCTTTAAGGTTTTTGTTTTCTTCTTTAATACTTGTGAATTTAGTTTTAATATTTTCAGTCTCTTCTTTGATATTTACAAGTTTAGTTTTAACATTCTCATTTTCTTCAACTAAATTATAATATTTGTTTTTTAAGGTTGCTAATTTTGAAGATTCCTCTTCAAGAGTAGATAATAATTCTTCTTTTTCTTGCTTTTCAATAATAAGTCCGTTTTCAAGTTCTTTAACATACTCTTGAGGTGTACCTTCTATTTCATTAACATAAAGATAATTAGCTATTTCAAGTGCACTAATTTTATCTTCTAAGTTTTCAAATTCTTCAATTTCATCATTAGGGATAATTAAAACTTCTTCCTTATCCTCGTATATATCATCATGTTTAGGTATTGTGACTTGTATTTGTTTTGTTGTGTATTTTTTCTTCTCACCATTTTTAAGAGTCCTGTTGTATTCTCTAACATATTTTTTTACAACACCTTTTCCAGTTTTCATATTTACTCCCCTATAATAAATCTAGTTCATAATTTTGTAGTTTTCTTATTATATTTCTTTCTAATTTTTTCATCTTTTAATGTTAAAGTTAAGCCCAAACCGATTGTTAGTAGGATTGCAGTAACATCCATTACAAGTTTCATTGCATCTTTTAGAATGGTGTTTACAATTTTTTCAGTTAAGCTATTTTCGTGTTTTAATTGGGTTGTATTTACATGCCCTAATTTTTCAAGATATTCTCCAGTATGTCCACTTATAATTCTATCATTTAAATCTGGCGCATATGTATCAACTGCATCGTGTATGCCGTGTATTGCTCCAAGTATAAGAATACAACCGATTATAGCTGTTCCCATTGATGAACCTAATGTTTGGCTTGTTGTAATAAGTCCTGAGGCTGTACTTTGTTTTTCTTCAGGAGTTGTATTAAGTGAAATATCCACACCAAGTGAAATAACAAATCCTAAACCTAATCCAAAGACAGTTAATCCTGGAGCTAAGTCTATAAAATGAGTATTTAATCCAAATTGGTATTTAAGTAAAAATGTTGATCCAATAGCTAATATAAATCCAATAATCATTATAATTTTATGATTAAATTTTATAGCTAATTTTGGAGCAATTAAAGAGGTTATTAGAAGTCCTACAGTTGAAGGAAGTAAAGTTAGCCCAGTTCTAAATGCACTAAAATGCAGTACACTTTGTAAAAATACAGAAACTGCAAATAATGATCCTGCTAGAGATAAATTGGTTATTAAACGTATTCCCATACCTGTTCTTAAATTATGATTTTTAAGTAAGCTAATATCAACTAATGGTATTTTTCCTTTCTTCTTTTGTTTATTTTCAAATATTGCAAAAGTTACAAGTAAAATAACTGATAATAAAACTAAAATTAAAGTTGCTTTTTGATTATGTTTTAAGCATAATATTCCTAAAACAAGGCTTATTAATCCACTTACACATAAAATAGCTCCAATTATATCAAAATCATTTTTACTAAGGTTTGGTTTGAAGTTTTTAATTTTAGATGAGAATAAAAAGATAAATACAACTATTAAAAGTTCAAGTACAAATCCATATCTCCAGCTTAAAAATGTAGTTACAACTCCTCCAAATAAGGGTCCGATAGCTGCAGCTATTCCAACAATTGCACTACTAATTGCAAGAGCAAAAGTACGTTTGTTATCTTTGTAAGTTCCACTAATAATTGAAATTGTAGCTGGTGTCATTAATGCTCCACCTACTCCTTCAAGTATGGACCAACCAATAAACAAGGTAGCTGCATTTTGACTTATAGAAGCAATTAAGGCTCCTAATCCATAAGTTAATGCACCTATTAAAAATATTTTCTTTTTCCCAATTATATCTTGTAATTTAGCTCCTACAAGCATTAATGATGCTGTAATTAAGGTATAAAAACAAATAATTAGCTGTACAGTACTTAACGAAGTATTTAAGTCTACAACTAGCTGTGAAATACTTACATTCATAAAAGTAGAATCTAGGGTTATTATAAATGAAGCTAATGCCACTAATATAAGTGGGAACCATGTTGTTTTATCTTGTGTAATAATTCTCACCAAAAATTTAATTTTACTTATTTTTAATTTTGTTTAACCTATTTAATTAATTTTTCACTTATTTTAATTGATAACAAAAGATTAAGAATAATAATGTGTAAAATAGTTTTATTAAGGGGGTAATTTCATGAAAGTTTTTGGTATTTGTGGAAGTCCTAGAAACAATACAACAGAATATGTTTTAAAAGAAGCATTAGATAATTTAAACAAAAAGGGTTTCGAAACAGAGTTATTTAGTTGTTTTGGAAAAAGTATTGGTCCATGTATGCACTGTGATTATTGTTTGGAACATAAAAAATGCATTAATGAAGATGACATGGTTGAAGTCTATGAAAAACTTCAGGAATGTGACGGTTTAATACTAGCTACTTCAGTTCAAAGCGGAGGAGTAAGTAGTAATTTATCAGCTATTATGGATAGAACACGTGCCCTGGAAGCTGTTGATTATAATATTTTAAGAGGTAAAATCGGAATGAGTATAGCTGTAGGCGGAGATAGAACTGGAGGTCAGGATTTTGCCCATTTAAAGAATATAACTTACTTCATGATACATGGTATAATTCCAGTAAGTGGTGGACCTTTTGGATCAAATTTAGGTGCTTCTTTTTGGTCTATGGATTCTATTGAAGATATAAAAAACGATAATTATGGATTCGAATCATTAAACAGGACTTTAATTGAATTTGAAAAATTTTTAAAAAAATATATTGATTAAGGATTATATTTATATACTTAAATTTATTTATATTAATATAGTTTTTTTTATTTTAATCAAAATTAGGTTATGTCATGGCAAATAAGTTAATTAGAGGCAGTTTTATTATTCTTATAGGTAATATTATCTTCCGTATTGGAGGATATGTTTACCGTTTTTTAATGGCTGCTCTTTTAGGCCCAACTAGTTGGGGTATTTTAGCTACTACTTTGCCATTTCAGGGAATATTCCAAACATTATCTGCAGGCGGACTTCCTCCGGCAATAGCTAAGTATGTTGCTGAATATGAGGTTGTAAATGAGCATGATATGGCTCGTAAAACGATTTACGTAGCTTTAAAAATCATGGTATTTCTGGGAATATTCTTTGGAGTAATTATGATTTTCTTTGTTGCTCCATGGCTTGCTTACAGTTATTTGGGAAAACCAGAAACACTTATTCCTCTTCAAATTGTAGGTCTTATTACTCCTTTTAGTGTTATTGTTGGTGCTTTTAGAGGAGCATTTCAGGGTGTATATAAAATGGAATATATTGTATATACTCGTGCTGTAGAACAGTTAGGGATGATTTTATTTGCACTTGCATTTGTTTTAATAGGATTTTCTGTTATTGGTGCATTGTGGGGTACTGTAATAGGTTTTGCGGCTTCTGCTGTTTCTGCAGTTTATATATTTAAATTTCACATGGCAAAATATATCCCGCCAGCTAGTGTAGATTTTAAATTTACCTGGAGAGATGAATTGGGATTAGCTGCTACTTTAGTTAAATTCTCTATTCCTGTAATTATTACAGCTATTGCTGAGATGCTTATTTATAATATTTGTACTATGGTTATGGGTAAATTTTTAGCTTTAGAAGCTGTTGGATTTTTTGCAGCTGCAGATCCAATAGCTAGATTGCCTTTAATAATTTCTGTTTCAATAGCTACAACAATTTTACCAGCTTCTTCTGAAGCATTTAAGGCTAGAGATAGATTTGCTTTACAAAAATATGTTTCTGAGGCATATAAGTTTTCCCTGCTATTTGTTGTTCCAATGTGTGTAGGTCTAGCTTGTTTTGCTGCACCTATTTTAAGGTTTTTATATTTCACTAATCCAGCTTATGTTGCAGGTGCATCTGCATTAGCTATTTTATCTATTGGTATGACTTTTTACTCAATATTTGCAATTTCAACAAGTATTGTTCAGGGTATTGGTAATCCAAGAATTCCTATGTATATTTTGGTATTTGGAGCTATTTTAACAGCTGTTTTAAATTGGGTAATGGTTCCTGTTTTAGGTATTGCTGGTGGTGCTGCAGCTACTTCAATAGCTTGTTTTGCTATGATGGCACCTATACTTTATCTTGTATTTAGATTAACCAAAGTTAAAGCCCCTAAAGTTTCAGTAATTAAAATAATAATGGCATCAATTATAATGGGTGTTGCTGCATTAGTTATTCCTAAAACAACAGTTTGGCTATTTCCGGGAATTTTTATTTGTATGATTGTGTATTTCTTTGCATTAATACTTGTAAAATTCTTTACTAAAGAAGATATTATTAGTTTAAGAGATTTATCTTCTAAATTCGGACCACTTTCTAAGATTTTAACTAAAATGTTGGATTTAGTTGAAAAAATTGAGTTCAGATAAAATTTCAAAACGATTATATTTTTTTAATTTACTTTTTATTTATTAATATTTCTTTAAAACATTTTTTAAGATTTTATTAAAATTTTAATTAATTATAGATAGTGATTTGTTTTTGTTTGTATTTAAGCTGTCTATTTGGCACTGTCTGATTTGGTACTGATTTTTTATTTTTTCATACTTGAATTTTTCT
>CAVDAS010000079.1:0-9345 GCA_963606955.1 Bacteroidaceae bacterium
CGTAATACAAGAAAAACCTATTATCAAAAAATCAAAAAAAGACAAAGAAAAACCAGAAAATAACAATGATAAACCAACACCATACAAAACAGAACAACAAAAACTAGTCACAACACTAAAAGAAAAACAATCCACCCTTCAATTTTTCACTAAAATCTAGGACTCTATATATAAGAATGCTGGTTGTGTATTCTATTATATGTGTTATGCTATGTTGGTTTATGTTATAATACAATAAAAATCGTATTTTATATATATTAACATTTAAACAAAGAAATTATTTCAGTTCTAACCATAATTCATTAGCGTCCTCGTGAGCAGAATCAATTTTAAGTGCCCGTTTTGTAAACATTTTAGCACCATCCAGGTCTTCCTGTTCATACAAAATTCTACCTAACAGCGCCCATGCATCAGCATATTCATCATCAATTTCTACTATCTCATTTAATGATTCTTTTGAATTAAAATAATCCCCTTGAGTATATAAATCATAAGCTTCTTCATACAAGGCTTCAAGCCTCATATCATCACTAGAAACATCAATAACTTCATCTTCAATAATATTTTCACTAGCTGTTTCTTTTTGTTTTTGTGAGATTAAATCACACATGTAATTTAAAATATATTCAGTTGCTTTTTTATGAAGTGGCTTATTATCATTTCCACATTTCGGAGAGTAAATACATGAAGGACAGCCATCCTGACAGTCACAGTTTTTAAGTAAATCTCTTGTAGATTTTAATAAATCAACAAAAACATCAACTGCTTTTTGTGTTATTCCAATTCCACCTTCATAAGCATCATAAATAAATATAGTAGCTTCTTGTGTATCTTCATGGTAATTTGTAGATAATCCACCAATATCAAATCTATCACACATTACATGAAGAGGGAACAAACCGATTAATGCATGTTCCACACCGTGGAGTCCTCCTTCAAATACTTCATCATCATAGCCATATAAATCTTCAAGCTTATCTTTAACCCCTCGAGGAACTGTAAACCATAATCCTTTAGTTCTGAATTTTAAAGGAGGTAAGTCTAAATTAAATTGACCGATTACTTTTGAAAAATGCATTTTTTTATATTTGTAATAATCTTCTTCTACAGTTAATTCACCGAAATGGATTTTTAAATTACCATAATTGGTTTTAGCTAATTTTTTCTCAATATTAATATGTACTTTATTTAAAACAACTGTATGATAGTCTACTGTTTCTTTAGATACATTTACAAAATGTCTATTTAAATTAACACTATCAACATGATATGTTTCACCTTTATTAATTAAAATAGCTCCTTCATGTGCTTCCCTATACACTTGTGAGCGTTCCATAACTTCTAAAAGTTTACCATTGTTCATAACTCTAAATTCTTCATTAGATAACTGATCTAGAGAATGAGACATTGCAGGATTATCATCATAAGGATAAATATAATCTCCACGTGGATTTTGATACAAATCTTTTTTAAAAACTAATTTATCTAAAACTTTTTTATCTGCTCCAAAATACTCCATAGCTTCATCTTTTTTGAGAGTTAATTCTTTAGCAGCACACAATAAATGAGCTTCCTGTAATATGTGATTTGATAAATCAATAATTACATTTTCATGAGGTTTATCAAAAAAGAAATCAGGATTATTCATAAAATATTGATCCAGCTGATTTTCAAAAGCAACTAAAATAGCTAATGATTTTTGATTACTTCTTCCTGCTCTTCCACTTTGTTGCCATGTGGAAATCATAGTTCCAGGATATCCTGAAATAATAACTGCATCAAGTGAACCAATATTAATACCTAATTCTAAGGCATTTGTACATGTAACTCCCAAATATTTACGTGATTTTAACCCATCTTCAATTTCACGTCTTTCATTAGCCTGATAACCTGCCCTATATGCAGCTATTCTATGAGTTAATTTTCTTTTAATATTATCCATATCTTTTTTAGCCCACATAGCTATTAATTCAGTTATTTTACGTGAAACAGTGAAACATAATGTTTGAATATCTTTTAACATTAAATATACAAAGATATTTTCTGTTTCCATATGAATTGATGGAGCTTCAGAAAGATTATGTTTTTTTCTTCTATAATTTCTAAAAGGATTATATAAAATAAAGTCCTTTTCACCACTTGGAGATGTATCATTGTCAACTAATTTAAACTCTTCACCGGTTAATCTGTTAGCTAGTTCTAATGGATTAGCTAATGTTGCAGAAGATAGAATAAATTGAGGATTTGCTCCATAAAAATTAGCTATTCTTTTTAATCTACGAATAAGATAAGCTACATTTGAACCAAAAATACCTTTATAATAATGAGATTCATCAATAACAATAAATTTTAAATTGCTATAAAAACGCTTCCATTGATGATGCCAAGACAAAATAAGATGTAACTGGTATGGATTAGTTAAAACAATCCTTGATTTTTGACGAATATCATATCTCTTAGATTTTGGAGTGTCTCCGTCATAAGTATGAGGATTAATTTTAATATCCAGAGACTTCTCAAGATTTTCTAAAACATGTAATTGGTCATTTGAGAGAGCTTTTGCAGGGTAAATATATAATGCTGTAGCTTTATCATCTTCAATCATTGTTTCCATAATTGGTAAATTAAATGCTAATGTTTTACCTGAAGCTGTTGGTGTTGTAATAATTACATTTTCATCATTTTGAATAGCCTCGTAAGTTTCTGCTTGATGTTCATATAATTTAGCATTTTTAGAGTCCAAATAATCAACAATTTTAGGATTTAAATTAGAAACTTTCTTATAACTAGCTTTTCTAGCAGGAATAGTTTCTACATGAGCTATTTTATCTCTGTATCTCACATCATTTTTAAACATATCAATTGTTGGTTTGGCCATAATAATCTTGAAAAATAGTTATTTATTATAATGTAATATATGAATAAATTAAATATTTAAATTATTCGTAAACAATACTTATCAAATGCTAGGCAGATTATTTATATTCATTCACATACATAGATAATAAATAATTAACAAAATGAGGACAACAATGATTAGTTATGAAGAATTTGAGGATATTGTTGTAAATACATTAAAAAGAAACATTTCTTCAAATGAAGATCAGAAAAAATCCATTTTATCTGGAGCTAATGAATCTCTTTTTATAGTAGCTGGACCTGGATCTGGAAAAACTACTGTAATTGTACTTAAAATACTTAAATACATTTTTGTTGATGATATCGCACCAGATGAAATTTTAGCTACTACTTTTACAAGAAAAGCTGCAAATGAGCTACATTCACGTATCTTAAGTTGGGGAGATCAGATTAAAAATTATCTTTTAGAGAATATTGCTGAAGATGACCCTGTTAAAGAAATGGAATTAATGAATTTCATTGAAAAAACGATAGATTTAAACAAAATTAATATTGGAACTACTGATAGTGTAGCTGAAGAAGTATTACGAATCCATAGAGAACCTGGAACAAATCAACCATTAGTAATTGAAGAATTTGTTACAAAATCAGCTATGACTAATGTTCTTCTTAAAGATAACAGATATTTAAATGAAAATTTAAAAGAATATCTTAAAAGTTTTACACCAAAAGAGAAATTAGAAGAACCTTCAAAAATAGCTGAAATCATTTTAAATATGAAAAATAGGCTGTATTATGATGAAGTGAATTTTGATGAAATCTATGGAAAATTCCCTGAAGGCAGTGGAGCTAAATTAACTCTTAATTGTATAAAAGATTATGAAAATGAATTAAAAAAAAGAAATATCATAGATTTCCCAATGCTTGAATCTAAATTCTTAAATAAACTTAAAAATCATAAATTAGATACTTTTTTAGATAATATAAAAATCATTTTAATTGATGAATATCAGGATACGAACTTAATTCAGGAAGATATTTACTTTACAATAGCCAAATCTGCCCTAAAAAACAATGGCAGCATAACTGTTGTAGGTGATGATGATCAATCACTTTATCGTTTTAGAGGAGCTACTGTAAACTTATTTACAGATTTCAAACAACGTGCACATGATAAATTAGGAATTAATGTTGAAGAAATTAATTTAAGAACTAATTACAGGTCTAGTGAAAGTATTATTAATCATTGTAATCATTTTGTAGAACTAGATAAAGAATATCAAAAAGCTAGAGTAGACGAAAAACCTAAAATCATTGCACCTGATTTTGATAAAGATAAAATACCTGTTTTGGGAATGTTTAGGAATAATCCTCAAATGTTAGCTAAAGATTTGACCATGCTAATTAATGATCTTATAAATAATGGTGAAACATCATTAAAAGTTAGAAGAGTGCTAAATAAAGAATATTATGACAAATTAGATGGGAATTCTAACTTAAATGACATTACAAAACAAAAACAAAATAATGCTAAGGAAAGCAAAAAATTAAAAAAAATTACATTAAAATTAGATGAAGAATATGGTTCTGCATCAGACATAGCTATTTTATCATACTCTCCTAAAGAAATGAAAGGAAGTAATCAAACATTTAATTTTTACTTAAGGAAAAATCTTAAAAAACTTAGAAAACCTATTGAAGTTTTTAATCCAAAAGGAAGAGACTTACAAGATGTAGATACAGTTGCAATATTTTGTGGATTGATTTTAGAATGTATTGACCCTCAGGGAATAATTCAAAAGTCAGATAAACAAATCCAGAATTTAGCTAAAAGAAATATGACCCGTTGGAGATTTCAAGCAAGAGATTATATGAAATTAAAACCAGAACCTAATGAACCAGTTTCATTATCTGAATTTGTAATATCCTGGCAAAATCGCCACCCTAAAAATCGTGACAAATGGCCTGAAAGTGCAAGTTTAATGGAATTGGCATATAAGCTAATTACTTGGATTGAAAAACTTCAAGATGATGTTGAAGGAATTGTATATCTAGAAGCAATTACAAGGTCAATTAAACAAACAGGATTTTTCAATGAATATTCTGGAAATATTGTATTTACTAATTCAAAAACAGAAAGAGAATCTGTTCTTGAAGCTATATGGAATATTTTCATCCCAATAGCTACCGGAGGAGTTGGAATTGATGAAGACCTTCTTGAAACTTTACCTGATGATAGAATAAACATAATGTCTATTCATCAGTCTAAAGGATTGGAATTTCCTTTAGTAATTGTTGATGTTGGCAGCAGATTTAAAAAGAACACAGTTAACACTCAAAATTTAAGATTCCCAAAAATAGAACCTAAAAATAGAAGTATTGAAGACAGCATACGTTGTTTTAGTTCTCTTGGTGAATCTAAAAGAAGTGAAAAAGACAGATCTTTTGATGATTTAACAAGACTTTATTTTGTAGCATTTTCAAGAGCTGAAAATGTTTTATTACTTGTTGGATTATCACCATCACTTGATGGATATGCAGTTAAAAATAATCTTAAACAAATCCCTAATGTTGCACTTGGCTGGAGTAGAGATGAAAAATTAGTTGGATTTGATGAAATATATTTAATATAAAAAGGAGACTTAAAAATGAAATTATCTTCAAGATCTAAAGCATATATGATTCCAGAATATAGTTTAACTGGAGATTTACTCTCCTTTTTAACTTGTAATTTACAATACAGATACCAAAATAAAGGTACACTTCCACCATCAATGCCAATACAATTATGGTTTGGAGAATTTATACATGGAGTAATGGAAGAAGCTTATCTGCAATGGGAATTAAATAAAACACCATTTCCATGGGATTGGAAAAAAGATATTAGGCCTATTGAAAATATGATTGATGCAAGATTACAAGTAAGAGGCCTCTATCCTCCAAAAGAACATTTCTTTTCAACAAATCATCCAAGTAATGTAGATATTGATGTTAATGAAAGAGACCATAAAAAATTAGCTAGTGCAAGAGCCGAAAGAGCTATTAACTATTGGGGTCCTCATTTATTCCCTTTAATTGATTCTGCAGAATTATTAATAAAAGGAATCAGAGATATGCCTAATTATGATGAAAACACTAGCAGATCCAATTATTATGGTATTAATGGTGTTATTGATGTATTGAGTTCCTTAAAAATTAATGAAACAGTTAAAAACACTAATCAAACCACCCTTGATTCTTATAGAAATAAAATTATTGAATATTTAATAAATGATAAAGAATTCCAGGAACATGTAAATACTATTGACTGTGATGAATATGAAGTAATTATTGATTATAAAGGGATGAGAAGACCAGCTAATCAAAGAGATGATGATGAAACATGGATCCGTCATAAATGGCAAATTTTAACTTATGCATGGCTTAGAAACAGACAAGAAGATGCAAAACCTATTGTAGCTGGAATTATCTTCTATTTAAATGAACTTGTACCCTCAAAAGAAGATTTAGTTGTTATTCAGCAAGACATCCATAATAATTTAACTGATATTCCAAAAGGTGACGAATTTAAAAAAGATGTTGCATTAATTGAAAATTGGGATGAAGATGCAAAAGTTCCAGAATTAAGCTCAGAATTTAAAACAGAAAGATCTATTAGAATAATCAATATTGATAATAATGAAATTGATAAAGCTTTAAATGAATTCGATAAAGTAGTAAACAATATTGAATCATCATTAATTAAAGAAATTAAAGGTTGTAAAATTCAAGATGCCTGGAAAGCACAAGGAGATAAAAGAACTTGTGATGCATGTGATTTTAAAACATTTTGTAAAAATAAAAAAACAAAAGCAAAAGAATTTACTATTCCTTAAACATATATATTAATCAAGTGATATTATGAGTAGTTTAAAAACCAATCAAGAGTATAGTAAAATAATTGAAGACAATGTTAAACTAACTTGCAAAGTAGTAGCTGTTAAATTATTATCTAGTGAAGAGGACATTCCTGAAGGCTATGATTTAGTAGACGAAAAAGTTAGACACTGTGAAATGGTTAGAAAAGCTTCACTCGGTGAGAAATTCTACAGTACTGTCGAAGAACAAACCTGTTTAGGTGGTGCCGGAGCTATTGGACTTAGAGATATGCCTCCTAAATTAGCTAGTGGAGAAAAATATTTTGAATTAGGAAGATTTAAAGACTTAGAAACTGCAAAAGCAGCTACTGAAAAATTAGCTGTAATTAAAGAAAGATATTGGGGAATTGTATATTCACCTTTAGATGAAGCTACTTTTACACCAGATGTAGTTTTAATAATTACTGAACCTGTTGGTGGAATGAAATTAGCTCAAACTATTGTTTATTCTTCCGGAGATAAAGTTAGACCTAATTTTGCAGGTATTCAATCACTTTGTGGTGATGCACTAGCTGATCCATTTATAACTGGCGGAGTTAACTTTACATTAGGCTGTGATGGTTCTAGAAAAGCTGCAGATATTAAAGACAATGAAATGACTATTGGAATTAGTGGTGAAAAATTAGAAGAAGTTATTTCAAACTTACAAGATATTTACTAACTTTAAATAATCATCGTAATGATTTATATTTAATAATTCCAATTCATTTTTTTCTTTTATTCCATAAAATGTATATCCATCATCAAATATTTTTCTTAGAATTGGATTTAAGTTATCATTTTCATTTTCCAAATATTTTATTAAATTATTTTTAAATGCTACAAAAGGCATTCCTAACCCTTCAGCAGTATCCAATAATCCTGTTTTTCTTCTTCTTAAAATAGCTATTGTTTTTTCAGGATTAGAAGAATTTTGACAATGTTCAATCATTTTATTAAATGTTTCAGTTGATACTGTTGGCTGGTCTCCAGTTATACAAAGTGCAAAATCAGAATTAATATTTCTTAAACCATTTAAAAGTGATACTGATAAACCTACATCAACAGGATTATTTTCTATAAATTTTACAGAAGTCTTGTAATTATCAAATATAGCTTCCTTTATTTCATCACTATAATGACCTAATACAACAATACATTCATATACATTTGAGGATAATGCATTATCAATAGTTGTCTCTAAAACTGTTTTATTATTAAATGGAAGAATAAGTTTATTTTTTAAAGAAATATTTCTAGAAATCTGGTCTTTTCTCATACGAGAATTTTTACCTGCTGCAGTAATAATAGCTGAAACTGTCATATAAACACTAAAAAAAGTAAAAAAAAGATAAAAAAATTATCTTCATTTTGGAATAAATCTCTCTATCTTACCATAAATCATCATACCAGTACCTGAACCTTCGGTCCACATTACAACTTTAACTGGATAATCATGAGTATTTGTAACTTTAATATCTTCTGATGGATTATATCCAAATAGTACTGCATCTTCATCATTACACATACCAACTGGTAAACTAAATCCTTCAGCAAGTACAGATGCTCTTAATACTCTAGCTGGTGGACATACACCATGAGAAGCACTACCTCCAGGAGCATTACTATCAGAAGCAGATCCAAAATCAATGTATGCTTTTCCATTTCCACTTGAATTTGGTGGAATTACTGTATTATTCCATGCATCTACAAAAGACCTTGCATTAAATTCCCTTATACTATCCCCGTATTGAGGATGTGAACCTAAGGAAGTAGAATATACTTCACCATCTTCTTCTGTAACATTACCCATATACAATACAATAGGAGTGCCATCAGGATATGCTGCTACATAATCAGATACATTTTTACCAAATATAACTGATACATCATCCGCACTTATGTTAGCTCTTCCATCAGAAAATCCAACGATTCCACGTTCTAATGTGAAATTAGATGAATCAGAATCATAGTTATACCAATTTTGAATTGTTGAAGTATTATAATAATCATTTCCAAATTTAGTATTTTTAATTTCTGATGTAGGAATAGACTCAATAACTGTACCATTTTCTACAACATCAACACCATCAGATGTTTTGGTTAAAACCTTATAAGGTGAACTGTAACCCCATACATAAGTATTTGGAGCTTTAACAGCTAATTGATTACCTTCATAAGTTAAATAACCAGGACCTTCAAATCCATGAGCTCTACCATAAGAATCAATCCCTTCACTAGAAACTGTTGCAAAGTCAAATGGAACTGCCCCTGTTGTTAAAGTTATTAGAAGCCCTTGTAAATCAAGACTAGTGATTTGGTGAGCAATAAAAGGCACATTACTTAATAATGGTACTTTAATTGATTGATTTTCACCTAAAATAGAATCCCCTTCAAACATAGATTGACCAATAGGCAAATTATATGCTTTTGCAAGAGATTCACCAGTGTATGAAGTGTGATTTACAAAAGAAAATGCGAATAAAAGTAATGAAATAAAGAATAATGCCAATATTATCTTAATAGATGTATTTCTCCATTCATGACTCATTTTATTTAACACCTTCAATAATAATATAACAATATTATA
>CAVDAS010000080.1:0-9329 GCA_963606955.1 Bacteroidaceae bacterium
GAAATAAATAAAAATTAAGGGAGATTTAAAAATCCATTAATTATCGGACACTCCCCAAAAATAAATTATTTCATGTTAGATGCCAATTCTAAACTAATAACTGTTTAATTACTGAAACAAGTAATTATAATCTATTTTACAATATAAAATATTCCTTCTAAATGGTATAAATATTAAGTATTAAACTATAATAAACCCTTAAGATTTGATTTTAATTGTGTTTGCAATGTCTGTGCCGTTGTAACTGCTTGTTATTATGTAGTCACCAGGATTTAAGTTAATGTTTAACTTAGCATATCCTTCACTGTTACTAACCTTGTTGTAGATTACTCCATTAATATTAAAAGAAACATTTTGATTAGCTAGTGGTTTACCTTGTCCATCTAAAACTTTAGCCTTAAATTGACTGCCGTCGTGGTAGGTCATCTCTAAGTCTTGGGTTTTTAAGGTAGGTAAGACAATGATTTTATTACTCTCTTCACATCCATCATACATAGTTGTAATTGTATACTCTCCAGCAAGTAAATTAATATTTAATACTGCAATACCTTCTGCATTAGTTTGTTTTTTGTATAATACTTCATTAATGTTAAATGTAACAGTTTTATTTACAGCTGCGCTGCCATTTCTATTAGAGACTTTAACCATGTATTGAGTATCATTTCTAAAGTATTTAACAAGGTCATTTCCACTAATTAATGATTCAACGACAATAAAATTAACCACTGATTCATTGGTAATTGGGTTAAATGCAGTTAAATTATATTTACCTGGATTTAAATTAATATTTAATTTGGCAATGCCTTCACTATTGGTCTTATGGGTGTAGGTAATATTATTGATTTTAAAACTAATAGTAGTATTATTTAATATTTTACCATTAGAATCCATAAATAAAGCATAATACTGAGTACCATTACCAAATATTTTAACAATATCATTAGCAATAATAGTAGGTTTAATAACAACCTCTACAGTTCTGTTACATGGGTCATAAATCTCATCACCATCAAATGAAATTGTTACATTGTATCTACCACTACTTTGATTTAAATCAAAAGCAATAAATCCATCTTTATCAGTAATGCACTTATATGTTTTATTAGCTATTGTAACATCCATAGTAACATTAGCTATTGGACCATAATAACCAGTTAAATTAGCTATTAACTGTTTTGACCCGGAATAGTATTTAACTAAACTATCAGCATAAATCCAGCTAGGCTTAAGAGGACCAATATTGAGATCGACTATCACACTTTTAGATGCATATCTATTATCACCATTATAGGCAATGTTCATTTTAAAACTACCATAACCAAGATTGTTAAAGTAAAATGGAGCAGAACCATTTTTAATGGTGGAAGTGTAGTTTTCACCTTTAATATTTAAGGTAATATAACCATTTGCATCTTTAGGGACATTGACAGTAACATTTGTTTGATTACCATCTAATCCACCTCTAATATCAGTTGTAATATTATAACTGTCTATTTTAGTTATTTCAAATTGAACATAGGTATTAAAACCACTGTATTTGAAATCACCAGGATATGAAATATCAACAGTATATTTTCCTAAACTTAAATTATTTAAAGTTAGGTGAGATTTACCATTTTCAATTTCAGATGAGTAAATTTTTTCATTCATTAGATATGTAATATCTCCACTTGCGTCTTCCGGAACATTTACGGTAATTACTTCTTCTTTTTCAAGCTCACCATTAGGGGTGTCAACAGAATAATTAATACTTTGAGAACCACCAACAGTAGTGTCTACTTGAGTAGCTGATAAATCTACTGTTGAATTATTACTTGCAAAGGATACTGGAAGACAAACAAAGACCAGTAATAGTATAAATAAATATTTTTTACTTAACATAATAATCTTCACCTTTTATTTGTCATCTTCTTTCCTTTTTTTATAACCAATAATGATTAAAATTAAACAAACTATCAATGCAATAATTGAAAATGCAATTGTTGATGTGTTGTCTATTTTTTTATCAACAGATTTTTCTATTTCATAAGATTTGGAAGAATCTTCAACACTTGCACCACCTGCAGAGCTAGCAGATGATGAAGATGAATCTTCTTGAGATAATGGAGTACTACTAGTTGTTCCAACACTAGCTCTTGAAGATGAACTACTTGGAGCGCTTAAAGAACCTCCTTCAACTTCAACTAAATTAGCATTGTTGTTGGAGCTATCTGTGTTAGTGTTATCTCCACTATTTTGGTTGTTGTTATCCTCATTATTGTTATTATTATCACCTGATGGGTTAGAATCGTTTCCTTGATGAGGTAAACTATCTGGATTACCTTCAGGTCCAACACTACTACTTCCGCCACCAGTACCGTCGCCTCTACCAGCACCATTTCCATCGTTATTGTGATTTCCACCATAAGGTTCATCCGGAGTAGGAGTAACGTGTGGAATATCTGGAACTACAGGATCTGGGTTGTCAATAGCGTCACCAGGTTTATAACCCGGATCGTTAGGTCTAGTTGTACTATTATAGCCATCAGTAATAGGTATATCAAATGATACGCTTTTACTTATGTATGATGAGATAGTTGCTGTAACTTTAGAAATTGCAGATGCCACATCAAATGTAGCTATTGCTTCGCTGTCTTTAAATTTGACATTTTGAACATAGCTACCTGCTCTGAATTCAACATCAAATTCAGGAATTTCAGATAAGTATTCATTAGTGTGTCTGTTAATTAAACGTAAACGGTAGGTTGAATCACCAACTCTATCAATTACTAAATCAACAAATCCTTCATGATAAGATGTTGCACCACCATCACCCTTATAAGCTCCACTTCCATCCCATAAGTTGTATCCATATCCATCACAACTTGAATTAGTAAAATCATGAGTGTGTCTTGATTCCCATGCACGGTGATTAGGTAAAATACAAATATTGTCTTCTAAACAAACTTCAGTATGGAAGTTGTGAGAACCACTACCTACTTCTATATCATTATTATATTGACCATATGTATCATCACCCCATCCATAGTAGTCATAAACTTTTTTAAAGTCTTCTCCGAATTCTGGTTCACCAGCATGATAGTGCATTTTTTGAATAAGGTTATTTTTAACAACTACATTGTTATTATAACCATTAAATTGAATACCATTGAAACATCCATCAAGAGTATTGCGGGTTATAGTTACATCATAGTATTTTCCTTCAAGAATTACAGCATCACCACTACCTTCATAAATTTTATTATAATCCATGAAGAGGTCGTGGTTTTCAGTACTTAAATGAACTCCAAAGAATCCATAGTTTATACTATTATTTAATAATTTGGTAGCTCTTGTTCCATTAAGTAAAATTTGATTTGCTTTACTTGTGTACCAATCTTTACCATTATTATTTAAAGTAGATTTAACTATGGTGGTTTGATTACTGTTTAACACCCAAATACCATTATCATAACATTCTTCTATTATAACGCGGTTTACTTGAGTATTAGCACTTTCATTTATAAGTATTCCATTAGTAGCATTAAATATGCTGGAATCTTTAATAGTTACATTATTACTTTGGAATATGTTAATTCCAGTTGAATTTGCACTTATATTGGTATTTACAATGTTAATGTTATTGGTATTGTTTATTAAAATACCTGTTGCATTGTTTTTGATTGTAAATCCGTTAATTGTAGCTTCTTCATGGTTGATAGTAAATACAGCGTCAACACCATTTCCAATGAATTTAGTGTTATTGGTTGTTATGATGTTTATTGCTTTGTTTATTACAAAGTGTGCTCCTGGTATATCGTCGATAAAGACGAATTTAGAGCCATCTTCTGCATTATCGAATAATTTTTGGATTTCTTCAACATTGGTTGTGTTACCAATGACAAGTCCTCCAACTATGATTGCATCTGTAATATTAAAGCCAATTTGACTTATTTTACCCCAATTATTAGAAGGATCAACTGCAACATAACTTAGTATAGTGTATGCATTAATTTCAATTGGTTCAACATAGATTTTTCTAGTAGAACTATTTAAAGGATTAGAACCGTCTACAGTGTAGTATATAGTTACAATACCTGAATCATCACTAGCAGTAAGTTTAACAATTTGTGTTTGGTTAAATACACCACCATTTGTAATATTACCGTTAATAGTTGGTGTAACCCTACTTGGTGGAGTAATATCTCTTCCAACAACTTCAATTGTTGCATTACGTACTAAATTAGTTTTACCATTATATTTAACTATTAATACTACTGTGTATTTTCCATCAAGTTGATAGAAGTGAGTTGGATTTTGCTCATATGAGAAACTACCATCTCCGAAATCCCAGTAATAACTATTATTTCCAGCAGTTGATAAATCAGTAAATTGAATAGTACGTTTAGTGTTATTAACATACTCATATTTAAATTCAGCACTTAAATCATTAAATGCATAAATTCCCTGATTTGTTGTAACAATTAAAGTACCATCATCAGATAATACTGGACTAGATAAACTAGATGGGTCACCATATTTACCAGTTAGGGTATAATTCCAGATTTGAGTTCCATTTAAAGTAAATGCATATACTGAATCACCATTACTTACATAAATGATTTTACCAGCACTTATCAGTGGTGAACTAGCAGAATATGTTGATTTAGCTATTGGTGCAGTCCATAATATAGTACCATTATTAGCATTAATAGCTAGTAATTTAGAACCTCCAGTAATGTAGAGTGTCCCATTGTAGTATGTTGGAGCACCAGAAACATCTTGATTATCAATAGACCATACACGAGTACCATTTGGATAATATGCATTAATTACAGAATCTAAATTAACATAACCACGTCCATCATATCGTTGGTTTAAAACATATATTAAACCATTATCTCCTATACTAATGGAGTTGTGAGATGCAAGGTATTTGTTACCTTCATTTGAAATCCATTTAATGAATTTTATAGTTCCATCCCAGTTTACACATACAAGTTCATGGTTTGTAGATGCCATGTAGAGTGAATTATCACTACCAATTGTTGGTGTAGAACCACTAATAGCTGGGAGAGTGCAATTCCATAATAATTCTTTATTGTTAAATGCAAGTAAATTAGAGTTGTAATCTTTTGTAGTTAGCACATATAATGTTCCATCATTGCCAAATACTGGGCTAGATCCTGTGTTGTAATTTCCAAGTACATATTTCCATAATAGTTTACCATTTGGTGAAATACAGTATAATGTACTGTTCATATAAGTAGTAAAGTAAATATTTCCATCATTACCGATTGTTGGTGTGGAAACAATATTACTGTTAACTCCATAACTCCAAATAGTTTTTCCCTGATTATTTAAACAGTATAAATAACCATCTTCTCCACCAATGTAGATATGTCCTTTATTATCAATTACAGCAGAACCTGAACTTACAATATTATCAAGAGACCATTTTGTAATATTGTTTAATGGACCTTCATATTTAGAAACACCAGTATTGTTGATATTTCCTTGATATTGATTCCAAATAGCATCAGATTCATTAGTTGCTACCTTTTTAACATAAGTAACAGATAAATCATCCATATACATATTTGTTGTTAAACGTCCAGAGATATCCATAACATTGATAAGTGTTGTTTTATTTAAATAAAATGGATGTGTATAAAGTATAGGTGTAGAATTATCATTTAATGTGTAATAAATCTTTTCACCAGCATTACTTGAACTAAGTTCGACATATACATTTTCTTTACGAATATTCTCTAGAGATCCTACTCTTGTTTCCATTTTAATTAAAGGATAATTACCTGCTTCATCAATAGCTGTGTAATGAACTGTTGTAGTTTTATTTAAAGTAAATGGATTAGTATAAACTAAATGTGTACTACTAGTAACTGGGTTTGTACCATCTAATGTGTAATAAATGGTTGCAGTTGGATCATTACACTCAATTTTAACTTCAATTTTATCATTAAAGATAGTAGTTGGAGTAATATTTACAACTGGTGCTGTATTATCTACTATAAAACTGATTGTTTTGCTTACATTGTTGACTTTTGCTGTAAGTGTAGCATTACCTTCAGTTTTTCCAGATTCAAAATTTATTTTATAGTAATTGGTTGTATTTTCAACAATGGTGTAAGTACATAAAGTTGATTCGAAATTAAATAATACATTTGGAATAATTTCTTTTTTGTTAACTTCTTCACCTTTATTGTTAGTTAATTCTACAATAATAGTTGCAGAGTTAGGGAACTTTAATGCATTTTTATTTGAAGTTACATTTAAGATAATCCAATTATATTTTAAATCTGCTTTATTGTTTGCTTGATAAATATCTGCTTTTGTTTGTAAGTTTAATCCTTTAATAAAAGTAGGATTATTTGTATTATACCAGTTGTTATCAATATTAATATTTTCAGAATTAAATTTTAAAGCATATTCTGTATTATTATTGAAATTATTAAGGTTAATTGAACTAATTCCACTTTCAATATTAACTCCGATATTATTGGAGTTAATAAAGTTTCCTATTAAAGTTAAATTACCATCAGTTTGAGTAATTGCAATATCATTTTTAGTAAATGTATTATTTTTAATAGTTACATTACCTTTATTAATTAATATTCCTTTTTTAGAGTTAATAATTGAAAATCCACATAATGACACATTGCTTGAATTAATGGTTATTGTTGCTTTGTTTTCGTCTTTATGTTTTAAAGTAAATCCATTAATACCTATTAAATTAATATCTTTATTTATAATAATGTTTTCTTTAAATAAAGATTTTCCTTCACCACAAAGAATTGAATCACCATTTAATGCTTTATTAATTGCTTCTTGAACAGTAGAATAACTTACATTAGTACGAACATTTTTAGGGCCTAAATTGTTTACTAAACTAGTTATAGTATAACTACTGTTGGTATTTCTACTAAATGTAGTTAAAGTTACATTAAAAATTCCAGATTTAATGTATTTGTGTAGGGGGTTTTGTTCTGTACTATTAGTTCCATCTCCAAAATTCCATAACCATCCAGTAATAAAACCTTTACTATCATCATAAAATTGAATTCCACGATTTTCACCATCAAAATCCAAAAAATTATATGTGAATTTTGGTTTATTTCCATTTATATTTCCATTGATTGAATCAACATATATATCTTCTTCAGGCATAAATGAGAATTTTACATTCTGAGTGCCTTCATAACTACTTGTATTAAATTTCAAATTTGTCCAATTATTAGATTTCGTAATATACTTCGATCCAATTAAGTGATTGTCAATATAGAAGAGTACTGTCCCTATAGTTTTGACATTTAAATTTATTTCTAAGACATTTGTCAAATTAATTTCTTGACTTATTGAACATTCAAAAGTGTCAAAAGTGTATGGATAATATAGACAATTAGACCAATCAATTCCATTTTTAGTTATTTCCCAGTTCTTAGATAATGTCCAATTATTTAATCCATTATTAAATTCTCCATTTGTTACAGCATTTGAATCTGTAGATGAATAAACATTAATATAATTATTTTTAAATATAGTAAAATTGTCATTTTTAGTAAATATTTTTAATGTAACATCATAGGATCCAACATTATTGTAAAAATGGATTGGGTTTTGTTCTGTACTATTAGTTCCATCTCCAAAATTCCATTCCCATAGCGTAATGTTTCCATGTGATTTATCATAAAAGTGGACACTTCCATTATCTGAAACATCTGAAATATTTGATTCGAAATCAAAACATGATTTTGCATTGTCTTCTGTAATAATACTTTCATTGTTTTTTGCAGTAGCACAATTTATAGATATCATTATTAATATTAAAAAAAGAATTATTATTAGTATTTTTTTTATTAAAATCCCTCCTTTTGTACATACCTAAATTTTAAGATTTAGTATAAGCTCCTGTTCCAGTATTTTCAGATGCCTCATCTGTAGCAATTATAAAAGGAACGCTAACAATACCTTCTAATTCATTATTCCTAACTATTATTCTACCATTTATATCTTTAGCAAAATACGTTCCCGCAAAAATAGAATAATTGCTTTCGGGTATATTAGTTTTAAGTGTGTTTCCTTTAATGTTAAGTACTATTATATCTGGATGACTCATATTAATTCCAACAAGGGTATTGATTATTCCATTTCCTATTATAAGTCCATACAATCTACCATTTGTATCTGCTTTTTTACCCACAAATTCGATACCGTTATTTGTTTTAGATATATAATTACTTCCAATGGTTCCTTTAAAGTTTCCTCCAAAGAACATTCCATATGTTCCACAAGTTATATTATTTCCATTAATGGATGAAGGATTCCATGCAGCCCATTCATCTTCTGTGAATGTTTTATGATTAACTAAAGAAATTGCATCTCTACTAACTCCAGAAATAGTATTTCCAGTTACAGCTGCATTTTCATAGGTTTGGAAGATGTTAATACCATCTTTTCCACCATTAATAATATTATCAGAAATGGTAAAGTTTACTACATTAGAACCGTAAACTGCTGCTTTTCCAGCTGCATTGGTCATGTTAAATCCTGTAATTACAATGTTAGATGAACCTGTAACATTAAATAAATTATCTCCACCACTTATGATATTTGCACCATTACCAACAAATTTATTGTTGATACCAGTCTTCATAGTGAAATTGTTGTAAATTCCAGCTTCAAAATTAAATTGATAACCAGTATAAGTACTATTACCAATTTTAGTACTAATATCTGTAAGATTAGAACTTGTTGTTACAGTATATTGAATGTAATTTGAACTATCAGATTCCTCGTTATTTTCGACTACGTCATTTACTGAAATTTCTTCAGTAGGTACAGTTACATCAGCTGTTACATTTTCTGTAGCTGAGACAGAGCCCATTACTACAATTGCAACAACTAATGTGGCTATAAATATAGAAATTTTTCTCTTCATTTCATTTACCTTTTACATATTTTTTGTATGATTAATTGGGTGTTGAAGTTTATTTTTATTAATTGTAAAATAACCGAACCAAGTAATTAGAATCTATTTTACAATATAAAAATATTCCTTCTAAATGGTATAAATATTAAGTATTAAACTATAAAATAATTGTAGAATGCTCGATTATTGTCATAGCTAACACACCAATTTTGGCTAATCATACACGATGTATAAATCAATACACATCAAATAACTTATATTTATACACATATATTTAAATGCTTTGTCTTAGATTTATAGTACTTCTCTAAAATAGGGTCCTAGATTTTTCACCATGTAATGTGAGTTAAAATGAGTTTATTTTTTTAATTTGAGTATGTATCCTTTGTTGTTTTTGTAT
>CAVDAS010000081.1:0-9225 GCA_963606955.1 Bacteroidaceae bacterium
AATTAAGATTAAACTATAATTATTTATAAAAAAATAAGCTGTTTAAACTCATAGTTAAATTAAGCTAAGTTTTTTAGAAAAAAACTAGGAATTAAGATTAGCTAATGATAAAAATAAAATATACTTTCCATCAGTTATTAATAATGTATTGCTTCAAATTACAACACAAGATGTAGATGATACAGTACAAATAGCTAAAACATTCCAATTTTCAAATTAATACTAACAGTCAAGTAAAGACTGTTTAGTATTATCTTTTCCCACTTTTTTTTGTTTTTTAAGTTTTTTATCTAAAATCTTAACTGCCCTATTTTTAACATCAAAATCAGTTTTTTTAACACCTGCCATTTTAGAAAAACCTGGGAAATCTAAATTAGCTTCATCATTAAACCACACTTTTCTTAAAAAGTACCATGAATGCCCATCTTCGTCTACAAAACACCACTGATTCATAGTTTTAGGATTGATGTTTTTAAGATATTTAGTTAAAGCTTTTTTATTTTCAATATATTCAAAAAATGGACATACTTTCATTGTTTTAGATAATTCCTTAAAGTTATCTCTAATTTTATCTTTATCAAATTTTAATATTCCTTCATCAGTAATATAGCTAAACCCATTATTTACATTAAAAATAAAGCTAAGATAATTCTCAACATATTTACATGGGAATTCACTTGTCATTAAATCAGTATATCCCCAACAATAATCCATAGATAATCCATTATTTTCTTTTTCTAAAATACATGAAAAAACATCATTGACCCCATTAAAACTTACTTCATCACCATTAACTTTGATTATAGGATCATCTTCATTTAAATTAGCTATTTCATTTTTGAGTTGTTTAAAATCAGAAATATCTGATTTTTCTATCTTAAACTTTTTATCCAGATCAAACAATTCTAATTTAACTTCATTTTCTTTAAATCTATTTACAAATCTAGATAATGAATTATGAGATTTATTAAAAGCAAAAATTTCAACATTAAAACCTAAAGTCAATAAAAAATCAATCCACAATACTTCAAAATCACTAAATTCTTTTTTAAACTCATCCCACATGAAAACAAAAGCTATTTCTTCACCATTAAAAACTAAAAATGGATCAAATAACATCAAATTCATATTATCTGAATTTAATCTATTAATAAAAGATAGTAATTGATTATCTGAGAATGTAGAAAATATTGCATCAACAACATTCATTGTAGAAAATTTTGCATCAATTCCATGATTTTTCAATTCATCATCTATGAATTTAGCAAATTTATTGCCAAAATATGCCTCAAACATTTCAAAATATTCATATCTTCTACTTTCATCAAAGTATTCATCAAGATAATCCATATTATAAACATGTAAAAATGATTTTCTTACTTTTTTATTTTGTTTATTGAAGAAAACTTCCATAAAATCATTAAACAAACTTAACTCTTTTATATTCACCATATTAAACAATGAATGAACATTAAGCTTACTTTGTTCAGTTACATGATTTGAAAAATCATCAATTAAGTTCCTTAACTCTTCAGAATTAGAAAAAGAAACATTTATATCATTTAATGAAGCTGGTCGAATATGAAACTCTTTCTTGGACAATTTGGACATCTTTTCCTGAAAAATAAAATGAATCAATGCTTTCCAAAAAGAGTCATTTAAAACCATATAATAACCAGAATAAGTATAATGATCAGCTAAAACTTGAACATCATCTTTAATGTCATCATCAATATCATAAGCATCATATAACTCATTATATTCACATTCAACTGATTGAAATGTTATTTTACCACGACATGTCATTATTACTACTTCCTAAATCTTGATTATTCATAATTATTTCTTGCTATTTTTTAAATTTTCAAAAGCAATTTCTGCAGCTCTATCTTCCACTTCCATATCTGCAGCTTTAACAGTTACCATTTTAGAAAATCCTGGGAAATCTAGACTACCTTCCTCATTAAACCACAGATTATCTAAATCAACATCCTGACCATAATCAAACCAAAACTTTCCTAACCACTGCCAAGAATGATTCTCATCATCTACCAAACAACAACCTTCAGTAGTTTTAGGATTTACCTCTTTAAGATATTTAGGTAAAACTTTTTTATTTGAATGATAATCAAAAAATGGACATATCTTCATTATTTTAGATAATTCATTAAATTTATCTTCAAATTTATCTTTATCATATTTTACTATTCCATCATCAGTAATATAAATAAATCCATCATTTACATTACTAATATTCCTCAAATAGTTCTCAATATAAAAGCATGGAAACATAGCTGGCTCAAAATCAATGTAGTTCCAACAATAATCCATTTTCAATCCACTTTTTTGCCGTTCTAATGTACATGAAAATACATCATAAATATCATCAAAGTTTACTTCCTCACCATCAAGTTTAATTATAGTATTTTCTTTATTTAAATTAGTTATTTCATTTTGTAATTGTTTAAAATCATTTATTACTAATTTAGAATTCCCATTAAAATCAAATAATTCCAAATTAATTTTGTTTTCTTTAAATCTTTTCATGAAAATAGATAATGATTCATCCGATTTATTAAAAGCAAATATTTCGACATTAAACCCTGAATCCAATAAGAAATTTGTCCACAATATCTCCAAACTTGTAAGATCCTCATCGGATTCTCTCCAAGGAAGAACAAAAAACATTTTTTCACCATTAGAAATTAAAATGAAGTGAAATAGTGCTAAACTCCTCATATCTGAACGAAATTTATCAAACAAAGATAATAAAAAATCATCAGAGAATTTAGAAAATAATGAATTTATAACATCCACTGTAGAAAATTTTTCATCAATATTTCTTTTTTCTAATTCATTATCAACAAATTTAGTGAATCTATTACCAAAATAGTCTTCAAACATTCCAAAATACTCATAACCTGAACTATCATAATCTTTATCAAAATAATCTAAGTTTTGAACATGTAAAAATGACTTTTTAACTTTTTTATTTTGTTTATTGAAAAAAGGTTCAATAAAATCATCAAATAAAGATAATGAATCCATATTTATCTTATTAAAAAAAGCATGAGCATTTGTTGAATCTGTTTTATTAAAAACCTTTGAAAATTCAATTATACAATCTCTCACATCATCAATATTTGAGAAACGAGCATACTCCTTTTCAGCATACTGAGAAATGACTTCATCATTTACATCACCCTTTAATAAGTCAATATAATCCATGCCTTGTAAATGCATAAATTTAAAAAAAGACCGCCAAAAATCAAGATTTAAGCCCATATAATAACCAAAATCAGAATAATAATCCATTATAATCCTATATTCAACTTTATAATCATTATTTAAACTATTTTCTGATTTGTCATACTTTCCTTTAAATAAATGATATGTTATAGTGCCTTTAGATGTCATTATTACTACCCTTAAAAATCTATTTAATATTTTAATAATCAATAATATTAACAATTTTCTATTATAAAAGCAAAAATGCCCTTTAAAATAAGTTAATTTTTTAAAACATAAAATAAAATATAAAAAACATGGTTGAAGTTTCATTTATTAATCCATTGTCCAATGAAGGAAGACAAATAGTTAAAGAGTATGGAGACTTAAATAAACTCTTTGATGAAGATGAAACACTTGTAAATGAAGTAATACATACTACAAATCAAAAAATATCTGATGATTCCTTAATTCCTAAATCCTATAAAGATTTAGCTATGAAAAGAATACAATGGGCAATTGAGAAAAAAAATAATAAAAATTACGCTCAAAGTGAATTTGAATACTTATTAAACAGCGATTTATACAAACAGGACGTTGTAACATTTCATATCCTATGTCAAGCTATAGCTATTCAATTTAATGTAACTTCAAGAGAAACCAGACTTTTTATTGAATATCAGGGAAAACTAATTGAAGAAAGACTAGCTAAAATTCCACCTGCAAGTAGAAGTGAAATTATTGATGATATCCTAAAAGATATTAAAACTGACGGATCTATTCAATGGAAAGCCCTAAAAGAAGTAATAGCTTCTAAAAGACTATCATTAACTGATTTATTAATTAATCATGGAAATATTATTTTAGAAGAAGATGAATTTTTAGAAGAATATTCAGCTGATTTTAATGATAGAAACCCTGATAGAATGTATAATATCCTTGTTGGAAATAATATTAAAGAATTAATTCTCTCCAGACTTATTATGCAAAAAACAGAAGAATACATTAAGAGAATTAAAGAAATGTCTTCCAGAATAGAACTCCATCCAGCTATTATTGAAATTGGAAAAGAATTAAAAGAATTTATTCCTGAAGAAATTAGTAAATACAATACTTTCTATGCAGGTAGTGGCGGTATTTATGGTACTGTTAAAGCTGGAAAATTACTTAGAGAAGCATTTCCTCCATGTATTAAAAATACTATTGAAGGAGTTTCTTCCGGAGGACGTAATGATGCTATTGTGCTATTATTAACCTCATTTGCATCTTATGCTAGATTATATCCAAGAATCTTTGCAAGTGATGAAATTGTTAAAGTATCTGATATGGACCCTGATTTATCTATAACTGAAAATGAAATCTTACCATTAATTTACGAAGCTGCAGATAATGCTTCCCCACCTTTATTTGATGATCAGCCTCAAGAAAAGATTAATATTATATCAAAATTAGGTTTTGGTATGCATAGTGAAGTTGATATTAATCATGAAGGAGAAACTAAATGGTACACTCCAATGAGTTGCGAAAAGATTAAAATTCATCTACCTCAATTATGTAAACCGGATAGCTCATGTAAAGGAATTAACAACCCATTATCATGTTATAATCGTAAAAAATATCAAATTGATAATAAAAAAGATTAAAAATCATTATCCATTTGTTTAAATGGATTATACCCATCAAGGGTAACATCATAATATTTATTTAAAATTTTTGATTCCCACTGATTATAATTATTTTGTTCATTTTTCTCAAATTTATAAGCTAAAAGACCAATTTTACGTTCATCTTCATCAATACCCATTTTTTGACAAAAATCAGAAACAATATCTGGAGTATATTCACAAACCTCATCATCTTTAAATTCTAAGTATTGTTCATACTCCTGAGGTGAAAATAACTCTTCAACATCGATTGGGTCTTCTTCCCAGTCAATAGAATATAATTCTATATAAACAGTATCAATAAGAGGTAATTGATTTAATTCTATTCCTAAACCATATATTTTTCCATTTTCAAGATTTAAAATAGTATGACCTGTTCTTTGACAAGGATACCATTTCTTATATGCATGTTTAACAATATCTTCAGGAGTAAGCGTAGATAGAACTGTTTTTAGGTGTTCCACGCCAATTACTTCCCTTACTTCTTCATTCATAATATGAATTATAGTTAAAATTATTATATAATACTGTGCATTTGCACACTACAAACATTATTAAATACTTTAAAATAATAATCATAATATATCTGATTATTATGTTTTCTAAAGCTACACTTAAAGAAAGAAGGCAGTACTATCGTGAGGAATGGTCCACTAAAGACTTACCAGACTTCATTCTTAAAGATTTAAAGAAAAGAGAGTTTGGTTTTGACCATAATGGAAAAGGTCCTAATGATAGGTATAAAGTATTTAGAGGAAGAGAGTCCTTAAAGAAATTTTTAAGGTATAAATCTCCTTTTGCAGCTTATATTTCTGTAGCTTTTTATAATAATCCAAGAAGAAGAGAAGACTGGCAAAAAGCAGAATATATTTTTGATGTTGATGCTAAAGATATCCCAATTAGAACATGCCAGTGTGATGGTGTTTGTGAAGTTTGTTTAGGACAAGCTTTAGAAATTGTTAATTCATTAATTGATACCCTGCAAGATGATTTAGGTTTAAATAACATTCATTTAATTTACTCTGGAAGAGGATATCATATTAGAATTCTTGATGAAGAAATGATGATTTCTGGAAGTGAACTAAGATCAGAAGTTTTAAAATATGTAGCTGGTGCAGAAATTCCTAAATCTAACTTTTTTAATCCCGATATCTCTAATAAAAGCTTTAATTTTGAACATTTCAGTATTCCTATCGGATATTCAAAAATCTTTACTGATAAATTAAAATATAATATCCAACATTTGGTAGGTAATGAAGAAATAGACGATATTAACCCTAAATTAATGAAAGACATTATAAAATATAGACATCACTTGGATAATGATAATTGGGGGTATTTTAAAAGAGATATAGGTCCTAGAAGATATAAAAATTTAACAGCAGCTATGGCAAGAGTTAATTTATCTACTATTGATGCTAAAGTTTCTATTGATTTAAAAAGAATATTAAGACTCCCATCATCCCTGCACTCTAAAGTAAGTATGAAATGTATGGAAGTTAAAAACAGAGAAACATTTGATCCTCTACAAGAAGCTGTTCCTAAATTTGTTGAAGAAAGAGGAGAGTGAGTTTCATGGATAGAGTATTGAAAAATATTTTTCACAAAAATCCTTATTTTAAAGAAATGAATGAAAATAGTTTCATACCACAATATAGCGAATTAATAATTAATGGTGTGGTGCTCCATAAAGTTAATTGGATTACATTTGCAGATAAAGAACTTTTGTTTATGAATGAAGATTTCCAAAATATTCCTATTAGTTCAATTAGCTTAGAAAACCTTAAATCTATAATGATTCACACTAATGAAGGAATAAAAGAAGTTTTATAATTTCTCTTTTATTTTACTATTTACATTAGCTATGCTATCATCTGCATTTATTACATTCCATTCATAAATAACTTTTTTTGATTTAGTTCTAGCTTTTTTAAGTTCATCCATGTTTTCAAACATTTCAGTATCTTCGTTACGTTTATCCAGCCTTTTTAAAGATTCTTCAGGACTTACATCTAAGAAAAACATGTAATCTGAAGTTGGAAGAATAAATGAAACAATTTTATAAATAATTACATTAATAATGTTTGGAAGATAAACAACAGCCATAATATATCTTGAAAAGATTAAAACATCTATATTATCATTATTATAATATTTACTAACAGATCTAATTGCATCTAGGCCAAAATAAATAGTAGCTTTTAAATGATTGACCTTACCTGTTTTTAAAAGGGCTTCTTTTGATTTGACACCATATTTATTATCTTTACAAGGATGGGAACGCACAACAACATTTTTACCTTGCTTTTTATACATATCAGCTAGTAATTCAACTTGTGTGTCTTTTCCAGCACCATCCAAACCATCTATAACTATGAATTTAACCATAAAATCACGCCATTAAAAGATAATATAAAATAGCACTAACAGAGGCAACACTTAGATTATCTAATCCTTTTGGAGTGATAGCTTCACAAACAGTAGCTATTAGACTTATTAAAACTACAAATGCAAAATTATAATTTGGAATATTGTATCCAATTGCACCATAAACTAAAAATACAACACTGCACATTATACAAGCCATTATAAACATAGCAAGTGATCCTTCAATAGATTTAACATCACCAGTTAAGTTAAAATGATGTTTACCATATTTTTGACCCATTAAAGATGCAAATCCATCTCCATAAACCATAGCCCCAATAGCTAATGCTACTATCCACAATTTATCAGGAAGTAAAAATATTAACAATGTCCATATTCCTGCATAGTAAACTAAACCTAATGCATGTCCTGCATCTGTAACTCCATTTTTAATCTTAATTGGAGAATATTTAGTTAATAAAAATGCAGCTATTGTAATTGGAAGGGTTAAAAACCATACCATCACATAAGGATCATTGAAAAATGGCATTACAAAAATACAATTTCCAACCATAATGTGGACAAAACGGCGGGAAAATGATGGATTATCTTTTAAAAACTTCTCAGAAAAAACGAAGATTAGGATAACATAAATATAAACTAAAACTAATAATCCAATATCTGTTATATTCATGTTAATCCTCCATTTAAACTTTTATTTTGATAGTACTCCCATATCAGAACTATTTAACTCAACCGGGTAAAATTCTGTGTATTTTGAATTTCTTTCCACCGGATGTCTGCCTAAATCTTCAACAATATGGCTTAAAGTACCAATAGAAGCATCAACTCCATCTGGTGCTCCAGAAGCTTCAGATAATTCATCACCACCCAGTGTTCCACCTAAATCATTTGCACCAGCTGTCAGAGCTACTTGTGCAAACCTAAATCCCATTTTTACCCAGGATACTTGGATATTTGGAATTAAATCTTTAAGCATTAGTCTAGCTACTGCATATAATTTTAAATCTTCAGTTCCAGTAGCTCCTAAGTTTTGCTGACCTTCTAAAAAGATTGGAGAGTATTCATGCATAAATGTCATTGGAATAAATTCAGTGAATTTATGAGTTTCTTCCTGAATTTTTCGAATAATGTCAATATGCTCCACACGTTCTTCAGGAGTTTCTACATGTCCATACATAATAGTAGCTGAACCTGGAATTCCAACTTCGTGTGCAGTTTTTACAATATCAATCCATTCCTGTGTTGTGACTTTTTCAGGACAAATTAATTCTCTAGATCTGTCAGTTAAGATTTCTGCAGCAGTTCCAGGTAATGTATCTAAACCTGCAATTTTAAGTCTTTCAAATGCCTCTTCAATACTTATACCTGATACAACACTAGCATCTTTAATCATAGTTGGTGAAAAACCATGTATTAAAGTATTGGGGAATTCTCCTTTTAATAATTTCAATAAATGTTCATAATATTCAATATCAGCATCAGGTAAAACTCCCCCCATAAGACAAAACTCATGAGCACCTCTCTCAACAGCCCCACGAGCTTTTTCTAAAATAGCTTCATCATCTAAAATATACGCTTCAGGGTCATCTGCATCTTTACCAAATGCACAAAAACCACATCTTACAGTACAAATATTTGTGAAGTTAATATTACAATTATTAATAAATGTAACGTTGTTTCCAACAATTTCTTGCCTGAGATAATCAGCAGTTGCAAGTAAAGGATACAAGTCAGACCCTTTAATATTTATTAAATAGTTTGCATCTTCAACAGAAATTGGTTCATCAAGAGAATTAGTTAAAATTTTTTCTGTTTTAGAAGATACAATAAGTTTATCAAACATGAGTTAATATAGTGTCTTAATTAAATAAATATTTTTCCATAATATCAATGCTATCAAGCTAACTTTTTTTCTATTTTTTTAAAATCCTTGGCTCGAGTT
>CAVDAS010000082.1:0-8772 GCA_963606955.1 Bacteroidaceae bacterium
TAACTGTAGAGTATTTCACACCATCAACAAATATAGTTGCATTACCATCTACATCTTTTGGTAGGAAAATATATGCATTTTCATCATCACCAAAGACAATATTCCTAACAACAATATGCATATCATATTCACTTGGATCTAATTTAGAAACAGTGAAAATATCACTATCAGATACACTATTGTAGTTACTATCACCATTATAAGTTACACGAACTGTATAATTGCCGAATGAAAGACCTGAGATTGTTTTAGTTGCAATACCTCCTTTAAGAGTAATAGTATCTACGAACTCATCATTAACATAAATAGTTACATTACCCTTAACATCATCATTTAATTTAACTTCAATAACTTCGTTTTGACCTACTTTAATATCATTTACTGAAATATCCATTGTAGGATTGATTTTAGCTACATTAAAAGTACCTTTGTAATTAGTAGATGAGTAATTTTGATTTCCATCCCATTTAGCCTCAAAAGTATAATTTCCAGCAGGTAATTTAAGCTCATTTGAAATTCCAGTACCATTAACAATATCCACATAATAAATATTATGGCCAATGGTTACAGATATTTTACCACTTAAAACAGCACCTTTTACACCGTTTAATGTAGATGTAATAGGTGAAATCTCACCATAATTCGCATTATTAATAATAACATTTAAAATTGGATTTGCCTTAACTACATTAACAAACTTAGTAACTTCAACAGGCAAGTATTCATCATCACCATTATATTTAACTGTAATATTATGGTTACCAGCACTTAAATTGCTAATAACATCAGTTACTTTACCATCTACAAGAGTTAATTGTTTTTCAACACCATCAACATAAATATTAACATTTTCATCAATGTTTTTACCTAAATCAATAGCAACAGTTGCATCTTCACCAAATACAATATTATTAACAACTACATTCATTTCAACAGGTGCTCTTGACACAATAAGATCAGTAGATGCAATGACTGTTTTATTAGCGTATTTTGCATCACCTTCATAAGTTGCACTAACATGATAATTACCAACAGTTAATACATCAGTAGTAATTGCCGCTACTCCATTATTAGCTTTAACTGGATAAATTTTATCTCCAACTTTAACTGAAACATAACCGTTTACATCATTTGGAAGAGCTATATTAATTACAGCTTCATCTCCAGATTTAACATCATTAGGAAGAGATATTTTGATTTCATAATCTGATACTTTAAATGCTGTGATTTTAGAAGTAGCATTATTTGCAAGGTATTTATCATCACCATCATAAGTTGCATCAATAGTATGTGTTCCATTTGTTAAACCAGAAACAACAAAAGTAGCAACACCATTTTTAATATCTGTAACTTGTTTAATATCATCAATAGTGATAATTATTTTACCCATTGCGTCAGTAGGAACAAATACTTGGATAATTGCATCTTGTCCAACATTAATATCATTTGTATTAATTGACATTTCATAGTTGCCTATTTTAGACACACGAACAACACCAGTAGTGTAGTTAGATAAATATCTATTATTTCCACTATATTTAGCTATAATAGTATGATTACCATCACCTAAACCAGATACAATGAAACTAGCAACACCACCATCAACAGTAGTATTATAATCCATACCATTAACATTAATAGTTACATTACCCGTAGCATCGCTTGGAAGAATTACATTAATACTTGCATTGTCTCCAACTTTAATATCATCTACATCAATATACATGGTATATCCATCTATTTTAAGTATTGTAACTGAAGTGTTTTGTTTATTTGAAGTGTATTTATAATCACCTGTGTAATTTACAGCAACACCATGAGTACCTGCAGGTAAACCACCAACGTATACGTTTGCAGCACCATTTTCAACTTTACCATAGAAGTTTTTACCTAAAATAGTAATAGTTACATTGCCTGTAGCATCAGAAGGTAAATTAACAACAAATACTGAAGCATTTCCATCTTTAACACCAACTGGAACAATAACATCCATTTTATAATCATCTACTTTAGATAATTTAAGACTGGTTTCATTATTTTTAGAGGTATATTTACCATCACCATCATAAGTTGCAATAACTTCATAACTATTTTTAGTTAACACATCAGTTGTAATAATAGCTACACCATCTTTAGCAGTAGTTGGGTATATTTTATCTCCAACTTTAACTGAAACCTTACCTGTAGCATCAGTAGGTAATTTAACAGTAATTGTTGCAGTATCACCAATTCTAACATCATCAGGAACTACAACAGACATATTGTAATTGGAAACTTTAGATACAATGATTTTACCAGTAGTTTGGTTTGCTAAATATTTATCATTACCATCATAAGTTGCAGTAATAGTATAGGTTCCATTACCTAAATTAGAAACAACAACAGTAGCTTTACCTTCTTTAATAACACCGACATGATCAGAGCCATTAACATTAACAATTACACTACCTGTTGCATCTTTTGGAACAGTTATATTAATAATAGCGTCTTCCCCAACATTAATAGAATCAGTATCAATAGAGAACTCATAACCTGAAACTTTAGATATATTAATTGATCCAGTAGTATACTGTCCTACATATCTAATATCACCACTATAATTTGCAAAAATAGTGTGTACACTAGCAGATAAATTGTTAATAATAATAGTAGCTACACCTTCAGAATCAATAATCGGATAATAATTCACACCTCCAACTTCAATAGTAACATTACCAGTTGCTCCTTTTGGAAGAAGAACACTAATAACTGCATCATCACCAACTTTAGCATTAGGAGCTGAAATATTCATATCATAATCACTTAATCTGTATACATTAATAGATTGAGTATAACTATCTATAGTATAATTTCCATCACCACCATAACTTATAGTAAGTTTGTAGTTACCTTCTTTTAAAGCGGTGGTTGTTACAATAGCAACACCATTGTTAACATCACCACTAGATACTTCCACATCATCAATTTTTAGTATTACAGTACCAGTAGCATTATTCGGAAGTGCTATCGTAATATCAGTCTCTTCTAAAATTCTAACATGCTCTGGAATAGTAACATTCATATTAGGATCTCTTTTAGATACAACAATTATAGCATCTTTCGTATCTGAAGCATATTTTTCATCACCAGAATATGTTAAAGTAACTTTTTGATTACCTGCAGTTAAATTAGGAATTGTAAATTTAACAACACCTTTTTCAACTGTTTTAGTTTCAGTTGAACCATTAGGTAATGTTATAGTTATATTACCCGTAGCTTTTTCAGGAATTGTTACTTCAACAATAGCATTTTGCCAAACATAAATACCCGGAGCGTTAATTTTCATAACATAATCATATATTTCAGTTACATTAAATGTAGTAGTATAATTCTTTTCTTCATATTTTTCATTACCTTCATAAGTTACATTAACTGTATGAGTACCGATTTCCAAACCAGGAACAGAAATAGTAGCTACACCAGATTTAATTTGAGCATAGTGTTCTTCACCATCAACAAAAATAGTTACACCGCTTTTACTAATATCATTAGGTAATGTAACAGTAATTGTAGCTTTATCTCCAATTTCAATATTTGGTGCATTAACAACAAATTTATAATCAGACCATTTAGATATAGTGATTGACCCATAAATAGGAATATGAGATTTATAATTATTGTCACCATTATAAGTTGCAACAATAGTATGCTCAATCGCACTTAAATCATTACGTGTGACACTAGCAACACCATCACTATTAATAGTTGCATTAAAACTTTTACCATCAATAATAATAGTAACATTTCCACTTGCTCCTTTTGGAAGAATTACACTAATAACTGCATTTTCATCAACTTTAGCTCCTTGAGTAGTAGAAAGAGTCATATCATATGTTTCTACTTGCGGAACAACAATAGTAACATTTGTACTATTAGGTGAATATCTAGAATCACCATTATAATTAGCAAAGACTGTATAGGTACCTGCATCTAAAGTTGAACAGTCCCATTGAGCAGTACAATTACTATTTAAAGTAACAGTTTGAGATTTAACAGTTATATTATCTTTATTCTTAATTATGAAAGTTACACTACCAGAAGGATCCATAACAGGTTTTGCACCCCCACCAACACTAACTGAAACATTAAATAATATTTTTTCTCCAAATTTAATATTATCAGAAACATTAAGAGTCACATTTGAAGGAATATTACCAATACTTAAAGTTCCAGTTTTAACTGAGAAAGGTGCCCCATCATATGATGCACTAATAACTTTTTTAGGCTCAGTAAAGTTCACATAATACTTATTATGAATATAATCACCATTATTATTAGCTATTGCAACATATTTCTTATTATCAACAATGAAATTTAATACCTGACTAGTTACACTAGCACCATCAACAGTATCAATAGTAGCTGATAATGGTATAGTATCATATATTTGAGCTAAACGTGTTTCATTTCCTAAAACAGTGATTATTACTTCAGATGAAATTGTACCATTATTGAAAATATGAGTTTTACCAGAAAGTTTAGAATAATTGTTATTAACTAAATTAATAGTAGAACCTTGAGGATTGTAAATAACAGCACCAACATTTGCATCATTATCAGTGAAATTAGAATTGGATATAGTCATAGTATTTTTATAATTATAGATAGCTCCACCACCATAATGATAAGCAGAATTACCAATTGCTACATTATTAACAAATGAAGAACTTTTTATAGTAAATTGCTGACCAAAATTATAAATAGCTCCACCACCAGTATAACAGTCTTTACCATCAGTATTTAATTTTGAAGTACCGTTAATAAATCTAGAATTTTCTACACTAAATGACTCACCATTGTTCCAAATAATACCTCCACCAGTATAATAATTAAGCTTATTATAAGCACGGTAAACTTTACCATTAGAATTACCAGATGCAGTAGCATTAATGAATGTAGAATTTAATACTTTAAAGGTAGAACCTCCATTATTACAAATCATACCCCCGTTACTACCTGCAGTACTGTTAATAAATGTGGAATCTTCAATAGTAACAGTAGAACCACTATTATAAATAAGACCACCATCATATGTTGCAGAACTTTTAGTAACTGAAGAATTTGTTAGAGTAAAACTACCACCAGCATTATAAATAGTACCTCCACAATTAGCTGAACTAATATCTTTAAATGTGGAATTTTCAATAGTAACAGTAGATCCACTATTATAAATAGCACCACCACCATTAGTAAGAGTCCAATCATTATCACCCGTTGTAGCATAATTTGTACTACTATTTGTAAATGATGAATTTGCTATAATAAAATTATCACCAGCATTATAAATAACACCACCATCACTTCCTACTTTACTATTAGCAAATGTAGAATTTACTACAGAAGAATATTGTCCATTATTCCAAATAGTACCCCCTCTAGTCCAAGAATTAGCAGCACTACTAGTATCAAATATAGAATTTGTTACATTGAAATAATTACCACTAGTGTAAATAGTACCTCCACCATATCTGTTATTTTTATCTCCACCTTGAGTTGTGTAACTGTTTGTGAATTTAGAATTACTTAGAGTAAAACCACTATTAGTATTATAAATAGCACCACCATACTTAGCAGCATAACTATTAGTAAATGTTGAATTTGTTACATTAAGGTTAATACCACTATTATAAATAGCACCACCACTATAATAATTACCATTAGTATGACTAGTATCAAATATGGAATTTATTACTTTAAGATTAGTACCAGTATTATAAATAGCACCACCACCATAATTATCATTATAAGAAGTATGTTGGGTGTAACTAGTTGTGAAATTAGAATTCATTATAGTGAAATCAGTACCCGCATTATAAATAGCACCACCACGACCACCAGCTCTACTATTAGTAAATGTGGAATTTATTACAGAAGAATAACTACCCTCATTATAAATAGCACCTCCAGAATGATATCTGTTACCTTGAGTATAACTATTAGTAAAATTAGAATTTATTACAGTGAAATAATTACCCTTAGTCCAAATAGCACCACCATTCCAAGTACGATCATTAGTATTCCAAGTTTGATAATTTGTATCGAACTTGGAATTTATTACAGAAAAGTTTTCACCATTATCATGACAAATAGCACCACCACTTCTAGAAGCACGATTATTTGTAAATGTAGAATTTAACACAAGCATATTATTACCCTTAGTCCAAATAACACCACCATAGTAATCACGAGCATAATTATTATTAAAAGTAACATTCAATATATTAAAATTAGCACCACTATGCCAAATAGCACCAGCACTATCAACAGCATGATTACCATCAAAAATAGTATTTGTCACATTAAGATTATCACCACTATGCCAAATAGCACCACCATCATAATTATCAGCACGATTATTATTACTAAAAGTAACATTCAATACATTAAAATTATTATTATTTGTAGCATAAATAGCACCACCACGATAAACAGCTTCATTATTAGTAAACTTAGCATTTGTCAAATTAAAATTAGCACCATCTTGATAAATAGCACCACCATAATACCAAGCACAATTACTATTAAAAGTAACATTCAATACATTAAGATTAGCACCCTCATGATGAATAGCAGCACCACTACCAGAATTACGAAAATTATTACTACTGAAAGTAGAATTTGTCACATTAAGATTAGCACCACTATGATAAAGAGCACCATATACATTACTCTTAAATGTGGAATTTGCTACAACAAGATTATCACCATATTGATAAATTCCACGAGCATTACTACTAACTGTGACATGTGTTAAATTTAAATTAATACCCTTATTATAAATAGCATATCCATTCTTATCAAAATTAGAATTTACTACATTAAAATTATCAGCACTAGACCAAATTCCATAATCACTATTAGAACTAAAATTAGAATTTACTACATTAAAATTATCAGCACTAGACCAAATTCCATAATCACTATTAGAACTAAAATTAGAATTTACCACAGTAAAATTATCCCCATCAGTAGACTTAAATCCATAATGGTCATTATTCTTGAAATTAGAATTTATTATATTAATATTATTACCAGTACATATAATAGCACCATAATCCGTGGATCCATCACTAATTACTTTATTACTATCAAATATTGAGTTTATTACAGTGATGTTATCTCCAAAATGATGAATCGCTAAAGAATTACTTGTGAAATTAGAATTTGATATATTAATATTAGCTCCTTCATGATAGATTCCAGCATAATTACTGGTAAAATTAGAGCCGGCTAAAGTAAGATTAGCACCAATATGATAAACTGCACCACCTTCTTTATTATACTGACCCACTGAATTTGCTTTATTGTTTGTAAATATTGAGTTTGTTATATTAAGGTTAGCACCAAAAGTAAGAAGTGCACCACCCAAACCATGATTTCTTGAAAGAGCATCAGCAGTATTATCTTCAAATATAGAATTATATATAACTACATTAGTACCATTGTTTAAAATAGCACCACCATCATTATTTGCAGTGTTATTTTTGAATCTTGAATTTAATACTGATAAATTATCACCACGATTATAAATAGCACCACCACCAGTTACATATGTATAATCACCAGCTCTTGCAAAGTTATTTGTAAAATTAGAATAATTTACAGTAAAATTAGTACCATTATTATAGATAGCACCACCATCAGCACCACCTGCAGTAATGTCTTCAAATTTAGAACTTGTTAACTTAAAGTTATCACCACGATTATAAATAGCACCAGCACCTTTATTCGCAGAAATATTTGTAAATGCTGAGTTTGATATGGATAAACGATTACCATAATTCAAAATAGCACCTGCACTAGAATATACTGTAATGTCATTGAATGTTGTATTACTTACAGTAAAACCTTCACCATCATTATAAACAGCTCCACCATCATCATAAGAAGTAATGTTTTCAAAATTAGAATTACGTATATTTAAATTAACAGCCTGATTTATAATTGCACTACCACTATAAACAACCATATTTTGTAATGTTGAATTTAAAATATTAAAATTAACACCAGTGTTATAGATTGCCGCACCCTCAGAAACTTTTGCATTAATAAAAATTAAATTTTTAAGAGTGACATTATTACCAGTTATTTTAAATATTCCACCTTTATTGTTTGCATCTAATGTATGGCCATCCCCATCAATAACAAAATTATTATGTTGAATAGTGATAACTGAGGAATCCCATGTATAATCATTAGATAATTTTAATTCACTATTATCTGATTTACTATTAATTAAAGATTGCAAATCAGAAAAAGATCCGCCATTTGCAACACCAAGTAGGTTTGCATTATTTACTTCATAATTCAAACTTTGTTGATCCTCACTATTAGCCAGGACAACATTTTCTTGTTGTGAATTTAATTCACTACTAATATTTTGACTTACACTAGCTGATTCTAGTGTATTATTCTCTATAGCTACACTGCTAACTGTTTCATTAGATTCATTAGCTGCAGATACAGCACCAATCAATAAAAAAATTAGTATGCAAGCTATTAGAAGAATTGATTTTTTATTGCATTTAATAACTACCACATCTCTCTTAATTTCTTGATTTTTAGAATAAAGTTGAATGAAATTAACTTCAGACAACTGAAATCTAATACAACATTATACAAAAATTATATAATATGTATTATATTTTTAACAAAAACAATATATAAACATTACTAAAACAATGCCGTAAACTTTAGATAATATTTTTCTTATTTTTCATATTTTTTAATAAT
>CAVDAS010000083.1:0-8366 GCA_963606955.1 Bacteroidaceae bacterium
TGGTGTATTTGTTAATAATGGGGATAATTTCACTGTAAGTAATTCAACTTTTATTGGTAATACTGCAAGTGGTGATGGTGGTGTATTTGTTAATAATGGGGATAATTTCACTGTAAGTAATTCAACTTTTATTCGGAATGTTGCAAGTGGTAGTGGTGGTGTACTTTATAATATTGGTAATGCATCTATAGTTGATTGTAATTTTACTAACAATAGTGCTGTGAAAGGTGCTGCTATTTATAATGGAGCTACTAGTAAACTTAATTTAACAAATAATCATTATTCTGAGATTCCTAATGGTGAAACTTATATTTATAATGATGGTATTATTATTTCTCCAGTAACTGTTACTGTTTTAGGAAATACAACTGTTAATACTCAATATGGTAGAACTGTAAATTTAGTTGCTACTATTATCACTGATGATGGTGCTAGTGTGGCAGGTCAATTATTTAAATTTACTATTGATAGTTCTGGTTATATTGCAACTGTTAAAGCAATTAGTCAAATTGACGGTAATTATACATTCCCATATAATCCAAGTAATATTGGTGAACAAGCAGTTAATGCAATTTATGATGGTGCAACTACTATAAAATTCAATCCAGGGGTTTTAAATGTAACTAAAGGTAATGTTGATGTTGATGCTCATGTTGAAGATATTGTTTATGGTGAAAATGCAACAGTAACTGTTCAAATTGTTCCAACTGCAACTGGAAATGTAACAGTCACAATTAACAATACAAAAAAATATTCAGCTAATCTAACAAACAGCAAAGCTACGTTATATATTCCTGATTTAAAACCAGGTTATTACGAAGCACTTGTAACTTATAATGGGGATGACTATTACTTTGAAAACACTACTAAAATATATTTCACAGTATTTAGAGTATCTGATTATAATATGAATATTACTACTTCTGGTGATCTTCATGTAGGTAGTGAGGTTACTATTTATGTGAATGTTCCAAAAGACGCTACTGGAAATGTTACTATTGATATTGATGGTACAAAATACAGTAAATCTATTAATGATGGTGTTGCAAGTATTACTCTTAATAATTTAACTAATGGATTACACAATATTCTTGCAAATTATTCAGGTAATGATGTATATATTAATAAAACAACTATGGCTACTATAAATATTGATAAAGTGGCTGATTATGATATAGTTATTAAAGTTCCAGAAAATCTTAAATCTGGAGATAAGGCTATAATTAATGTTACTCTTCCTGGTGATATTAATGGTGCTATAATTGTTAAAGTTGGAGATAAAAAGTATGGTGGTGTTGTTGAAAATGGTAAGGCAACGATAACTACTGATGCATTAACTGTTGGCGTATATCCAGTTAGTGTAAATTATGCTGGTGACGATAAATATGCTGCTAACAGGGTAGAATCTCCTACAAATATCACTGTATCTAGAACAACTCCTGAAATAAACATAACTACTAAAGACATAATTTTTGGTGAAAATGCGACGGTTACTATTGATTTAGGTAAAAACATCACTGGTGAAACTATTCGTATTGAAGTTGATGGGAACACTTATAGTAATCCAAATCTAGTAAATGGTAAGGTAACAGAATATATTAAAGATTTAAGTGCTACTTCACATAAGATTACAGTTTATTATGCGGGTGATGCGCAATACACAGATAATAGTGCTTTTAAAGAGATTAATGTGGCTAAGGCAAACGCTACTTTAAGTGTGATTATTGATGATGTTGATTACAGTAAATCATTTACTATTAATGCATTTTTAAATGGTGTTAATGCAATTCCTTTAAATGGAATTGTAAAAGTTAAAATAGCTAGTACTACTTACAATGTCACTGTTACTAATGGTAAGGGTGATTTACTAGTTACTGATAAACTAGCTGTTAATACATACTCATTTATAGCTACATGGGATGAAAACAATAATTATAATGAGATTGAGTTTAAAGGTACATTTAATGTTAATCAGATAGCCCCAACTATTTCAGTTAATGTTACAAACATCAATGTTGGTGATAAAGAAGTTATCACTGTTTATTTAAATAATGACGCTACTAAAACTGTTAAAATCACTGTAGCTAATAAAACTCAAACTTTCAATGTTGAAAATGGTGAAGTTATATGGGAAATTTCTAATCTCAAAGCAAACAGCTATCCGGTACTGGTTGAATATTCTGGTGATAATAACTACACTAGTGGAAGTGCAAAAACTAGCTTTATTGTATCTAAAATAACTTCTGAAATGAATGTAGATGTTGAGGATATTAATTTTGGAGATGCATTAAATATTAAAGTTACTAAACTACCTGCTGATGCTACTGGTAATGTAACTATTGTTGTTGATAAAGCTGTATACACAGCAACTATTAACTATGGTGATGCTAGTAAGATTATTAATAATTTATCTGCAGGTAATCATACTGTTGTAGTTAAATATCCGGGTAGTGATAAATATACTCCAGTTGAAGTTACTAAAACTATTAATGTAGCTAAAGCAAAACCAACATTAAATGTAGCTATTGATGATGTTGATTACAATTCTGCATTTACTATTAAAGCTAATTTAACCGGTGTTAACAATGTTGGATTAAATGGTAATGTTGTTGTTGAAATAAACAAGAAAAAATATGTTGTTGAAGTTAAAGAAGGTAGCGGCGAAACAACAGTCACTGACAAATTACCAGCTGACAAATATCAATTCACTGCTAGCTGGAATGGAAACGATAACTACACAGCAACTGCCTCTGAAGGTAACTTTAGTGTCAATCAAATAGATCCAACTGTCTCCATTAATACTGCTGATATTAATGTTGGTGATAATGAAACTATAACTGTTAAGTTAAATAATGATGCTACTGGAGAAGTTACTGTTTCTGGTACTGGAATTACCACGCAAACTGTGAATGTTGAAAATGGTGTTGCTATTGTAACTATAGCTAATCCTAAAGCAGGTGATTACACTGTTTGTGTTTCATATTCTGGTGATAAGAATTATGCAAATTATGTAAATAATACTGTTAAATTCACTGTGTCTAAGATTGTCCCATCTGGTCAGTTTTTCCTTGATACTAATATTGTATTTGGTGAAGTCTCTTATTTCAGTAGCTTTTTACCTACCGATGCCAGTGGAAATATCACAATCTTTGTTGATGGTGTTAAATACTCAACAGTTGATGTTATAAAAGGAGAAACTTATGCAAACATCACAGGTTTAACTGCAGGAAATCACACAATTAATCTTACCTATAGTGGTGATGATAAATACACAGAAACTACTTCATCTGTTCAGGTTAATGTAAGTAAAGCAGAAGCTAAACTAAATGTAAATATTGGCGATGTAACATATGATGGAATATTTACTATTTATGCCTTCTTAACTGGAGTTAACAATACTCCATTAAACGGAACAGTCACTGTTGCTGTTAATGGTAGGGATTACAATGTAACTATTACTAATGGTGAAGGAACTTTAGATGGTATTAGCTTAACTGCTGGTAATTATCCTTTTGTAGCTACATGGAATGGTGATTCAAATTACAACTTTACCAATGATACTGGTAACTTTGAGGTAGCTAAGGCTGAATCTAAATTAACTGTTAATATTGGAAATGTAACTTATAACAACAAATTCACTATCATTGCTACTTTAACTGGTGTTAATGGTGCTAAATTAGATGGAACAGTCACTGTTAATGTTAATGGTGAAAATTACGAAGTAAGTGTTAAAAATGGTGAAGGAAAACGTGATGGTATTAGCTTAAATGCAAATAATTACTATTTCACAGCTAAATGGAATGGTAATGATAACTACACTGGATATGAAACTAATGGTAGCTTTAAAGTAGCTAAAGCTGATTCTAAATTAAATGTTACTATTAATAATATTAATTATGGTGAAATATTCGTTATTAAAGCTAATTTAACTGGTGTTGAAAATACTCCTTTAGATGGTTTTGTTAATGTGTTTGTTAATGGTGAAAAATACACTGTTCAAATTGAAAATGGTGAAGGTACATTTAATGGTGTTAAATTACCTGCTAGATCATATGCTTTTGAAGCTAGTTGGGATGGTAATTTAAATTACAATGGCACAGAAGCTAAAGGTAGCTTCAATGTCAAACAAATAGATCCAACTGTCTCAGTTAATACTACTAATATCAATGTTGATGATGTGGAAGTTATTACTGTTAAATTAAATAATGACGCTACTGGTACTGTCACTGTTTCTACAGGTAAAACTACTTGGAATAGTACTAATGTTGAAAATGGTGTAGCTACTATACTTATACATAATCTTGGGGCAGGTAATTACAATGTATCTGTTTCATATTCTGGTGATACTAATTACAAAGAATATACAAATAATGTTACATTTACTGTAGCTAAAATAAATTCAACAATGAGTATTAAAACAAATAATATTATATTTGGTGAAAATGGAACTGTTAGTATTTTTGATTTGCCAAAAGACGCTTATGGTGACGCAGTTATTTATGTTGATAGTAAAATAAATTCAACTGTTGAGGTTAAAAATGGTGTAGCTAGTGGAAATATATTCGGTTTAACTGCTGGTAATCATACTATCTTTGTTAACTATACAGGCAATTATAAATACACTTCAGCTAATGCAAGTGCTAGAATTAATGTGAATAAGGCAAATGCAACATTAAATGTTAATATTGGTGATGTAACATATGATGGAATATTTACTATTTATGCCTTCTTAACTGGAGTTAACAATACTCCATTAAACGGAACAGTCACTGTTGCTGTTAATGGTAGGGATTACAATGTAACTATTACTAATGGTGAAGGAACTTTAGATGGTATTAGCTTAACTGCTGGTAATTATCCTTTTGTAGCTACATGGAATGGTGATTCAAATTACAACTTTACCAATGATACTGGTAACTTTGAGGTAGCTAAGGCTGAATCTAAATTAACTGTTAATATTGGAAATGTAACTTATAACAACAAATTCACTATCATTGCTACTTTAACTGGTGTTAATGGTGCTAAATTAGATGGAACAGTCACTGTTAATGTTAATGGTGAAAATTACGAAGTAAGTGTTAAAAATGGTGAAGGAAAACGTGATGGTATTAGCTTAAATGCAAATAATTACTATTTCACAGCTAAATGGAATGGTAATGATAACTACACTGGATATGAAACTAATGGTAGCTTTAAAGTAGCTAAAGCTGATTCTAAATTAAATGTTACTATTAATAATATTAATTATGGTGAAATATTCGTTATTAAAGCTAATTTAACTGGTGTTGAAAATACTCCATTAAATGGTTTTATTAGTATAACTGTAAATGATATAAATTATAATGTTCGTGTTGAAAACGGTACTGGAATATTTGAAGGTGTTAAGTTACCTGCTGGATCATATGATTTTGAAGCTATTTGGGAGGGTAATTTAAATTACAATGGTGCTGGAGCTAATGGTAGTTTTAGTGTATTTAAAATAAACTCAACTCTTGATGTTGGTGCAGATAATATTCTGGTTGGTCAAAATGCAATAATATCAATTAAACTAGCTGGTGATGCTACTGGTGAGGTAGAAATTAAAATTCCTGGTAAATCCTATATTGTATCTATTAAGGATGGTGTTGCAACTAAAACAGTATCTAATCTTAAAGCTGGTGTTTATTCAGTTTATGTAACTTATAATGGTGATAATAATTACAATAAAGCATTCAATAATACTACTTTCATGGTATCTAAAAATGATTATGAATGGCATGTTATTTTTGATGATATTAAATATGGTGAAAACCAAACTATAGGTATTATTGTGCCGAATGGTGCTAAAGGCAACATATCAATTACCGTAGGCGATACTCCTTACATTGCTGAAATTAATAAGGGCTATGCATATATAACCACTCCTGTATTGGATGTTGGATACTATAAAGTTTCTGTTAAATATGGTGGTGATGAGAAATATGAAAATTATAGCTATAGTGGTGGATTTAATGTATTCAGGGCAGATGCAAATCTTAAGGTTATAATTGATAGTGTGGAGTATAATAAAAACTCAACTATTGCAGTTACTTTAGTTGGGGTTAATAATTCTCCTTTAAATGGTATTGTTACTATAAAAATTAATAATGAACTTTATAGGGTTAATGTTGTTGGAGGTAAGGGAATATTTAATGGTGTTAGATTACCTGCTGGTGATTATAACTTTACAGCTATCTGGGAAGGAATTAACTATAATCCTGCACAGGATAATGGTAGTTTTAAAGTAGCTAAAATCAATCCAATATTTGATGTTTTAGTAAATGATATTGAAGTTGGTGAGAAAGAAACAATTAGATTTATCTTACCTGCTGATGCTGTAAGAAACAATATAGTTGTTACAATAGGTCATATGACTTATGATGTTAAAGATCCAGTATTGGTTATATCTGGTCTTGAAGTAGGTAATTACACAGCTATTGCAACTTACAGTGGTGATAATAACTATAATTCAATAACTGCTAGTGTGAATTTCGAAGTATTTAAAATAGATCATGATGGTATGAGAGTTATCACAAGAGATATTGTCTTTGGTGATAATGAAAAAGTAAATGTTATTTTGCCTGTTGATGCAACAGGAAATGTAACACTATTTGTTGATGGTGTGAAATATGCTGTGATGTCTTTAATCAATGGAAAAGCTGATAAGACTATTGCTGGTTTAGGTGCAGGATATCATGTTGTTCGTGTTGAATACACTGGTGATGATAAATATGTTAAAACTACTATGGATAAGCTTTTCAATGTAGCTAAGGCAAATCCAACAATTATAGTTAATGTTCCTGATGTAGAGTATGGTGAAGTATTTGAAATTACCGCCACATTATCAGGTGTTCATAACACACCTTTAAACGGTACTGTATTTGTTGTTGTGGATAATAAACTCTATAATGTAAGTATTGTTAATGGTAAAGGTTCAACAGAAGGTATTAAATTAGCTGGTGGTAATTATCGTGTTGTTGGATACTGGAATGGTAATTCAAACTACACTAATGTTACTAAGGAATTTAATTTCACAGTAAGTAAAATCAACCCAACTATTAATATTGATTTAGCTGATATTAAAATAGGTGAAAATGAAACTATTAAAGTTGTCTTGCCAGGTGATGCTACTGGTAATGTAACTATTAGGGTTAATGAGGAATCATTTACTGTAGATGTTAAAGATGGTGTTGCAACTAAAACAATTTCTGGTCTTAAAGCTGGTAGTTGTACTGTTAATGTAACTTATAATGGTGATAATAGTTATAATAGCTTATCTGGTAGTGGTTCTTTCATTGTTTCTAAAGTATATCCGTCAATGAATGTTACTATTTCTGATGCTGTTGCAAACAAAAACACTACAATTACTGTAGATGTTTCTAAAGACGCAACAGGTAATGTGACTATTAATGTTAATGGTCAAAACTACACGGGTAAAGTTGAAAATGGAAGTGCAAAAGTTATTATTCTTCCTTTAGATGCCGGTGATTACAATATTAGTGTTAATTACACTGGTGACGGTAAATACATGGGTGGTGTAATTAATTCTACAATAAAAGTTAATAAAATATCTGATTATGATATGAATATTACTGTTCCTGATGATGTTAAAGTTGGAGATGCTGCTATTATTAAGGTGAATGTTCCTGACGGCGCTACTGGTAATGTTACAATTAGTATTGAGGATAAATTATTCGAAGCTTCTATTAAGGATGGTGTTGCTGAGTTTAATGTCTCTGGTTTAACTGCTGGTCCACATACTGTCCTAGCAAGCTATGGTGGAGACACTAATTATGATAAAAATACTGTTACTAAGAGTATAGTTGTTAATAAAGTCTCTGATTACATCTTTGATGTGGATGTTGATCCTATTAAATCCGGAAATAAGGCAGTAATTAATATCACTCTTCCAGCTGATGCAAAGGGTAGTGTAGTTGTTAAAGTTGGAAATAAAACTTACCGTGATGTTGTTGAGAATGGTAGTGCTTCTATTACTACTGATGAGTTAACTACTGGAGAATATCCAGTTAATGTAGCTTATAGTGGTGATGGTAAGTATGCAGATAGTTCTAAAGATTCCAAAGTCATTGTATCTAAAGTTTCTGACTATAATATGACTATTACTGTTCCTGATGATGCTAAAGTTGGGGATAATGTTACAATCACAGTAAATGTTCCTAAAGACGCAACAGGAATTGTAAACATTCTTGTTGATGGTAAACGATATGATGCTATTATTAAAAATGGTATTGCAAATACTACTGTTTCCGGTTTAACTACTGGAAATCATAATGTAGATGCAGTATATATTGGTGATGGTAATTACACTCCAAATAAAGCAAATACAA
>CAVDAS010000084.1:0-8293 GCA_963606955.1 Bacteroidaceae bacterium
TAACAATTGCATTTTCACCAAATACAATGTCATTAGCAGTTATATTTATTTCAGGGTTTGATTGACCTACTTTAAGACTTCCAACAGATTTTACACTATCATTGTATTTATTATCACCAGTATAATTTACACTAACTGGGTATTCGCCAATAGCTAATGGATCGGTAGTTATATTTGCCTTACCATTTACAACAACAGCTTTATAGTCTTTGTTTCCAACAGTGACTGTTATAATACCATTAGCGTCACCTGGAAGAGTAATATTTATTACTGCTTTATCTGCGAATTTAAGATCAGTAGGGATTTGTACATCCATTTTGTAATCTGATACTTTGTTGATAGTTATTTTATCTGTGATAATTCCTGCTGCGTATTTATCATCACCGGAATAGTTTGCAACTACTGTATGGTTACCTGCAGGTAAATTATCAAACTTAGCATAAGCTTTACCATCATTAATAATAGCTTTTTGTTCTACGCCATCAATAGATATTATAACTTCGCCTTTAGCTTCTTCAGGAATATTGAATATTATTGTGGCTGTTTCGCCAACTTTAACTCCTTCAGGGATGGTCATGTTATAATTTGATGATTTAGCTACATAAAATATAGCGCTTGCATTTCCAGATATGTATTTATCATCACCATTGTAAGTTATATTAGCTTCATAATTACCAGGAACTAAATCTGGAACCTTAATAATAGCTTTACCATCATTAACAGGTTCAGTATAAGTAGTTTCATTGATAGTTACAGACACATTACCTTTAGCGTCATTTGGAAGACTTACAATTATATTAGCTGTTTCACCATATTTAATGTCTTTAACTTCAACTGAGATTTTTGGAATGATTGCGCTTATTATAGTTCCTGTTTTGACTGTAGTGTTAGTTGCACCGCCATAAGATGCATTAACTAATGCTACACCATGGAAATCAGGAATATAATCATAGGTATAGATACCATTGTCATTGCTGGTTGCTGTGTAATTTTTATTATTTATAGTGAAGTTTAATAAACCTCCAGCTACACTAGCTTTGTCAGTTGTTGTAATATTAGCAAATAATTCAACATTATGATCATATAATACACTAATGGTTTTATTTTCTAAAACTGTGACAATAACTGGTGAAACAATAACACCGTCATTGTAAATGTAAGTTTTATCATCTACAATTCCAGAATATATGTTATCAGATAAATTAAGATAAGCATTTTCACTATTATAAATAGCAACACCCTTAGTTGCGAAATTACTATCAAATATTGATTTAGTTATTGTGAGATTAGATTCATAATTAGAAATTGCTGCTCCTGCATAATTTACAGTATTTTTGGTAAATTGGGAGTTATATATTGTAGCATTACCACAATTATAATTGTAGATAGCAGCTCCTGCGTAATTTGCAACATTATTGTTGAAAATAGAATGATTTACTAAAAGATGATTACCACCATTCCAAATAACACCACCATCGTATAATTTTGCATAATTACCATCAAATGTAGAATCAGTAATTATAAATTCATTACCAGAACCAAGATTATAAATAGCACCACCATATTTAGTTGCATAGTTATTATAAAATTTAGAATGATTTAATAAAACCATACCACTAGCAGAATTACTAATAACACCACCAGCATTAGCTGCAGAATTATTATTAAATTCTGAATTATATACAACAATACCAGCATCACCAAAGTTATAAATCGCACCACCATCATTAGCTGCAGAATTATTATTAAATTTGGAATCTTCTATTTTAAGACTACCTGAAACCACTAGAATAGCTCCACCACCATAAACAGAGGCATAAGCTGAATTATTATTAAATGTAGAATCAATTATTTTATAAATATGCTCAATATCATCATCTCCTCCAAAAATAATAGCTCCACCATAATTTCCAGAGTTATTAGTAAATTCAGAACCAATTACTGTACTATTACCATTACACTGAATAGCACCTGATTCTTCAGCACTATTGTTAATAAATTTGGAATTAACTATTGTAAGATTACCATCATCATCACTCTCAATAGCACCACCATCATTATCAGCATAATTGTTAATAAAATTAGAATCAAATATTATAAGATTACCATCACCAGAAAATTCAATAGCACCACCACCATCATGATCAGCATAATTGTTAATAAAATTGGAATTAACTATTGTAAGATTACCGTCACGGTCATCACCTTGATGACCATTATTATAAATAGCACCACCACTATTATCAGCATGATTGTTAGTAAAATTGGAATTAATTATTGTACCATTAGCAACTTGATAAATGTAAATAGCACCACCACCCATATTATCCCCCCATGAGTTGGAAGCATAATTGTTGGTGAAATTAGAGTTACTTATAACAAAATTCAAAGCACCAATACTGATTGCTCCACCGCCCAATGCAGTATTATTAATGAAATTACTATCTGTTAATGTGAAATTATTACAATTATCACCAATGTAAATAGCACCACCACCCATATTATTACTCCAATAATTATTATAATGAGTTGCAGAGTTATTAGTAAAAGTAGAATTACTTACAGAGCAATTAGCACCAGCACTATAAATAGCACCACCATTTCTACATGCAGAATTATTAACAAATACAGAATCGGTTAAAGTGAAATTAGCACCAATACTATAAATAGCACCACCATCCACATTCTGACCAGAATCCCCTTGATTACCACCATTTATAACATTATTAATAAATGTAGAATTACTTACAGAGAAATTAGCACCAGCACTATAAATAGCACCACCACATACATCATAATTTCCACCATATTGAGGATTATAAATTGCAGAATTATTAATGAAAGTAGAATTACTTACAGAGAAATTAGCACCATTATTATAAATAGCACCACCATATAAGCTATTTTGATCATAAAGAGTTGCAGAATTATTAACGAAAGTTGAATCTTTTAGAGTTAAATTAGCTGCACCCTCATTATATATTGCAATACCATCAAGATTTGCGGTGATATTAACAAAAGTACAATTATAAATAGCTACATTATCTGCAGTTACATTAAATACACGATTATTTGCATTGTTTGTTATGAATGTTTTAGTTGCGTTTTTACCTACAATAGTTACTGTTTTATTAATAGCTATTTGAGCTTCTACAATATGAGTAACATCTGCAAGATGAATAACACCATTTTCTGATACTATTTCCATTGCATGTTGAATAGTTTTAACAGCAGTATCCCAACTAGCACCATTATTAGTATTAGCACCAGATTCATAATTTACATAAACATCTGTTAAATCTACATTAAGAGTACCTGTTTTAACTGTTATATTATTTGCATTTACATAAGTTGCGTTAACTAATTGTATACCCATAGTAGTTGGAGCATATGTGGAAGTATAATTACCATTAGCTTGACTAACTGCAGTAAAGTTATTACCATCGATAATGAAGTTCAATAATCCTCCACTTACACTAGCACCGTCAGCAGTGACAACATTTGCAAATAATGTTACATTCTGACCAGGAGGAGTAGTAATAGTCTTATTTCCTAAAACATTGATTGATACTGGTGAAATAATATTACCTTCATTATAAATGTGAGTTTTATCACCAATAACAGCAGAATATTTGTTATTTGTTAAATTAATAGTAGCTGATACATCTGAAGACTTAACATCATAAATAACAGCACCATTACTAGCATTGTTGTTGGTGAAGTTATTGTCTTTTATAGTGAAAATCGCAGCACCAACATTATAGATTACACCGCCACCTAAAGTTTCATCTGTTGCTGTGTTATTAGTGAAATTACTGTTAGTTATAGTGAAATTTCCAACACCATAGCCAGCATTATAAATTACACCACCAATATTCGCAGTATTATTAATGAAATTGCTATCTTTTATTGTGAAATTAGCACCAGAATTATAGATTGCACCACCATAAATTGAAGTATTGTTAGTAAAAATACTGTTAATTACAGTGAAATTAGCACCAGAATTAAATATTGCGCCACCACCTAAATCATCTGAACTTGCTGTGTTGTTGATAAAAGTACAATCTTTTAGTGTGAAATTAGCACCAGAATTATAGATTGCTGCACCATCATCAGCAGTATTGTTGATAAAAGTAGAATCACAAATACTTACATTATTTGCAGTTACATTAAATACGCCAGCACTTTTATTATTTGTTATAAAAGTTTTACTACCATTTCCTATAATAGATATGGTATTATTAATAGTTATTTGACTATCTATAAAATGAGTACCATCTGCAAGATAAATCTTACCATTAGCTGGGACTATTTCAATTGCTTTACTAATAGTTTTAACCGCATCAGTCCAACTAGAACCACTATTATTATCATTACCCTTATTGTAATCTACATAAACACATGATGCCACATTAAGAATACCAGTTTTAACTGTCACATCATTTGCATTTTCATAAGTTGCACTAACTAATGATTCATCCATAAAATCAGGAGTATAATTATAATTATAAGTTCCATTAACTTGAGTAGTTGCCTTATACTCCTTACTATTAATAGTGAATTTTAATATTCCTCCACTTACACTAGCACCATCAGCAGTGATAATATCTGCAAATAAAGTTACATTTTGACCAGGAGGAGTGTTAATAGTATTATTTCCTAAAACAGTAACTATTACAGGTGAGAGAATAATAGCCTGATGATTATAAATATCAGCTATACCATTATCAATACCAGAGTAAGTGTTATTTGTTAAATTAATAGAACCTGCTTTATTAGTATACCACTCAATGTAAATCACATCACCAAAAAGACTTGCTGTGTTATTAGTAAAAGTAGAATTAACCACTGTGAAGCCTGTTCCTTCATTATAAATTACTCCACCATAAGTACCTGCAGTATTATTGATAAAAGTAGAATTACTTACCTTAAAATCAGAACCATAATTAAAGATTACTCCTGCATTCGTACCTGCTACATTATACTTAAAAGTACAATCACCCATCACAAAATTCTTACCACCATAATTACAGATTACCCCACCAGTTTTATTTGCAGTATTATTAATAAAAGTACAATTACTCATCACAAAATTAGGACCATAGTTATCTATTACTCCACAGTGATCAGTTGCTGTATTGTTAATAAAAGTACTATTAGCTACAATAAAACCATCACCCTTAGAGTTACTGATTGCACCAGAACTAAACGCACTGTTGTTGTTAAAAGTAGAATTACCTATTATGAAATTTACTCCATCATTATTAAAGATTGCTCCACCAAATTTTGCCACACCATTATTAAAAGTAGAATTAGAAACTAGGAAGTTCCCAGCTTTCTCATTACTGATTGATCCACCATTATCCGTTGCTTTATTGTTAATAAAAGTAGAATTACTTACAGTGAAATCCATACCCTCATCATTATGAATTGCACCACCATATTTAAGTGCTGTGTTATTAATAAAACTACTATCAATTACAGAGAAATTCATACCCTCAGAATTATAAATTGCACCACCATTAGATTCCGCACTATTATTATTGAAAGTACAATTATTTATTGTGAAACTAGAAGTAAGTCCAGTTTTAACATAATTATAAATTGCACCACCAGCACTTCCAGTATTATTCGTAAAAATAGAGTCAATTATTGTAAAAGTACAATTTGCACCTTCAAATGAATTATAAATTGCACCACCATCAACTGCAGTATTGTTATTGAAACTACTACTCCTTACACTGATAACCGCATTATTCACATTCCTACAATGATTGTAGATTGCAGCACCATCATTATTTTGTGAAGTATTATTAGTGAAAATACAATCAATTACAACAAAATCAAGACCATCAGTGTTACAAATTGCACCATATTCAGCAGTGTTATTATTGAAACTACTATTCATTACAGTAAACGCATTACCCTTATTATAGATAGCACTTCCAAATGTCGCATTACAATTAATAAAATTACAATTATTTACAGTAACATTGTAACCACTATTGTCAATTGTACCATATTCAGCAGTGTTGTTAATAAAAGAACTATCAGTAACAGTGAAACTTGCACCAGTATTAACAATTACACCAACATCTACAGTCGTTACATTATTATTCACAAAATTACACTTAGTAATATTTACATTATCTGCAGATACTTCAAATACAGTATAACCTCCACGGTTGGTTATTAATGTTTTACTTCCATTACCTATAATAGCTACAGTTTTATTAATAAGTATTTTAGCATCTATGATATGAGTACCATCTGCAAGATAAATCTTACCATTTTCTGATACTATTTCCATTGCATGTTGAATAGTTTGAACAGCATTAGCCCAATTAGCACCATCCTTAGCATTATCACCTTTTTCATAATCTACATAAATATCTGTTAAACATACATTAAGCATACCTGTTTTAACAGTTGTGTCATTTGCATTTGCATAAGTTGCACTAACTAATTGTTTACCAGTAGTACTTGGTATGTATGTATATGTATAATTACCATTAGCTTGACTAACAGCAGTAATGTTATTACCATTAATAGTGAAGTTTAATTTTCCACCATTTACACTAGCTCCATCAGCTGTAACAATATTAGCAAATAAAGTTACATTTTGACCAAAAGCACCATTAATAGTTTTATTTCCTAAAACACTAATTGTTACTGGTGAAATAATAATACCAGTATTATAAATATAAGCTTTACCATCCTTAATACTATAATACACATTATCTGTTATATTAATAGTACCATTACGATTATAAATTATATCACCAGAAGTTTTTGCAGTATTATTCGTGAAAGTATTACTCATCACATTAAAACCATCGACCTCATTATAGATTGCACCACCTTCAGAATTTGCAGTATTATTAGTGAAAATACTATTCACTACATTACAACCAGTAGCTTTCTCACCAGAATTATAAAATGCACCACCATCATCAGATGCAGTATTATTAGTGAAAATACTATTTCTTATAGTAAAACTAGCACCACCACTATTACGGATTGCACCACCACTACTTAATGCAACATTACAAATAAAAGTACTATTTACTACAGTAAAACTAGCAACACCATTATAAATTGCACCACCGGAAGAACTTGATGCTTTATTACCCTTAAAAGTACCATTCACTACAGTAAAACCAGTAGCTTTAGCACCAGCATTACGGATTGCACCACCACTAGTTGCTGTATTATTAGTAAAAGTACTATCAATTATAGTGACATTTGCACCACCAGAATTAAAAATCGCACCACCATAACCATCACTTTTTGATGTATTTTTCGCTGTGTTATTGATAAATGTAGTGTTATTTATAACAAAGAAGTTTCCAGTGTTACTTATTGCAGCACCATTACCCATAATATTTGCATTTATTAAAATTAAATTTTTAAGAGTAACATTATTACCAGTTACACTAAATATACGTACACTATTACTTCCAGCATTAGCATCTAATGTATGACCATGACCATCAATAGTGAAATTATTCTTAGTAATAGTAATTCCACTAAAATTACCTGTTCCCATATATTTATAGTCGCTATCTAAATCCAATATACTATTATCAGATTTATTATTAATACTATTTTGTAAATCATCAAAACTGTTTCCATTGCTTGAAGGAGAATTAATCACACCTTCACCATTTACTTCTGAATTCAAAATTTGTTGACTCAAACTGTTAGCTTGAACAACATTTTCCTGTGAATTTAATTCACCACATCCATTTACACTAACTATTTCTAGTGTATTATTCTCAATAGCTACATTACTAACTGTTTCATTAGTTTCATCAGTTGCTGATACAGCACCAATTAATAGAAATATTAGTATACCAGCTATTAAAAGAATTAATTTTTTATTACATTTAATAACTATCACACCTATAATTTTTTTAATAAATTTTTTAGATTGTTGATAACAACTAAAATCTAAAAAATAACAAATATAAGCTATTATATAAAAAATTCGTGTTTTTATATAATATGTAATATATTATTAACCAATATTATATATAAGTTATGGAAGACTCTATCAAGAACCTTGGGGATAAATACCCCAGAAGTTTCATTGCGTCCAGTATTTGGTTTTGGAGAGGAAAAAATCTTATTCCAGCTCATTCAAAAGTTCTTAATGTCTTTTTAATATTCCTCTAAAAAATTACATATAGCCAATACCCATGATCCATGGAAACAACAAAAAATTCAATTTCACATAGATAGGGTCCTAGATTTTAGTGAAAAATTGAAGGGTGGATTGTTTTTCTTTTAG
>CAVDAS010000085.1:0-8213 GCA_963606955.1 Bacteroidaceae bacterium
AAGAAAAATTCAAGCATGAAAAAATAAAAAATCAGTACCAAATCAGACAGAGCCTATAATTGCTTTTTTTTTAAGATTTTAGATAGTGGGAAAGGTATTTTTTCATATACTTTTGTTTTTATGAGTTTTTTTTGAATAATTAAAATTTTTACAAAAAAAGTAATACTAATATAAAACATACCAAATCAGAATAAAATTACTTTCTTTTTATCGTTTTATTTGTGTGTTGTGGGATTAAGCAGTTTTTCAACATTTTCCCCAATAAAATCAAATAATAAAACAACAATCAATAAAGACATACCTGGATAAACTGTTAACCACCAGTATCCTGAGGATAAATAGTTCATAGATTCAGATAAAATTGACCCAATAGCTGGTTCATGAGGAGGTATTCCAAATCCTAGAAATGTAATGGCTGCTTCATGCATAATTGCATGAGGAAACATTAAAATAACTCCAACAATTATCTGGGAAGTGATTAAAGGTAAAACATGTTTTGTTGCAATCCAAATTTTAGATTTACCCATATTTTTAGCTAAATGAATATAATCTTTTGTTTTAATTTCTTTAACTTCTGACCTTAAAACTCTTGCAAGAGGCATCCAATGAGTTAATCCTACACCCATAATAACTCCAAATACTCCACCTCCAAACATAATGGAAATTAAGATAATTAAAAGGATGTACGGTATTGATCCAAACAAATCTATGATTCCTGCAACTAATTCGTCTGTAAATTTATTAAAACTTGATAGTAATCCAAGAGCAATTGAAATTAAAGTACTTACACAGGATGCAATAAATCCTACTATTAAGCTTAATCCAAGTCCTGCAATAGTTCGCTGAAACATATCTCTTCCCATCCAATCAGTACCAAAAAGATGATTAAAAGAGGGCATTTGATTTGAAATGGGGAAATTTGTTGGAATATATTGAATAAAACAGCTTGAAATGAAAATAGATACAATAACTATAGCTGAAAGTATTATAATTACAATAGTTTTTGTTCTAAGATTTCCATGATATAAAAACCATGGCTTTTTGTTATCTGTTTTTTTAATCATTGAATTCACTCTCTTTAATTCGTGGATCAATTAAATAATAAGATAAATCAGCTAGTAAATTACCAATAAATACAAACACTGCACTAAATAGTACAATTCCTAAAAATAGTGCAACATCACTTTGAAGTCCTGCTGCAATAGCTGTTTTACCAATTCCAGGATATGAAAATACTTGTTCTACAAGGACAGCTCCTCCGAATAATTCATTGAATGATAAAAATTGTAATGTTATTGCAGGAAGTAAAATATTTCTAATTCCATGATTTTTAATTAAATCCCATCCTTTTTCACCTCTGGATTTAGCAAATAATACATAATCGGAAGATAAAACTTGAATTAGTTCATTACGGGTGTACATTGCAATTGGTGCCAGACCAACTAAAGTTAATGTTAGTGTTGGAAGAACAAGCCTTGATGCCCAATCTGTGAATGTAGCATCATTGCTGCTAACTCCTATTGGGACACCAAAGCCTATTGGGAACCATTTTAAATAAACTGCCCCTATCATTAAAATAACCATTCCAATCCAAAATGCCGGTGCTGATTGGATTGCATAACAATATGTTTTTATAGCTTTATCAATCCATGTTCCTTTATTTTTTCCAGCTACAGCACCTAATGCAAATCCAATAATTCCACTTAATAACCATGAAATACCCATGAGAACAAATGATGCACTAAATTTATCTATAATAACATCAATAACAGGAGCACGATATATTAAGGAAGTTCCTAAATTTCCCTGAGCTAAATTAGCTACCCAATGATAAATTTTTGTAGGTAATGGTACATTAACACCAAAATAACTTTCTAAAATTGCTCTTTGGGATTCTGATACTGCAGCTCCGTTTAGATAAATATTTACTGGGTTAAGAGGAGATAAATCTAGCAATACAAAACTAAAAATTGCAACAGCAATTAATAATATTATAAAACGCACTAATTTGTATCCGAAAAATTTTAATATTTTATTTCTATTCAATATTAAACCTCCTAACAGTTTTTTAAGAAGTGGTATTGGTTCTAGACCAGTCTTCGATATTAATTAAAATATCATTTCCTAAGCCATCTGGCTGTTTTCCAATATCAATATCATTTTTAATGAAATAATTATAGTCATAATTTGCAACCCATACCCATGGTGCATCACCTGCAGGGCCCCATCCTTCATTGTCAAAATAAGCGGATTTTGCCCATAAATTATTAGACTGATTTAAATTTGTAGTATTCATAGCTTCTTCCATTATTTTATCAGCATTTGTATTATTGTATAAATTAGGGTTCATGTAGAATCCGTCCATTTCTTTACTGTGGTATTGCTGATAAATTGATTTGTATGGATCTGGAGAAGTTTGTTGCATTAATGTAGCTGAGCTATACATATTTGCATAAATTGTATCCCAGTTAGCACATTTTAGATTTACTTCAATACCAATTTCTTTAGCTTGTTCAGCAAATACTACTGATATAGCTTGCCTGTCTAAGTAATCCGGAGGGTAATATAAATCAAACGAAGCTTTTGTACCATTTTTTTCTATAATTCCGTCATTGTCGATGTCTTTCCATCCACCTTCTTTTAAAATTGTTTTTGCTTTATTAATATCTCCGTCAACAACTTTAGCATTATCATTTCCATAATTTCTTGTATCTACACCGGTATATTCTGGAGTAGCATGGCCTGAAAATATTCCGTCACACATTTCTTGGCGGTTAATACCAACATTTAATGCCTGTCTTATTGATTTATCTGCAGTTACATTGTTTCCTACAGTATAATTGTCTTTGGTTATTATTCCAGTATCATTAAGATAAGGTAAGGCTATACCTTGTGCTCTTCCAGCTGATTTTTCTACAAATTGGTATCCGTCGACTTTTTGGTCTAATGCAGAAGTTGCAACAGGTACTACATCTACATCTTTAGTTTTAGCTAATTCTAACCAAGTTGATTCATCAGGGAATAATAATGTTATTTGAGTAAAATAAGGTTTATTGCCATAATAATTATTATTTATTTTAAAAATTGCCTGCTGTCCTTTATCCCAGTGGTCTAATACATATGGTCCTGTACCTATTGGATGTTCGCCATAAGTTGTGTTGTCATATGAATCAGAGGGTACAATACCTACATATCTTAAATCATAAATAAATGTGGATCTTGGCTCTGTTAGGTTAAATTTTACACAGGTGCTGTTTATTGCAACTACATTTTCAATATTTGTTAAATCTAAATCAGATTCTGTTTTTTTTGCAGTATTAAATGTAAATGCTACATCTTCAGCATCAAATGTAGAATTATCTGAAAAAACTACGTCATCTCTTACATTTACAGTCCATGTTTTTCCATCTTCACTAATTGAATAACTTTCTGCAAGATCAGGAACAATTTCACCATTTTGACTGGTTTTAAATAAACAGCTTTGAACTAATGGATTATAGTTTTGATGTCCGCAGCCCCATCCAGTTAATGGGTTAAATCCATCTTCTGGCTCTGCAATGTTACTGTGTGCAACTACCGTTAAATGAGTAGGGTCATTATCTGTGGAAGTATTAGTAAATGAAAATACTGCAAAACTGATAGCTAATATAATTACAATTGCTGTACATATGATTTTTTTATTCATAACTTCCTGCCCTACTTTTTAAGTAATATTTTTTTATTTTATTTTATTATTTATTTAAAAAAGATATAAAAAGGTATTTATTACTTTTTCACGGTTTATTTATAATAGCAGTATTATTTTGGCATTAAAAAAATTATAATTTTATAGCATAACTATAATCATTAGCTGTTGGGTTAATGTTTAAATTATGTATCTGTTTATCCATGTGCACTGTTTGTAGTGTGTCGTTTTCATCTAAACTAACAATAAATCCCATTTTTTTCCAAAATTCCAATGCTCCTTTTAATGTTTTATGTGTATGTAAATAAATATTCTCATATTCTACTTCTTTTGCAAAGTTTTCAGCTATATAAAACATTTTTGAGGCTAATCCGCAACGTCGATAGTTTTTATCAACAAATAGTCTCCAAATACTTGATGTAGTTTTGCTGGAGTATAAATCCTTAAAGTTTGAAAAATTTTTATCATAACTTCTTATGCCTATTGTAGCAATAATTTTTCCATTTTCTAAATAAGCAACATAAAAATTATTTCTTTTTGGTTTAATATAATATTCATCAAGTTTAATAATGTCTTGATGCCATTTTGGAACGTAATCGTATCCATATTCTTTTTTTATCATTTTAAATAGGAAATTTTGAATATCTTTTGAATCATCAGATATCTCTTTAATTGTAACATTCATATTATAACACCATTTAAGAAAAGTATTATTTTTCATAAAAAATTTGCATGTTTAGTAATACTTTTTAATAAATTTTGATTAACTTTAATATTGAAAAAGTACATAATACTATATAAAATTTATCATTGAAAGGTGATTTAATGGAAAAATTATTGGATGTGGAGAATGTATCAATTTCATTTACACAATACACTCAGGGATTACATCAAATGGATTTAAAAGTTATTAATGATTTAACTCTTGATGTATCAGAAGGCGAAATATTAGCTATTTTCGGTTCAAGCGGCTCTGGAAAAAGCTTACTGGCACATGCAATATTTGGAATATTGCCTGAAAATGCACTTATTAATGGGAAAATAAAATATAATGGCAAAGAATTAACACAAAAAGATAAAGAAGAAATTAGGGGAAAAGATATTGCATTAATTCCACAGTCTGTAAATTTTTTAGATCCATTAATGAAAATTTCAGACCAGGTAATTGGAAATACACTTAGTAAGGATGAAAAAAAAGCAAAAAAAATTAAACAAAGAAAAATATTTGAACAATATGGTTTAGGTCCTGAAGTCGATGAAATGTATCCTTTTCAATTATCTGGAGGTATGGCGAGAAGAGTGCTTGTTTCAACAGCTTTATTGTCAAACCCGAAATTAGTTGTTGCTGATGAGCCAACACCAGGATTAGATGATAAAACCGTTAAAGAAACATTAAATCATTTCAAATCAATGAAAGAAAAGGGGATTGGAGTACTTTTAATTACTCATGATATGTATGCTGCATTAAAAATAGCTGATAGGATTGGAATTTTTTATTCAGGTTATGTTATAGAGATTGCAGAAACTAAAGACTTTTCTGGTAATGGAGAAGACTTATTGCATCCATATACAAAAGCATTATACAAAGCATTACCTAGAAATGGTTTTAATCTAACAAAAGGAAACCAGCCATTACATGCTGAAGTTGTAGATAGCTGTCCGTATTATGATAGATGTGAAATGAAAATGGATATCTGTAAAAATAATTTACCTCCATTAACAGATTTGGGAAATAAAAAAGTTAGATGTTTTAAATATGGAGAGGGGAAAAATGAAGCTTAATGCTGATAATATTTCATTTAAATATCCTGCTTCTAAAAAATATTTATTAAAAGATGTGTCTTTAGAATTTGATAATAAAAAGATTATGGGATTGATTGGGGATAGTGGCAGTGGTAAATCTACTTTATGTAAAATATTATCTGGATATATAACCAATTATGAAGGTAATGTAAGGTTTAATGGAAATCTGTTACCTAAAAAGGGTTTTAATCCAGTTCAATTAATTTATCAGCATCCTGAAAAAGTAATGAATCCAAAATGGAAAATGGGGGATGTTTTAAAGGAATCATGGGATGTTGGAGATGATTTTTTAAAAGAATTTGGAATTCAAAAATCATGGCTTAATAGATTTCCTCATGAATTATCTGGTGGGGAACTTCAAAGATTTTCATTGTTAAGGGCTTTTAATCCAAATACTAAATTTTTAATTGCTGATGAGATGACAACGATGCTTGATGCAATTACACAAGTGCAAATATTGGATTCTGTTTTAAAAATTGTTCAGAAAAGAAAAATGGGCTTTTTGCTTGTAAGTCATGATATGGATTTAGTTGAGACAGTATGTGATGATAAAATATTTTTAAAAGATATTAATCAGATATGATGTTTAAATGATTTTAGTTGCCTAATTCAACTATAAGTTTAATATAGGGTTATACCAATTGTTATATGGTGAATATTATTTCATCATTGGAGTTGATATTATTAATTTTTTTACATTAATTCTTAAAAATCCATTTAGAAATAAGACACGTAGTGCTTTATCAATAGTTGGAATAGCTATTGGTATTGCGACAATTGTTGCTTTAGGACTTATTACTACAGGAATGGAAAATTCAGTTCAATCTACATTTAACGAAGGAGCTGCTGAAATTACAGCGACTAATTCAACAGCTATTGGGGGTAGTTCTGGTTTAATAAATACTCAAGTTGCTGATGATTTAAAAAACATGTCTGGTGTATTAGATACTGTAGGTGAGCTATCTATTTCTGATACATCTGGTTCTGATGATATGGGTGGTGGAACTACAATTGTTGGAATAGATCCAAGTAAATTGTCTCTTGTAGGAATAGATAAAATTAATGGGTCATTTATTAAAAATAATACTCATGAAGCTATTGTAGGAGCCCAATATGCTGAGATGGGTAATGTTTCAGTTGGTGATAATATATCAGTTTTAAATGGTGAATTTAAAATTGTCGGAATATTTGAAACAGGAAGTTTATTTACAGATACTGGAGTTTATGTTCCGTTAGATACTCTTCAAAATATTTCAGGTACAGATAAATTCTCATCAGTTCTTGTTAAGACAACTGAGGGAGCTAATGATACTTTAGTCGCCAATGATATTGAAAATAAATATAGTGATTTATCAACAATTACAAGTGAAGAGATGTCTTCCATGATGGATGGGGTATTAGGTATTTTAGATACAGTTTCATTAGCTGTTTCTGGATTAGCTATTATAGTTGGAGCAATTGGTATTGTTAATACAATGGTTATGACTGTTTATGAGCGAACAAAAGAAATTGGTGTTTTAAAATCAGTTGGTTGGAAAAGTAGTAGGATTCTTGCTATGATTTTAGGTGAAACATTAGTTCTAACAATATTATCAGGTATTATAGGATCTATATTTGGAATTTTAATAGCTGAAGTTGGAGTTATATTAATCGGAGGAGATGATTTTGCACTTGGTTATGATCCACATACATTTATTTTAGCATTTGGTATAACAATAATTGTAGGAATCCTTGGTGGAATTTATCCTGCTTATAAAGCATCAAAACTCCCTCCAACAGAAGCATTGAGGTATGAATAGGTGGTATAAATGGAACTAATCAAATTAACCAATGTTTTAAAACAATATGATGACGGTAAAGTAACTGCCTTAAATAATTTAAATTTATCAATTAAAAAAGGAACTTTTGTTTCTATAATTGGACCATCCGGTTCTGGTAAATCTACTTTATTAAACATGCTTGGTGCACTAGATGTTCCTGATTCTGGTGAAATTATCATTGATGGGATTAATTTAGGTGTTGAAAAAGATTTAAGCGACTTTAGAGCAAATGAAATAGGATTTGTTTTCCAACTTCATAATTTACTTCCAAATTTGTCTGTTTTAGAAAATGTTGAAATACCTTTAATTCCAACAAAATTATCCCAAAGTGAGAAAGAAAAAAGAGCTTTGCAATATGTTGAGGCTGTTGGACTTTTAGATAAAAAAGACTCTAAACCTAATAAATTATCTGGAGGGCAACGTCAAAGAGTAGCTATTGCAAGAGCATTAGTCAATAATCCATCAATTATATTAGCTGATGAACCAACAGGAGCTCTTGATTCAAAAACAGGAAGAATGGTTCTTGATATTTTAATTGAATTACATGAAAAATATAATGTAACTTTAATTATTGTTACTCACGACAATGATATTGCTAATTTAGCAGAACGTAGAATTAAAATCAAAGACGGTCAAATAATTGAAGATGTTTATCTTTAGGGTTCATTAGAACCTTTTCTTCAATTATCTTTTTTAATTTTTATTAGTTTGTAGGTTTTATTTCTTTTAGTTTAATTCAAAATAAGTTTTTACTATTTTTTAATTAATAGCTATTTCATTCATTTTTATTCATTATTTTTAAATTCTTTTAAATATTGTTCAGCTTTTAATTTAATTTTACATGCTTCTCCTTTCTTGAAATTAAATAATAAATATTAAATATTCAGTTTGTCTTAAATTAAAGT
>CAVDAS010000086.1:0-7912 GCA_963606955.1 Bacteroidaceae bacterium
AACTTATGATTTCAAGTGAATAAAAGTATTACTCATTAATTATCGGACACTCCCATACCTATTATTTTTTTTTTAAATTAAATTGAAATTTTCTTGAACTTTTTTATAAAATAGACCTAATTCTCTACCATTAACAAATATATGGCTTACAGTAATAGCTACGCTCATTTCATAGTTTTCATTTACTTTTCCCCAGGTTATTAGTGGCTGTATTTGATTTCCAACTGATATTCCACTTGTTATTGATTCAAAATCAATCCATGGTATACATGAGTAGTTAGCTATATTTTCATAATCCCGTTTTTCCATTTTAACATTAAAGCTTTCTATTTTTCCAGCTAGTGTGTCTTTTGATGTTTTTTTAACATAGTTATACCAGCTTTTATAATCATCAAATGCTTCTGGAGGTTTTACTCTCATTTCTTTATAAATTTCATGTTCTTCGTCCATTATAGGACAAATTCCATCTAAATATTCATGTTCAATTACTTTATTATCAACTATTCTTCTTTTAAGCTCAGGTATTGAGTTTACACTATTCATTAAACATCCAAGAGCTAATACAAAAAAGGAGCAGTTATTTTCTTTTGAATATTTCCACATTTTTTCTACATTAATCTTTGCGGATATGGAGTATCTTGATGATTGGAAATTTATAAAAGGGTTTTCTTTTAAATTAAATTCAATTTCTTTCATATTTTTAACCTATTGTTTAATAGTTACTTTTTTATAGTTATATTATAATAAATATTAGTGTTAAAATTCATAATTAGTTTAAAAAATGGTTTGATTACGATGAAAGTAGTTATTGTTGGAGGAGGGGCAGGAGGAATGTCTACTGCCTCAAATATTAGACGTTTAGATAAAAATGCAGAAATTACTGTTATAACTAGAGATAAAAATGTAGCATATTCACCATGTGCTATTCCTTATGTTTTATCTGGTAAAATTCCGTCTTTTGATGATATTATTATGAAAACTCCAAAGGATTATAAAGAAGTTAATATTGATGTTTTAGTGAAATCTGAAGTAACTGGAGTAGATAGCAGTAAAAAAACTGTAACTTATGAAAATGAAGATGGCGAAAAATCTATTTCCTATGATAAATTAGTTTTAGCTACTGGTGGAAATCCTTTTGTACCTCCAATGGAAGGTGTAGATTTAGAAGGTGTTTTCCAAATAAGAAATATTGATGATGGTAGAAAGGTTCAAGAGTGGGCTAAGAATTCTAAAAGTGCTGTTGTAACTGGTGCTGGATTAATTGGTATTGAAATTGTTTATGCTCTAAAAGAATTAGGTTTAAATGTTACTTTAAGTGAAATGATGCCTCAAATTGTTCCAAGATCTCTTGACAGTGATATGGCTGAAATTTTAACTAATTATTTGAAAACGGAAAATATTAATGTAATGCTTGGTGAACCTATTACTAAATTAGAAGGTGACGATGGAAAGGTTAAAAAAGCATATTTCGGTGATGGAAGTTGTGTTGATGCAGATATGGTTATTTTAGCTACGGGTGTAAGGCCTGAATTAGAATTAGCTAAAATGGCTGGTTGTGATATTGGAAGATGGGCTATTTTAGTAAATGAAAGAATGGAAACTTCAGTTGAAGATGTTTATGCTCTTGGGGACTGTGTTGAGTCTATGGATTTAATTCTTCAAGCTAATACTATTAGTCATTTAGGTACTACTGCTGTTCGTGAATCTAAAACATTAGCTCGCACAATAACTGGTAAAAAATCTAATTTCAATCCTGTTTTAAATGCTATGGTTTCTAAAGTAGGTAAATTAGAGTTTGGTGCTGTTGGTTTAACTTCTAGTTTTGCTCAACAAAATAATATTAAACCTATTGTTGAGAAAGTTGAAGCGCTTACAAGGGCTCGTTATTATCCTAATGCTAAACCTATGGATATTAAGATTATTTGTGATTGTGAAGGTAGGATTATTGGTTGTCAAATAATTGCTGAGGAAAGAGTAGCTGAAAGGATTGATACAATGACTTTAGCTATTACACAGGGGTTAAGTTGCTTTGAATTAAGTAATGTTGAGTTTGCTTATGCACCTCCAGTATCTATGGTTACAGATCCATTAGTAATTGCTGTAGAAGAAGTTAGTAAGAAATTTAACTAACTTTTAATTTGTAAACTTTTAAATACTTTTAGTAACTATAATATATTATATGAATAAATTTTAGAGAGTGATATTATGCCGGAACATGGACATCATGGTCATGGAGGACAAATGACTCCAGAACAACAAAAACAAATGATTGAACAAGAACTCAATCTTGCAAGAAACTTAGGGCAAATTAAATATAAAATTGCTGTTATGAGTGGTAAAGGAGGAGTTGGAAAATCAACAGTAGCTGCAAACATTGCAGAAGCTTTCCAAAAAGAAGGATTTACCACAGGAATATTAGATGCAGATATTCACGGTCCAAACATACCAAAAATGTTAGGTGTAGAAGATCAAGACATTATGATCAATGATGAACGTCATATGATGCCTGTTGAGGCACCAAGTGGTCTTAAAGTAATGTCAATGGCATTTATGTTAGATAGTATTGACACACCTATTATTTGGAGAGGCCCACAAAAAACAGGTAGTATTAAACAGTTAATAGCTGATGTAGCATGGGGTCCTCTTGATGTTCTTATTATTGATAACCCACCAGGTACTGGTGATGAACCATTAACAGTCCTACAAACAATTCCGGATATTGATGCAGTAGTTATGGTAACTACTCCAAATGTAGTATCTCAGGAAGATGTTTTAAAATGTGTAAAAATGGTTGAAATGTTAAAAGTGGAAAACATAGGTTTAGTTGAAAATATGGCTTACTATGAATGTCCACACTGTAAGGAAAAACTCCACATCTTTGGTAAAGGTGATGGAAAAGAATTTGCTGACGAAATGGAAATCACTTATCTTGGAGATTTACCATTAACTGAAAAAGTATCTAGTTCACCTAATAAAGGTGGAGTAATGGTTACTATTGAACCTAAATCAGAAGTAGCTAAAAGATTTACTGAAATAGTTGATGAAATTCAAGATGATTTCTTTAAAAAAGAAGAATAAACCCTTCTTTTCAAATTACTTTTTTAAAGGGTCTGTTTTAATTGACAAATAAAATGAAAGAATATTGCTTTGCAGATAGTGAAATTGAAGCTAATAAAGCAAATGCATTAATAAATTGTAAAAAATATAATTCTCTTGATTGTTTAGATGTATCTGCCCAATATGAACTTTTAAAAGATATTTTAGGCTCTGTTGGTGAAGATGTATATATTGAAAAGAGATTTAATTTTGATAATGGGAAGAATGTCCATATAGGATCTCACTTTTTAGCTAATTACAATTTAACTATTTTAGATATTGAAAAAGTTACAATTGGGGATTATGTTATAATTGGGCCAAATACTTTAATAACAACTGTCAACCATCCTTTATCTCCAAAAGAAAGAAGAAATAAAATGGGAACAATTGCTCCAGTTACTATTGGTAATGATGTATGGATCGGAGGTAATGTATGTATCCTACCTGGTGTAACAATTGGAAATAATGTTGTAATTGGTGCTGGAGCTGTAGTTACTTGTGATATTCCTGATAACTCACTGGCTGTAGGCATTCCAGCAAAAGTCATAAAAGAAATTGAAAATGATTTAGATGAAGTATGATTTTGATAGTATAGTTAACCGTAGGAATACTAATTGCTTAAAATGGGATTTGTTTGATACTAATCTTCCAATGTGGGTAGCTGATATGGATTTTAAGGTTGCTCCTGAAATAGCTAGTGAAATTATAAAAAAAGCTAATGACAGTTTATATGGTTATACAATAATTCCAGATGAATGGTACGAGGCATATATTAACTGGTGGATGGTTTATGGATTAGAAATGGATAAAAATCATTTGAAATTTGCTAATGGAGTAATGCCGGCAATAGCTACTATTATTCGTAAATTAACTAAAGAAAATGATAAAATTTTAATCCAAACACCAGTTTATCATGTGTTTTTCCATGTTATTGAAGATAATAACCGTGAAGTTATTGAAAATCCGTTGATATATGAAAATGGAAAGTATGAAATTGATTTTAAAGACTTAGAAGAAAAACTAGCTAATCCAGAAGTAACTTTGATGATGTTATGTAATCCTCACAATCCTGTTGGTAAAATATGGTCCAGAAAGGATTTGGAAAAAATAGCTAATTTATGTGCTAAATATGATGTAAATATAATATCTGATGAGATTCATTGTGATTTAACTAATCCTAATAGAAAATACACGCCTTTTGCTAGCATAAGTAAGCATAATTCTATTACAACAATTTCTCCAACTAAATCATTTAATTTAGCAGGATTAAATACTGCTGCAGTTTATATTGTTGGAGATACTTTAAAAGAAGATATTTTCAATGCTCTAGATGTTGAATGGGTTAGTAGAGCTAATATCTTTGCAGTTACAGGAGCAATTGCCGCATATAATAAAGGCCGACCATGGCTTGATGAATTAAGACAATATTTATATGATAACAAGGAATTTACAGCTAGTTTTCTAAAAAAAGAAATTCCAGATATTAAGTTAATAGACTCAGATGCTACTTATTTATTATGGCTTGACTGTTCCAGTTTGGGTATATCTTCAAAAGAGTTTATTGATTTTTTAAATAAAAAAACTGGTGTGTTATTATCTGCCGGTGTGGATTTTAGTAAAAATAGTGATGAGTTTTTAAGATTAAATATTGCCTGTCCAAGAAGTTTACTTAAAAAAGGTTTAGAAGCTATTAAAAAAGGGGTAGCTATTTATAAATGAAGTTCAGTGCTGCTGAGTTTATTTCATAATAGTCTCTTTTTTTATAGCCTAAGTGTATACCGCTTTTTGAGGCTCTAATTTCTAATCTAACCATTCCATATGAGAAATCTCTAAGTGCGGTAATTGCATTTTCATTAATAGCTTTAGTAAAACACACAAATCCTGAATCATTTTTTATTTTATCTTTTGATGAGAATAGCTCTTCATTGTTTGTAATATCTGTGTAAACTCCATTTTCATCAAAATCAACATATTTTCCACTGAAAGCTTCTTCATCTATAGCTAATTTAGTTACCTGATAGGTTTTTAGAGTTAAATTACTTGGATTTAGATTTATTTTAATATTTGTATCTATATTGGGATGTTTTTCTAAGTATTTTTGATATTTATCTTCAGCTAAATAAAAGCCCCTTATTTCATGAGCTTCAATATCTACATTTTTTAGAAGCTTTAAAACAATTTTTCCATCTCTAGGTTCATGCCAGTAGACTCCTGGCCTATGTTGTGGTTTGGTATTTGTTTTAATTATTTTTAAAAATTCTTCAATGATTTCTTTTAAAGTTGTTTCAAAGGTATTATAATTTACTTTTACACACTCTATGTGTTTTGTTTTTCCACTAGCTACTTTTTCATAGGTTGGATCATGTGTTGTGCCATTTGCATATCCAACTTCTGTGTGTATAACTCCTTTTAACCTGGAAATGTATGCTTCTACTTCCCAAAAACATCCTCCAGCTAAGTAAATTGTTTTGATGTTATATTTCATAATAATTGTTTTTACATGATAAAATTTATAAATTACTCCAAATAAAATGTTATACTAGTTAATAATTAATGGAGAAAAAAATATGTTTTACAGTACCATTATGAAAATTGATTCAATTGATAGATTAAGAGATATTAGGGATGCATTATTAGTGGAGCAAGGTATTAATCCTACTCGTCAAGGTGAACAAGCTATTAAAGTAGTTGTTGATAGGATTGATGAAATTCAAGCTACTTTAGATAAATCTGCTTACAGACAGTAGATGTGATTTTGTGTTAAGATTTGTAACTAACAGAAGACGTTTGTTAAGAAAAGGTGTGTACAAATATAATCGTGTTAGAACTAGACAGCAACAGAATGTGCGCGAAAATAAGAATTTAGTTAAAGCACACCAAAGTCCTAAAAAAGAAGTTTCTGCTACTAAAAGACGTAAATTAAGACCAAAACGAGAAGCAGAAAAAGGATTTAAAATGTCTTATAGATATAAGTATTATAGTAATTTTTACATTGTTGATGATGAAGAAACAGAAGAAGATGAATTATAATTTTTCTAATTCTTCTTTATCTATAATCTTTTTTTCATTAGGAATATTTACAATAATGCCTATGAATTCATCATCTTTTTTAGCAAGGTCTTTGAATAATTGTATGAAAACTTCATTTGGTTCATAGTCACTTATTCCTAAATATTTATAACCTTCATGATATATCCATTTAACCTTGTAAAACAGTTATTTTGAATTTTTTTAATTTGCCAATAGCTATAAAATCACTCTGGTCTAAAATAGGACAAATGAATTCCATATTAAAATCCGCCATTTCTATCCATCATAAAGTTTTGTGAATGAGGATTAACAACCAAACCTTTGAAATATTTATCTCCATTAGCTAATTTTTCAATATCTTTAGCAGCTAATACTTTACAGGATAGTTTATCTAAAAATAAAGTTGATATTTTGCTTTTACCTTCCTTATATTCATCAATATCCGTAAATATTGGAATAATATAATCTTTAGAACCCTGTTCAACATTGAATTTTACAAACTTTTCTGCTTCATCAATTAAAGTTAAATAAACCTCTTTTGGATATTGCTGTTTAATATTATTTTTAACAGAGTTAAGTTCTATTGATTTTTCACTTTTAAGTTCACTAGCTATTGTAGCATATAACTTTATAAATTCTTTTAGTTGACTTTTAGAAGCTTTAGTTCCATCTTTTTTATAAGTTTCCAAATCTTCAAGCTTCATAGGACTCAACAACAGTCTTGGTGATCTTCAATAACATTTTGACTAAATATTACAAAATCATATTTTGGTGGGTTAATAGCTATTCCAAGGAAAGTATCATCCTCTAAGTAGGTTTCCAATATGTCTGTAGATGCTACGATTTCAGTTTCAAAGCTAGCGTTTTCATCTTCTTTTTTAAATATTTCAATAGCTTCTTTTACTTCATCATCATCAGTATATAATGGTATAAAATATTCTTCATCATCTCCTACTATTAATGAAACAATTTCTTTTTCTTCACCATTACTGTGAGTTACAAGATAAAAATTATTATCAAAGATTACATGATCAATTTCATGTCCTAATTGGTGTAATTCTTCATGATTTTGCGCATTTTCTTCCATATCCATGTATTTTTCAATTAATTCTTTAAGGTTATTTTCTTTTATTTCCATTAAAATCACCTATATACTTATAAATATGTTTAAGTCATATATATAGAATTAAGGTTTTAGCAATGTCAGTTAGTTTAAAAGAAAAATTAGCTAAATTAATTTTCGAATATGATGAATTAAGGTTCCATATTTGCCCAAAAATTGAAGATATGTATTTACTTAGTTTTGGTTTTCTTGAATGTGAAGCTTATAATCTAGATACTGAATTAGAAATGACTAAAAGATATATTGATTTGTTTAATCAAGGTGAAGAGGTATCTAAAATTGATGAAAAACTTGATACTGAATTCAAGGATTCACTTGGCATGCTAGAAAAATATATGAATGAATTAGATTTAGCTATTGAGCGAAAAGAAGACACCTTTGAGTTATCAAAAGATGATTCAGACAGTTTAAATAGTCTTTATTTAGATTTAATTTATAAATTACATCCTTATTTTAATCCTGTTCAAAATCTTTATGAGAAAGATTTGTTTGAAGAAATTAGGGAAGCTTTTAGGACTTATGATTTAACTTCTATGAGATCTCTAGCTATTTTAATTCCTGAAGGTAAAACAATTTTTGAAGATGATGATGTTTTTATAAAAGCAATTAGCGAAATCAATCAAAAGATCTATAATATTAAAAATAGATATCCATATAATAAAA
>CAVDAS010000087.1:0-7876 GCA_963606955.1 Bacteroidaceae bacterium
GACCATTATTAGTTGCTCTTAAAGTCCATTTAACCAAATCCTTATAATTAGGATTCGTATTATTAACCAATTTCACAATAGCTAAATCAGCAGAAGAATTAACATCAATACTAACTGAATCATTATTATTACTTAAATTCCAATCATATTCTCTGCCAGATACACTAGCTTCATTTACAATGGTGCCCGTTTTATTAACTAAAGTTATAATATCAATTGATACAGATTTACCACTTTCCAAAGTTCCAATAGACCACTCACCAGAGATAACATTATAATTAGCAGTACTAGAAACATAAACTAAAGTTTTAGGAAGTAGATCATCCACAATAACTTCAGTTGCAGTATTTGGACCATTATTAGTAACTTTCAAAGTCCATTTAACCCAAGAATTAAACCTAGGATTAGTATCATTAACCAACTTCTCAATAGCTAAATCAGAAGAAGAATTAACATCAATACTAACTGAATCATTATTATTATCTAAATTCCAATCATACTCATTACCAGTAATATTAACTCTATTAACAATTTTTCCAGTTTTATTAACTAAACAAACTATAGTTAACTCTTTTGTTTGATTAACAAGTAATTGACCAACATTCCAAATTCCATTAAAAGATTTATCAACACTAACTAAACCATCAGGCAAAATATCACAAACAACAACACCAGTTGCAGTATTCGGACCATTATTAGTTGCTCTTAAAGTCCATTTAACCAAATCCTTATAATTAGGATTAGTATCATTAACCAATTTCACAATAGCCAAATCAGCAGAATAATTAACATCAATACCTGCTGAATCATAGTTATTACTTAAATTCCAATCATATTCATTTCCAGACACATTAGCTTCATTTACAATACTGCCAGTTCTATTAACTAACGTTACAATATCAATAACAGCAGATTTACCACTGTCCAAAGTTCCAATATTCCACATACCAGAGCTAGCATTATAACCACCACTACTAGAAACATAAGATAAACCACTAGGTATCACATCAGATACAACAACACCTGTTGCCCTATCAGGGCCATTATTAGTAACTCTTAAAGTCCATTTAACCAAATCATTATAATTAGGATTTGTATTATTAACTAATTTCACAATAGCTAAATCAGCAGAAGAATTAACTTTAATACTAGCTGAATCATTATTATTAGCTAAATTCCAGTCATGTTCTTTTCCAGAGACACTAGCATTGTTTATGAAAGTTCCAGTTTTATTAACAGAAGTTTTTATATTAATTATTTTAGATTCACCAACATTAAGAGAACCAATATTTAAAATACCTGTTTTTCTGTTGTAATTTTCAGCATCACAACTTAAGATAACTAAACCCTCAGGAATTAAGTCTTTTAATTCTATTTCAGTTCCCATATTTGGACCATTATTAGTAACTTTTAAAGTCCATATTACTACATCACCATAATTAGCATCAATTATACTAGAGTCTTTATTTACTTGAAGATCAGCTTTAGGATAAACACTAAAGTAAGTAGTATTTGTAATATATTTGTAGTAAGTATCTTCAAAATGGGTTGCAGTGACTTTATATTTTCCTGGTTTTAAATTTTCTAAAATTTCTGAAACATGACCTTTATAATCAGATTTTAAAGTTTTATTAAATACTACAGATCCATCTTCATGACTTACAACTAATAAAACATCCATATTATATTCTCTACTGTCCTGATATAATTTTCCATTATCTATGGCTCCTAAAATTGGAGTTTCACCATTTACTTTAATTTTATCTTGTTTTGCAGCATTATAAATTGCATTTGAAACAGATAAATCACCATATTTAGCTATATTATTTCCACCAAATATTGTAGCTGAAATTTCACCGTTCTCACCATAATAAATATCTTTAGCATAAACTGGCAATTCATAAACCCATGCCTGGTTTTCAGACATCCTATTATCTAAAATAACACAGTTTAAACCATATTTATCATAATAAATTGCACTTCCATTTCTTGCTACATTATAGTTAAATGTATTATTATTAACAGTAGCTGCAGAACTATTTATATAAATAGCTCCGCCTAATCCATCATCTAAATTTTTAACATTAGGAATAGCTTCATTAGCTACAAATGAAGAACTTACAACAGTTGTTTTATCTCCATTAATGTAAACAGCTCCACCATTTACATAAGCTATGTTTTTATTAAATTCATCATTATTAATAGTAACTGTTTTAGCTACAATATTAACAGCACCACCATTTATTGATGCTATGTTTTTATTAAATTCAGATTCTTTAATTTCAATATTTTTACCTTTTAATTGAATAGCACCTCCATAAGGAGCACGATTTCCATCAAAATTACAGTTAATTACTTTTAAATCCATATCCATATCTACATAACCTGTACTTAATGCACCTCCATAAAGTGATGCAGAGTTGTTTATGAAAATACAGTCTTTAATACTACCTGATGCATGATAAGTTAATGCTCCGCCCTGACTGGCAGAATTATTAATAAATTTACAATTTTGATATATTACACCATCTCTAACACAACCTGCACCACCATGAGAAGCAACTGAAGCATATGTAAGAGCATGGTTATTGATAAAATTACAATCTAAAACACTATCTTTTAAATTATAACCATCACGACCTATTTGAATTGCCCCACCATATGCTTCACGATCAGTGCTTGGTTTGACTCTATTGGATACAAAATTACATCCAATAACTTGTGTATTGTTTCCATAAACTCCAATAGCTCCTGCTGTTATTTTTGCAAAGTTATTTGTAAAATTACAATTTTTTATAACTAAATTTTCACCAGCTTTTGGATAATTGTTAGGATCTTTAATCTCTGAAAGGACATAAATTGCACCTCCACCATGATTTGCATAATTATTTTCAAAAACTGAATTTTCAATAGTTACATCTTTACCAAGAATAATCACTGCACCACCATAACCTGAATGGCCGTTTACAAATTTTAAATTACTTAATAGACATTTTGAACCTGACTCCTGAATTGAAAAAATACGAGATATATTTTTTCCGTCTAAAAGAGTACTTGAATCACCTATAATTTTAACATTTTTATTTATATAAACTTCAGAGGCATTATTTTGAGCAGTATATGTGCCTTTTAAATAAATTGTTTCACCATCATCCGCATTATTAATTGCATTTTGAATAATACTAAAATCACCACCATTTAAAGTTGTTTGACTACTTTGTACTACATTATTTTGAGAATTTTCCAAATTATCTTCATTCATACTTACTTCTTGGGCTTCTAATGTTTCATTTAAATCAGCACTGAAAGCTGTGCCTAAAGTTGCTAAAAATAAAACCATTAAAAGCATAGAAATAAGAAAATGCTTTTGCTTATTTTTAAACATTATAAATCTCCTATTTTGAGGACACTTTTAACTACTATTAATTAACTTGAAATTAGCTATTAATTAGCAATTAAACTTTTTATTTTAGTATAAAACTTGAAAATAACAATTTTTTAGATATAAAATTTGAAAATAAACCATAAATTAATATTTAACTATTAAATTAGCTAACTAAAACCAAATATTTTAAAATCAAATACTTAGCTATAATTTATAAATTTATTTCAATTTAATACAATGAATGTTATTTTTCAAAATAACTACAATATAGAACTTAAAATAAAAGATAATTGTTTTAAATCCTCAAAAATCTTATTAAACTTCAGATTATTTAAGTTTTTTCTAATAAATGAATACAATTTAATAAAATCAAAAAATAATCCATTTAAACAATAATTTAATACGATAATATAAAAAAATTATTATAGAATAAAAAATGAAATAAACATATGAAAAAACAAATTGCAATTATCATATTAGCTATTTTATTATTAGCTAGTGTAATTCAAGATGTATCTGCAACTACAACTGTTTTTCTAACATCAGATAACATAATGGGTACAGATGATGATTTAAACATGCTTAACTCCATAAAGACATACATTGAGCAAATAAGCAATGGTGAAATTAATGTAATTGTAGATAGCCAATCTCCAGGACCCGGAGAAGGTACAAGAGCCATTGAAGCTGATTCAAATGTTAGTGTTGTACTTGCTGCTGTTGATCCAGGTAATTTTTTAGTTTTAAGTAAATATTCAACTTCCACCACAGATAAACAGCTAATATTTGTAAATACTGGCGATTATGATTTAGATAATGAGAATTCTCTAAGAAGAGCATGGGATGATAATTACTCAAAAACAATCTTTGCAGGAATTAATAACCCTGGAACCTTTCTTAAAGATGCCGGAATTAGCTATATCCAACCATTAAAAGAATATCCTGATGCAGGCTCTGATGGCATTATAAATCAGAATAATGATGATGTAAACAAATATATCGCCCAAGAGATTGTTAATGATATAAATAATTATGATAACACTAAAAAATATGACAATAATTTAGTAATAACCCATAAATTAGACCCATCAAATATGGCTCATGCCAGTGAAAGTCTCTTAAAAAGTAATGATAGTGAAATGAATGGAACTTATAACTCCTATTCAGCACCGCAGCTATTATATTTAACTAGCTCTTATTTAAATGGGAATGGATTAGAAAATCCTGGAGATTATAAAGCTCCAGATTCTCCATTAAAATATTCTATTTTAACTAAAGATTCCTATTCAATTTATGATTATATAAAAATGGGCGGACTTGTTAAAAATTATATGGATGAAAATGGAAAAGCTCCAGATTACATAAATTACGAAGGAGCATATATTAGCTATTATGATTTACAATACAATTTCGCTAAAATCACTGCAAATCATACTGATGGATCACACATGGATTTTGATAGGGAATATCACTTCGATAAAGTTAATGACATCATTTTATTAACTATACTACCAATTATATTAGTAATTTTAGTAGTAATGTTAATTTATGCAGTATTTAAAAGATTACTTAGGCGATAATAGCTTTATTTAAAAAAGAAGGATAGTTATCTAATTATCCTTCTTTTTTTAATTACAATATTGTTGTGAATTACAATTATTGTTATGACAATTGTTGTCATACCAACTGTTTTATATAGTATAAAAATATAATATTAAAACTGTAAATTTTCAAAATAAAATTTATCAAAATGATTTTTATGAAATGTGATGTAAACTCGTTTAAAAACGATGATATTAAATTAATTACATTTATTTCCATAATACACCGACAATATATGGTATATTTAAATAATTGTCTTAAAAAAGAGGGAATAACCTCTGCACATGCACCTATACTTGTATATTTATTACAAAAAGATACATCATGCCAAGATGAAATTGGAAATCAATTTAAAATAGATAAAGGAAGTATAGCCAGATCAATACAAAAATTACAAGAAAAACAATTTATTAACAAGGAAATAGATGAAAATAACAGACGAAAATACAGATTATCTTTAACTAAAAAAGGAAAAGAAGTTGCTTTAAAAATCATGGATTTAAATAATAAATGGGAGAGCCTCATATATTCAAATTGCGATATTGATGAAAACACAATAATTGAATTAATGAGGAACATAACCATCTCATCAATTAACATTCAAAAAAACACACAAGAGGAGGAGAAAAATGGCTGATGCAACAAAAGGGAAACACTCCAATGTTGAATTAATAACTGGAGACCCGAAAAAAGCTATTAATAAACTAGCATGGCCTATGATGCTATCAATGCTTCTTATAATGCTTTATAACTTAGCAGATAGTGTATGGGTATCAGGACTTGGAGCAGATGCTCTAGCAGCACTTGGTTTTATAACACCATTATTTATGATTATTGTAGGACTTGGAAATGGAGTAGGTGCAGGTGCAAACTCACTTATTGCAAGGGCTTTTGGAGCTAAAAATAATAAATTAGCTAATAATGCAGCACTACACTCAATTATAATGACTATAATTATAGGAATTCTAACACCAATAATACTAATTCCATTAATACCTCAAATAGTTGTGATTATGGGAGGAGCTAGTGTTACAGATTTATGTATGGATTATAGTGTAGTTACATTTGGATTTTTAATTGTATTTTTATTTTCTTCAGTACTTTCTGCTATATTAAGGTCAGAAGGAGATGTAAACAGAGCTACAATTGCAATAGCTATTACTGCAGTATTAAATATTGTTATCGACCCAATTTTCATATATACTTTAAATATGGGAATAGCTGGAGCAGCATGGGCAACTGTACTATCTGCAGGAATTTCATGTCTTGTAATGGCATACTGGATATGGATTAAAAAAGACACATATATGAATTTAAGCTTTAAAGGATTCAAAAAAAGCAAAAAAATCACTTTTGAAATAATGAAAGTAGCAGTACCATCTACTGCAGAACAATTAATCATATCCGGACTTACAATGGCAATAAATGCAATGTTTGTTATTGTTTCAACAACAACCGCAGTAGCAGTATATACTGCAAGTATGAGAATTGTATCAATGGCTATGATTCCATTAATGGGAATAGCTACCGCACTTTTAACAGTAGCAGGAGCTGCATACGGTGCTCGTGATTATGGCAAATTAAAAACAAGTTTCATATACAGTATTAAATTTGGATTAGTACTTTCACTTATCCTTGGATCCATAGTATTTATATTTGCGCCTCAAATCGCATTACTGTTCTCATATTCTGCATCAACAGCATACCTTACTACTGAAATAGCATTCGCACTTAGAATACTCTGTTTATTCTTAGTATTCGTACCATTCGGTATTGCAGGATCTTTTGTATTCCAAGGAGTTGGAAAAGGAACTGCTTCATTAATAATAACTATTGTAAGATCATTATTTGCAGAAGTAGTCTTTGCATACTTAATTGGAATCGTACTTGGGTACGGATCAATGGGTATTTACCTGGGAGTAATCATTGGAGGATTCATAGGTTCCATGTTTGGTTTTACATGGGCTAGCTTATTTATTAAAAAACTTAAAATTAAATTTGGTCATGCTGACTAAATTTAACTTTTTTCTTATTTTAAAAATCAAACATCTCTCTTTTAAGGTTATGTCTATTGATATCGTACCCGCTTTTTATATATTATGAAAATATAATTAAAACTATAAATTTCCAAATAAAATGATTTTTTATGAATGTGGCACACACTTGTTTAATTAAGTTTATTACATTTATTTCTAGGATATAAATAACTGTCTTGAATAACTGCACCACATGCCACCTATACTTGCATATTTATCAATAACGACATATCTTAATGTGAAATTAAAATAAACAAGTGAAGTGTAGCCAGTACAATACAAAAATACAAAGAAATAAATGAAAATACTAATTATCTTTAACCAAAAAAGGAAAAGAAATTATTTTAAAAATCATGGATTTAAATAAGGAATGGGAAAAACTCATTGAAGTAAAATAACCATCTCTAAATCAACATTCAAAACAAAAAAGGAGGAAAAAAATGGATGATACAACAAACAGCAAACATTCAAATATTGAATTAATAACTGGAGATCCAAAAAAAGCTATTAACAAACTAGCATGGCCTATGATGCTATCAATGCTCCTTATAGTATTTTATAACTTAGCAGATAGTGTATGGATATCAGGACTTGGAGCAGACGCTCTAGCAGCACTTGGTTTTATAACACCACTATTTATAATTATTGTAGGACTTGGAAATGGAGTAGGTGCAGGTGCAAACTCACTAATTGCAAGAGCTTTAGGGGCGAAAAATGATAAACTAGCTAATAATGCAGCACTACACTCAATTATAATAAGTATAATTATAGGAATTGCAATACCAATAATACTACTTCCATTAATACCCCAAATAATTGCAATTATGGGTGGAGCCAGTGTTACAAAATTATG
>CAVDAS010000088.1:0-7860 GCA_963606955.1 Bacteroidaceae bacterium
AAATTAATATAAAAATGAACGACAATTAAATTCTGAGAATATCTGCCAACACTCATTAATTTTTTAAACACTTATAAATATTTTAAAAAATAGAATTTATAGTATTATAAAGAAATTAATGGAGGACCACAATGGAGTTCACAAGACCTAGAGGAACTAGAGATTTTCTTTTTGATGAAATGAGAGAGCGAAAAAAAGCTGAAAACATATTACGTAATGTATTTGAAAATTATGCTTATCAAGAAATTAAAACACCTTTATTTGAAGAATTAAAGCTATTTACAACAAAATCTGGAGAAGAAATTGTAGACCAATTATACAATTTTAAAGACAAATCTGATAGGGAATTAACCTTAAGACCAGAAATCACTGCTCCAGTAGCTAGATTATACTTAAACGAGCTTCAAAAAACTGCATCCAAACCTATTAAACTTTATTATTATGGCAGCTGTTTCAGATATGAAAGACCGCAAAAAGGAAGATTCAGACAATTTTGGCAATTTGGCTGTGAATTAATCGGAGCCAAATCACCACAGGGAGAAGCTGAAGTTATTGCAATGTGTGCAGAATCTATTGAAAAACTTGGAATCTCAGGTGCTGACGTTAATATAAACCATTTAGGAATTATCCGCGGATTATTTAAACATTTCAACATAGATACAGCTACTCAAAGAGAAGTTATGGTTGTTATTGATAAAGGAGATAAAGACCTCCTAAAAGAATCATTAACCGGAGATAATCCAATTATAGATAATGAAGAACTAAACAATGTTTTATTTGAATTAATTGATTTAGTTGGAGATAAATCCATTATTCAGGATATTGAAAAGTTAGTTGCACCATATGAAGAATCTCACGATGCTCTAAATGAATTAAAACAGCTAATTGATACACTAGCTAGTTTTAAAATGGAAAATTACACCTTAAACTTAGGAGTAGCCAGAGGACTTGATTATTATACCGGAATTGTATTTGAAGTCTATATTCCGTCTCTCGGAGCTCAAAAACAGGTTTGCGGTGGCGGAACCTACAGTTTAATTAAAGTCTTTGGAGGCCAGGAAGTAGCTTCAACAGGTTTTGCATTTGGTTTTGACAGACTAATGAATGCAATTGAAGAACTGGCCAGCCCAGAAGAACTTGAATGCCCTATTGATATTTATGTAGCTCCAATTTCTGATGATGTAAGACTAAAAGCTTATGAAATAACCCAAAGCTTAAGATCTGAGGGAATATCCTGTGATGTTGATTTAAACGGTAAAAAATTCAAGAAAATAATGAATTATGCCAATAAAATCAAAGTAAAACAGGTAGCTATTATTGGAGCTAAAGACTTAGAAAACAACCAAATTACTATTAAAAACATGGAAAGCGGAAACCAGGAATTAGTAGACCTTGATAATGTAGTTGATTATATTAAAGGTGTATAAACAATGGAAATTAATTTTAGACATGAAATAAATGGTCAAAAAGTCATTACTGCCATTGCTCAAGACTGGGAAAGCGGACAAATATTAATGGTAGCTAATATGAACAAAGAAGCTCTTCAAAAAACAGTCGAAACTGGAAAAGCCCATTACTGGAGCACATCACGTAATTCCCAATGGTTAAAAGGTGAAAGCTCAGGACACACCCAGGAAGTTAAAGAAATACTTGTTGACTGTGATATGGATGCAGTAGTTTTAAAAGTCAAACAAAATGGAGCTGCATGTCATGAAGGCTACTATTCATGTTTTTTTAGAAAATTAAACACGAAAAATATTGAAAACATAAAAAAAGAGGACCTTGAAACAATTTTAGAAAAAGTTTTCAATCCTGATGATGTGTATTAAAATGAAAACAATAATACCAGATACAAGTGCCATAATAGAAGGAGCTATAAGTAAATTAATAGCTAAAGAGGATTTGGACTATCCTGAAATCATTGTTCCTGAAGCTGTTGTCTGTGAACTTGAACACCAGGCCAATGCCAATAGAAATGAAGGAATAAACGGTCTAAAAGAGCTTCAAAAATTACAAGAAGCTCAGGACAATGGAGAACTAGCTATTACATTTAAAGGAAAACGCCCAACTAATTATGACATCAAATATGCTAAAAGTGGAGAAATTGACAGCTTAATTAGAGATTTAGCTAGAAGCGAGTTTGGAACATTAGTTACAAATGATAAGGTTCAATCTCAAACTGCAAAAGCACAGGGAATCTCAGTTTATTACTTTAAACAGGAGTATAAACACAAAGAATTATCTATTGAACAGTTATTTGACGACGATACAATGTCTGTTCATTTAAAAGAAAATGTTGTTCCAATGGCTAAAAAAGGAAAACCTGGACATGTGGAATTTGTAAAAATTGGAGATAAACCCTACACTTATGCAGATATTCTAGAGATTTACAATGAAATATTAGAAAAAAGTAGAAGTGATCCTAAAAGCTATTTAGAATCAGATAAAGACGGATCAACTGTTATTCAGTCTAGAGAATATAGAATTTCAATGGCAAAACCTCCATTTTCAGAAGCTTTTGAAATAACAGCAGTCAGACCTGTAGCTAATGTCAGTTTAGAGGAATATAATATTTCTGAAAAGTTAATGGACAGAATAAGAAATAGTGCTGAAGGAATACTTATCTCAGGTTCTCCAGGAGCAGGTAAAAGTACCTTTGTTCAGGCATTAGCTAAATATTATGCTGAGGATTTAAATAAAATTGTAAAAACAATGGAATCTCCAAGAGATTTACAGCTTCCCGCAGAAATTACACAATATGCTCCCCTAGAAGGAAGTATGGAAAATACTGCAGATGTTTTATTGCTTGTCAGACCGGATTACACTATTTATGACGAGCTTAGAAAAAACAGTGACTTTAACATTTTTGCAGATATGAGAATGGCCGGAGTTGGAATGATTGGAGTAGTCCATGCAACAAGGCCAATTGATGCTATACAAAGGATATCTTCAAGGGTAGAACTTGGAATAATCACTTCAGTAGTAGATACCAGTATTTATATTGAAGATGGAGATATTAAAGAAGTTTTTGAAACAAAAATGACTGTTAAAGTTCCATCAGGAATGAAAGAAGCAGACCTGGCAAGACCAGTTATTGAAATTCGTGATTTTGAAACTGGAGAGCTTAAAAATGAAATCTACACATATGGTGAGCAAACCATTGTAATGGACCTTGATTTAGTTAATAATCCTCAAGAGTCTTCATCCAAATCTGCAGTAGACAGACTAGCTGAACAGCAAATTCTTAAAAAGATTAAAAGATTAATTCCAAAATCCAAGGTAGGTGTAGAGGTAATTTCACCTGAAAGAGCTAATATCTATATTAATGAAAAATATATTCCGAAAATTATTGGTAAAAATGGAAAAAGAATAGCTGAGATTGAAAAGGATATTGGAATAAGTTTAGGTGTTGAAACTTTTGAAAATACACAAAGCTATGGTGAAGAATTTGAAGTAGATATTATTCACACTAAAAAACAATTAATCCTTGATTTGGGAAAAGAAAATGGCAGTCAAAACTTTGACGTGCTTGTTGGTGGACAATATTTACTTACAGCTACAACAAGTAGAAAAGGAGAAATTAAAATAAAAAGAGGCATTGAATTATCAGACATATTAGTCGATGCCATAGAAATGGGTTTAAGCATAACCGCTATTAGAAAATAGGTGAAATAAATGAAAATAGGTGCATCAACATTATCCGGATTTAAGGATGATATAAAAACGAATTTAGAATATTTTGAGAATTTAGGACTTGATTATGCAGAGATTCTACATCAGTATCCAAATCATGATTTAGATACAGATATTTTTGAGAATTATAATTTAAAATACACCATCCACAGTCCAATTATTAATTTAAACATAGCATCTTTAACAGAAAGTATTAGAAAAGCTTCAGTAGCTGAAATTAAAAAATCTATTGATTTAGCAAACAAAATAGATGCTAAAACTGTTGTTGTACATCCCGGATCTGTTCCTTTTTTAGGCAGGGGCTTTGAAGATAAAATATTTGAATTAAATAAGCAGTCCATTAAAGAAATTGGAGAATACGGACGGGATTTAGGCATAGATGCAGCTATTGAAAATATGCCTGATCTTGGAGGTTATATGTACTCAAATCCCTATGAACTAAACGAGTTGGTTACTTCTCTTGAGATGTCAATGACATTAGATATTGGTCATGCAAATCATGCAGGATATGGGCCGGAGGATATGTACTTTGATTCAATTAAACACATACATGCCCATGATAATAATGGTGATGATGACTCTCACTATGCTTTAGGTGATGGCTCTATTGATTTAAAAAGCATCATCTCTAATTTTGAAGACAAAAAGTATAACGGCACATACATCATAGAAGTAAATGAAATGAATTGGGTTGAAAAAAGTTATGAATATTTAAAAAATAACTTTTAAATCCTTTATTTTTACACCTTCCAACTCTAATAATTTAATCTTATTTTCCAAACCACCGGCATACCCAGTTAATTTACCATCAAAACCAACAACCCTATGGCAAGGAACAATAATTGAAATAGGATTATGACCTACAGCACCGCCAACAGCCTGAGAAGCCATATTAGAATCTATCTTTTTTGCAATCTCTCCATAAGTTATAACTTCACCATATGGAATTTCTTTAAGTATTTCCCATACCTTCAGTCTGAAGTCAGTACCTTCAGGATTTAAATCCAAATTAGCTATTTGAGGATTTTCACCATTAAAATAGCTATCTAACCATTCTTTAGTTTCTTTAAAAATAGCCAAATCATTATTTTCTTTAGTTTCATCTTTAAGATTTCCAAAGAAATGTTTTTGACCCTTAATCCATACTCCAATTAGTTTATTATTTTTACTAGCTAGTGTTAGCTCACCTAAAGGAGAGTTGTAAACTGTTGTATAAATCATGAAAAGACCTCAAAATTATTTACACTATATCCACATTCTTCTTTTCGAATAAAAATATCATTCCTTTCAAATCCTCGAATAGAAATAGGATTCATCAAATTTTTAGAAAGTAAATGTTGACCATTGTCTTTTATCTTACCTAGAAGCAAACAAGAAATATTATTTATTTCTTCACCCATATCTCCCATAATACTTACAGCTAAACTTCCCCCATCTTCAAATTTTTGTCTAACTTTCTTTAAATCCTTTGAACCAGAAGTTAATTCACATAGAATTATATTATGTTTATTATCCAAATTAGTTTTTAGTCCAACAATAATGCAATCCACAGAACTTCTTCCATTTCTTTTTTCTAGATTATCCCCATCGAGAATTATATAATCCTCTTTTCGAATATCCTTAAAAAAACATCCCTTTTCTCGACATTTATCCAAAATATAATTTTCACCATAATTTTCTATAAATCGCTGTTTAAATCCCAAAAAAATCACAACCTTATGAAAAATTAATAATATCTATAGACTCATCATACAGCTCTTCAGTGATTTTTGAGAAGTTATCCTCAGTAAATCCCGTGTTATTAACTTCAATTTTTTCAGGAGTAAAAGAGTATCTTGATTGTTGTTTAAAATGATATATACCAACATTATTGAAATTTAAAATATTGTTCTTAGTATAATCTAATTTAGATATCTCCTCAGGAGTTAAATTACCTAAACGAATGAAATTATTAAATTGATGAATAATATAATCACTATGTGTTGTAATTAAAACATTAAGCCCCATATTAATCGCTTCAACAATATATTTAACCAAAATACGTTGATTTTTAGGATGTAAATGAGCCTCAGGCTCTTCAATAACCAGCAAATCATCTTCTTTTAATATATATTTTAAATGAAGAATGATTGCAGCCATTTCATTTAAAGAAGTAGCTAGTAATTTCGGAGATTGCATAACATCCTCATTAAAATCCAAATATTTTACACTATTATACAAGTCATCTTTTTTTAAAATAATATGCCCTCCAGAGAGTTCTTTTTCAAAATTACATGCCAAATCATAAAATTTGCCTTTTTCATCCACTTCTAAATTAAACAACGATAATGCAAAATCTTCCTGATTTTTTGAAAAATCTATTTTATTTTGAATTCTTTTAGAAATAATTGTTTTATCTTTTGTAAAACTTGATCTTTCGGCAGGAATATAATAAGAATTTTTTAAAAGCATATCTTCAAATATTGATACTCCAAAAAGAGCATAAATCATATAATGAATCATCTCGTTTTCATTTCTAAAATTTTTGTTTGCTAACAATGAATTGAAATTAATGAATATGTTCTCATCATCTTTATCTAATTTTAAAACTATTTCATCATTAATTTCCGGTTTATCAGATAAAGGCAACTCTATAATTGAACTTTCCATTTTAAATGTTTTATCAAATTCTTTAAATAAAATAGAATCATTTATTTCAATTTTAAAGTAATTTTCTTTAAATTGAATCAAATCATCTAAATTTTTAACATCAAATTGTCTTTTAATTTTATCTTCAAATAATTCTGGAAAATATTTTAAGATCCCATTATCAATTAAGTATTTTAACTCACAAATAGGAATTTTAAGAGAATGGGAAGGTTTGTTTTTGATAGAATCAATTATTTGATTACGGAATTTAGAAAATAATTCTTCAGATTGTTTATCAAAAAATTTGGTTGAATGTAATGCTGCATCAAACATATCAGCATGATTATCAAAACGAGTATTAAAACATTGAATAATCTGAGCAATGAATGATTTACCTGAACTGTTAGGACCAATAAAAATCGTTAATGGCAATATATCAATATCTGCCTGTTTTATAGGTCCAAAATTTTCTATTTTTAAAGTGTTTATGTTTTCCATATTATGCACCTACCAATTAAATAAACTTATTTAAACAATTATTATTTAATTTTTTCTAATAACAAAGTGCAAAATTGCTTTGAAGATGAAATATTGTTTAAAATAAGGCCATGCGAATATTAAAACACACATATGGCTAATATAACACTGGATTGAAACGAAATAGTAAATTCAACACCAAATAAAGAAGAACAATCTTCCAATGTCAATTTCAAAAAAACACAACACCCACCCGCAAAAATCATTTAAGTTTATTCACAATGAAAGCTTTAAATAACATGATATTTAAAAGAATAACTTGGTGATGGGGTTCACCAGAAAAAACTTATTTTCAAACCGCAATTTTTTGCTGATAACTCCTATGTTAATAAAAACTTAGGAGGATATTTTAATGGCCGATGTATTTCCACTAATTTTAGGAATACTAATACTTCTAGCTAGTGTAATTTCAATTAAAACAAACATTAGCATAACCGTAGTTGAAATTACAATAGGAGTAATCATAGGAAATCTGGGATTTTTCAATATCGAATCCTGAATGAGTTATATAGCTAGTTTTGGAGGAATATTACTTACATTTCTAGCTGGAGTAGAAATTGATGTTGACTTAATGCGGGATAATTTTAAAGAAAGCTTTACAATAGGATTTTTATCATTTTTAATCCCATTTTTAGGTGTATTTTTAGTAACCTATTTCATTATAGGCTGGGGATTAAATCCCTCACTATTAACAGGTACTGCATTATCTGAAACAAGTATTGCAGTTGTCTATTCTGTTTTAAGTGAAAAAGGATTGTTTAAATACAAAATTGGAAAATTAATAATGATTGCAACATTCATAACAGATATTTTTACTGCAATAGCTTTAAGTGTTTTATTTATAAAATTTGACATTTATACTGTGTTATTTTATGTGGTAAGTATTATAATTCTTGTAATTGCTTATTATAAATCAGATTTGTTTTTTAAAAATGAATTAGAAATAAAATATGTTTTTGTCCTGCTTTTAGGATTTATATTCTTTGGAAGTCTTGGAGGAGG
>CAVDAS010000089.1:0-7819 GCA_963606955.1 Bacteroidaceae bacterium
ATTTAAGTGAAAAAAATCAAAAAACAAAATCACCAACTAACAAATTGACACAACCGTGTTTTTTACATAAATGTCGGGAAATATATGCATGAACCAATTAAAACCCTCCATTTCATTTAATGCCCTAATTTTCAACAATAATAAGTGTAATCATATAAATTGACATTATGTCTTCTTTTTTAGCAAATTCTTCAGATTCACTTTCTACTTTTCTCCATATTTTTCTTACTTTTTCTAAAGGCCAGGATTTTGGTGCTTTTATGAAAAAACAATTTAACTGATTGCAGTTTTCTTTTTCAAAAAAGATTTCGCCTAAACCATATTTTTCGCTTAATTTAATTAAGCAGTCTTTGAATTTAGTAAATTCTTCTACATTTTTTCCAAAATCAAATTCTTTTTCACGATTCGAAATCAATGAGACCACCATTTTCTTTAATGTCCTTGAAATATAAGTATTTTTCCTTATTTTTGAAAATCATATTGATTCATGCATTATTTTTTCAAAAAAATAAGAACAATTCTTTAAATATATATTCACAGTATTAAATTGATATTTAAGCTAGCTACAGTATTAACATTTATTGTTCTATAATGGAAGATGGCATTTACATTAAATGTTATTTTTACACCCGATACTTATACCTCATTTTTTTCTAAATTTAAAATCATGAAATAAACTAAATACAATCTATTGCTAAATTTATACCTTCCGCTTTTATCTCTGCCAACAGATTCCAAAATATTAAGTTCTGTTGCTCTTTGAAGAAATTTAGCAAAAACTTTTTTCTCAGATGTGGATAAAAATTTCTCAAAATCACTTCTTTTAAATGAATCAACTGAATTTTCGGCCAATTTCATCAAAATACTTTCATAATTTTCACTACGAATCGATTTATCCATAACTGGTTTTATTTGTCTTTTACCGATTAATCTACCTGCTTCAATAATACCCTTAATTGCATATTCTTTATTAACAATATTTCCTTCAACTTCCCAATAAACAGAGTCACCTATTTCCTGCATCATTAAAGGAATACCCTCTGAGAAAGACACCATATACTTTAAAGACTCCTCATCACAAGTAATCCCCACACTATTGAACGTATCTTGGAAAAACTCATTAATTTCATTAGAATTTAAATAATCAATATTATCATAATGAAAAATTCTTGCAAAGGATTCATCTTGATTTACAAGAATATTGAATTTCTCAGGATACCCGGCTAGTAAAACATATAATGGAATATGATAATCCCGCATTTCAATAGAATCTGCAAACCTTTTATACCAATTAACAAATTCATTTGACTCAGATAAACCATTAATATCATCGATGATTAGAAAAATACCTTTTTTAGTTTCTAATTCCTCATATGTTTTATTTAAGTAATATAAAAAATTATCAACAATATCTTTAGATGCATATTCATCTAATTTAAAATTAAGTTTAGTTCCTTTAATTTCTATGCTTTCGACATAATTCCCAAAAATATTTTTAATTTTAGATTTAACAGAATCTTTTGGTGCAGAGTTAATTAATTCTTCTAAAATTTGTTTTACTAAATTTTCCAAACTGTGATTCCCTTTATTTGATATGTACACTCCAATCATCCGATCTTTAACAAAATCTTGAACATATTTTGCTAGAGATGTTTTACCCATACCTTTTTTTCCAGTGATAAAATAATGCTGAACATCACACTTTTCTGCTTTGTTCAGATATCTTAAAATCTTTTTAATTATTTTAGTTCTTCCTTTAAAATAATCAGGACTAACTGGTTTTCCTGGCTGGAATGGGCTTTCTTTATCTAAATCAAAATCATTTAACATGATATTCACCCAAAATATTAATATAATCTTTAATAGCTAGTTTATAGCTTCTTAAAGGTTCAAAACCATTATCAACCCATCTTTTATTACTTAATACAGAATAGCTAGGTCTTGGTGCTGGCCTTGCAAATTCACTAGCTGTTACTGGAGTGACTTTTACATCTACATCAGCTATTTCAAAGATGTATTTTGCAAATTCACACCATGAGCAACTTTCTGAGTTTGTAATATGATAAATTCCATAATAAGAAGTTTTTATAAGTTCTCCAATAGCTTTAGCTAAATCCAGTGTGTATGTTGGACTTCCTACTTCATCATAAACTACTGTTAATTCATCATGCGTTTTAGCTAGTTCCAGCATTGTTTTTGGGAAATTTCCACCATTAACTCCATATAACCATGCTGTACGTATAATAAAGAATTTATCAAGGATTTCCTGAATAGCTTCTTCCCCTTCAAGTTTACTTTTTCCATAAACACTTATCGGACCAATTTCATCATCCTCAACCCACGGAGTGTCATTTTCTCCATTGAAAACATAATCGGTACTGATATGAACTAACGGACAGCCGACTTCCTTACATCCAAGAGCTAAGTTTCTTGGGCCTTCACCATTTACACTGAAAGCTAAGTCCTGGTTTTCTTCACATCCGTCAACATTGGTGTATGCTGCAGAGTTTATAACTATATCCGGTTTATTTTCACATATAAATTCGATTGTGTGGTCTTTATCTGTAATATCTAATGTTTTAGATGTTGTAAGTATTAATTCATGCTGCCTGCCTAAAACTTCTATTAAGTCCTGACCTAACATTCCATTAGATCCTGTTATTAAAACTTTCATAATTATCCCTATTTTAACTAAATATTATTTATATTACAAAACATAATATATTTAATTATTTGAAAATAAAAGGGGCTTTTTAATTATGAAAATTTGTATTATCGGACAAGGATATATTGGACTACCAACAGCTGCACTTTTTACTAAAAGTCATAGCGAAGTTGTTGGAGTAGATGTTAACCAGAAGATTGTAGATACTCTAAATCAGGGAAAAATTCACATTGAAGAACCTGGAATTGGAGAAATAATTAAAAAAGCTGTTGAAAAAGGAGTATATAGTGCCTCAACAACCCCTACAAAAGCAGATGCATTTATAATAACTGTTCCAACACCATATATTGCCGAAAGTTACACATGTGATTTAAGCTATGTTATTAGTGCATGTGAATCAATACTTCCTTATTTGGAAAAAGGAAACACTGTTATTGTCGAATCTACAATAGCCCCTATGTCTATGGATGATTATGTTAAACCTATTTTTGAAAATGCCGGTTATACAATAGGAAAAGACTTATACCTTGCCCATTGCCCTGAGAGAGTCCTTCCTGGAAAAATTATGTATGAATTAGTTCATAATGACCGTATTGTAGGTGGAATAACCCCTGAATGTTCAATAAAAGCTAGTGAAGTTTATGGCCAATTTGTTGAAGGTGATTTAATAAAAACAGAGGCTAAAACTGCAGAGTTATCTAAATGTATGGAAAATACTTTTAGAGATGTTAATATTGCACTAGCTAATGAACTTACTAAAATATGTACAAAAATCGGAGTAAATGCCCTAGATGTAATTGAAATGGCTAATAAACACCCAAGAGTTAACCTGCACTCACCAGGACCAGGAGTTGGAGGCCATTGTCTAGCTATTGATCCGTATTTCATTTATTCAAAAGCTCCAGAATATGCAAAAATAATAAAACTAGCTAGAGACACTAATAACTCAATGCCTGAGTTTGTATATGAAAATGTTAAAAAAATAACCCCAAATGGTAAAATAGCTATTTTAGGCGTTGCATATAAAGGAAACACTGGAGACGACAGAGAAAGCCCTGCATATGAAATAATAGCTAAATTAAAAGAAGATAACTATGAAATAAATGTTTGGGACCCGCATGTAGCTAATGAGGAATTTGTTGATTTAAACCAAGCTACCAAAGATGCTTCCCTGATTTTAATTTTATGTGACCATAATGAGTTTAAAAACCTGGATTATGATTTAATTAAACAAAACATGGAAACGCCAGTTATATTTGATACTAAAAATATAATAAAGGAAGTACCTAAAGATATTAAGCTTTACAACTACGGAAATCTATCTACTCTTTAAGATACATATCAGAATCAATATCTTCTCCGCTCCAAGCTTTTAAACTGCTCCATTTTTTATATTGGCCACTCCAGAACTTATGATTTTCAGGTAGGCCCAAGGGTAAAAATCCTGTAGTACATAGATACAAACTACCAGTATTGCTGTAATCTTCAGCTATGTTAACTTGTTTTCCATTAAAACCAAATCTTAACCATCCACTTTTATCAAAATTAGAATTATCCCCGAATTGTCTTTTAATAACTGCTGTTAGGCCACATCTAACTTGTTCTGGTGTGACATTATTATCTAATCTTTCAAGTAAACAGGCCTGACCTAATGCCTGAAAAGCAGCTGTTCTATATAACATTGACCTGCCAACAACCGGATATGTTCCTTCCGGAGATATTAACCTTTCCAATTGTGTAGCATAACGGGTTAATCTGGTTAAATGAGTATCTAAAAATTCATGACCTTCAATATTGTGTTTTCTCATAATCATTAATGTATCGGTTAACATCGGATGGATAACATAGCTATTGTAATAATCCATGTGGAAATTTGGTCCGTCACCATATTGGCCATCTCCACAATACCATTGGTCACGATAGAGATAAACTCCCCTTGTAAGTCTCTCAAAATCACATTCTCCAGTGATATCCAATATAAAAGCTTCAATCATTGAAGGAAATAAAACCCAATTATTAATCCATGGCTCAATACCGCGGGTCTTTTTTAAAGCATCTAAAATCATATGTTGACCATCTGATTCTATTCTATTCCAGATTTGAGTCTTACACCTAAGTAAACCTTCAGCCAAGTGTGCTGCATCAACTAACGGCTGATATGGTTCATCAAAAATAAGATAGTCTTTTGATTGAGGATTGCATATGTTAACTAATCCTTTAGTTGTTAAATTTATGTATTTTTCTCTTAATTTACCTTCAACAGTATTGTCTGGGCCTAATTCTAGCCATGGAGAAATACCACAAATTAAACGACCTACAGCTTCAAGATGGGCAAATTTAGCTCTGTCTTTTTTAACATACTCTACAGGCATGTTCTTTTTTAAAGTTTCATTAGCTATGTTAGTTAAAACCGGATTGGCTATTTTAGAGAGAACTTCAACCCATACCTGCCTATCATCAATATTTGTTTTAGAAAAAAATTTCATTATTTATTAATAATGTATTGATTTTATAAATAGTTTTTAGAAAAGTGATTACTCACTTATTCTAATTAAAAATTTCTTTAAGCTCGTCTAAAACTTCATCATGATTTTTATTATATTTTTCAATTTTGAAAGTATTTACAGCCACATCAAACAATTTAGAAACATCAAATGAATAATCACCATCTTTCAAAGCAGTAACTATAAACCAAATATCCGGTAAAAATGGATTTGATAATAAAATCTCATTTTTATTCCTAGATTCATTTGAAGCTAATATTGATAATTGTGCTAATTTAATAAAAGCATCATCATATCTTCCAACATCTACATTATAGAGACTATAATGAATTAAATAAGATAAATATTCATCAAATTCATTTTTAGTGCCTAATGAGTTATTTAATTTATCCTCAAGGAATAAATCCATCATTTCTTCAAGACTATGATTTTCATTATGCAAATTATAAAACTCTAAAAATTCATCAAAATCATAACTTAACATATGTTTATTGAAAAACTCTTTAAATTCTTTTAATGCGTCATCCTCTTCAATAGGAACAAAATCCATAACTTCATCAAAATCAAGAAGATTACCTATATCAAGACTATTTAAATCATCAATATCCTGATCATCAATATTCAAACTATCTAAAAATTCTTTAAACGTATTTTTAAGCCCATTTATTGCATGTTCTTCAAAATCTATTTCTCTTATATGTAGACCACATGTTTCACAAGATCTTAGATAATCGGAAACATCTTCTCCACAAAAAGGACAGGTTTCAATAGATTCGTCAAAATCATCGATTTTTTTGTCAATAGCCTCAAAACAATCTAGTAAATAACCAACTCTTCGAATATACGATTTCTCATTTAATTCACCAGAGTCTAATTTATCAACTATATGATTTCTTATTTTAAAGCCATCATCAATACTTAAATCTGATTCTTCTAATGCATTTATAAATTTATCAGATAATTTATCTTCATTTCCAATGCGATTGTCAACAAGCAAATAATTTGCAATTTCCTCGTCTTTTATTTGTATGAATTCTTCTATTTCATCATAGTTAAACACCCATGTTTCAAATCTATCAGCAATATAGCCCTCACTAACACGTTTAAGCTTTTTACGACAATTATATTTTTTAAAATCATATTTACGGGGTTCAGTTAAAGCAAAAAAATCATCATACTTAATAAAATCTACATTAGGATCCCTAACCATAACACTACATAAATCCATATCAAATAGATTAGCTTTATATGGCAGTAATAGAGATGGATTTTTATAAAAACGTTTTATTTTTTGATTTTTATAAATTTCGAAATTAACATCAACCATAAACTTAAAATAACTTACAACAAAATTAGAAGTTAACTTAAATGCAAAACCATTTTTTAATAAAACATTAATAAATGCTTTTGTTGGTTTTCGTGGATAAAACTCAAAATTATCACATAAAATCAACAGTAACAAAAAATCGAAAAATAAATTATTGCCCCTATATTCCGGAATAATATATGCATCCATAATCCAAAAATGATTATTTGAAGGAATAATTTTCTCAAAAGTTACAAAACCAACAACTTGATTTTCAAAATAAATTTCTTTAAAAATATCATAATCCTGGAATTCAAGATTATAACCTTCGTTTTTAATTGATTTTAAGATTTCAGGATACTTTTCATTTAATAAATTACTTAACGATTCATTATTATAAAACAGATTTTTGATACCCATATTATAACCTCAATTATTATATTATATTATATTATATTAATTAACCTTTGAACTACCACCACTTTTGAGAAGTGGTGGATTCCTAACGTTAAAGCTAGGCAACTAACCGCTGTTCCCTCGGCGAAAGCTATTAATTAATATCCCTATCATGAAATGCATGGCATTTCGGACATTCTCATTCTCTCATCTGAACAACTACTTCATTATTAACATATCCGCATTATGGGAGGATTTTGATGTCCATTTGGGTCTACTTCAATTAAACCTTTTGCTTTTAGGTTTATACCAATTAAACTTTATATTTAATCATCTCTTTAAACCTTTCTAATGGAAATCAATTATTTTGTTCTCCACCGATTAAAATCTTAATACTGCTCCAATTGGACTCAATTACAATAGTATCATGAGTGTTCCGAATAATTGTTTTTATCTGTAAAATCCCCAATAAAAGTATTACGAAATAGGCATATCCGGGTTAAATAGGCAGAATTATTTGTTATCAGTATTACTTTTTTTAATTTTTCGGAACCCTCATCATTTTCTTTGACTAGTTATGTTGATAATTTTTGGCAACAGTCATTTAATTTATTGGTGCGGTGGTCGTATGCTTTTTGTAGTCTTTTGAGAATTTTTTGGAAATAATTTGCTTCCTTTTTGTTTAGTGGCCAATGAACGATTTAATCTTTTAATCGTTTGGCTTTCGCGATTAATATTAAATCGGTATTTTATTCCATTATCACAAACTAGGAAACTATTTTTGTTTGAATTTAAATCAAATCCATAACCTAAATCAGCGCAATCCCACTCTTTAATATTTACTTCAACATAAAAAATAGCATAATACTTAAATAAAATAAAGAATTATTTACTATTAAAATAATAAAAAGAATGGCATTTATTAAATTATAGATTTATTGACAATGC
>CAVDAS010000090.1:0-7267 GCA_963606955.1 Bacteroidaceae bacterium
TGTCTTAGATGGTCAAGGTAATCCATTAGTTAATCAAACAGTCCAGTTTAATGTCAATGGTAAATTCTACAGTAAAAATACAGGTAATGATGGAGTAGCTAGTTTAAATATTAATTTAGACAAAGGCGAATATATTATTACATCTATGTGGAATGATTACCAAGTTGGAAACAAAATAACTATTTCTTAGAAGTGAATTTAGCTATTCACTTCTTTTTTTTAAACTATTTTTAATTAATCACAATTTAATAGCTATTTTAGTTTATGTTTATTCCTTATTTTTAAATTCATTCAAACATTGTTCAGCTTTTAATTTAATTTTATATACTTCTTCTTTCTTGGAATTAAATAATAAATATTAAATATTCACTTTGTCTTAAATAAAAGTATACATTATTAGTATACACTATGGTGTATTGGAATGTTGTATATTGTTATTTAAAATATAAAATCAACATTAAGTATGTTTTGAGAAGAGCCTATTAAATTCTAAAAACCCTACTTTTTTAAGTTAGAATTAAAATGGGGAATTATATCTTCTTAAAAAATAAATTGGGGAATAAAAATGTTAAAAAATAAGTGTATTATTTTTATAATACTAATCTTCGCATTGCTATCAATAGGCATAGCTAGTGCTGAAGATACGTCTTCATTAGAGCTTACTGACACAGATATGACTGTTAGTACAGATTTAATGAATGATACAGGAACGGAAGTTATAGCTTCTGAGTATGAAGAAGAAACATCTTTAGATCAAGCATCTAAAGATGATAGTAGTGGTATACAACCACAAAGTGATGATAATGAAAACACACTAGGTGTAAAATCTAGTAATGATGAAACTACTTTTTCTGAAAATAATTTAACGAACTCTAATAACGAACTAATTTTAAATGAAGGTAATTCTAATTTTGTAACTGATGGTGCAACAATTACTAAATCATTTACTGGGTTGGAGGTTGCAATAAATAGAGCTGGCGACACTTTGACACTTGATTCTAACTATAAAATGACTACTAGTGAACAAACTTCTTTTAGTGCTGGAATTACTATTTCTAAAAACATTACTATCAATGGTAATGGATTGATTATTGATGCAAATAATTTGGGAGCGATTTTTACTATAAGTCATGGTTTTACTGTTAGTTTAACTAATGTCACTTTAGTTAATGGTAATAATACTCTTGGTGCTGGAGCTACTATTTTTAATATGGGTGATTTAACTTTAATTAATGTTATTTTCATTAATAATTCTGCAAATTGTGGTGCAATCCATCATTCGGGAGGTAATCTTACTGTGAGTGGTTGTAGTTTTGTTAATAATTCTGCAGGTTATGGTGGTGCAATCTTGAATCAGGGTGATGGTTTGGTTGTTGTGAGTGGTTGTAGTTTTGTTAATAATTCTGCGGATTATGGTGGTGCAATCGATAATTCTGGTGATAATTTGACTGTGAGTGGTTGTAGTTTTGTTAATAATTCTGTAACTGGTAGTGGTGGTGCAATTTATAATAGTGGTTATAATTTGACTGTGGATGGTTGTATTTTTGTTAATAATTCTGCAGATAATGGTAATGCAATCTATAGTGTTGGGTCTTGCAGGGCTAATGATAATTGGTGGGGTTCTAACACAGATTGGGAAAAATCAGTCAGTGGTAATGTTGTTCATGATACTTATGCTGTTTTAAACTTAACAGCTACTTACACATCTGTAGCTATTAATTTCTATAAAAATGGAACTAGTGAGGTTTTACCAATTTCCCGTAATTTTACTTTAGCTATTGGTAATAATATTACTACTGATGAAATTGTTGATGGAACTTTTAAAACAAATTATACTTCTTTAATTGATGAGTATAATATAACTGTGGTTGTTGATAATCAGAAATTAACTCTTTGCTTTAGCAAGTTATCTGATGTTTACATAGATTATGAGAAGGGTAATGATGTTAATAATGGATCTAGCTGGAGTAATCCTATTAAAACTATTGAATATGCAATGAAAATAATAAAAAATAATAGTAATATTTACCTTGCAGATGGAACTCACATTGTAGCTAGTCAAATAACAATTGATAAACCTGTGATTATTATTGGTAATGGAACTAAGACAGTTATAAATAATAATAAAAGTAGTAAAAAAGTATTTAATATAATTGCAGACAATGTAGCTATTTATAATTGTACTTTTGTTAATAATACTGCTAAAGCCGCTGGTCCAATCTATAATAAAGGCGCTGGTTTGGTTGTGAGTGGTTGTAGTTTTATTAATAACTTTGCAACAAGGGGTAGTGCAATCTATAATGATGGTGTTAATTTGACGGTGAGTGGTTGTAGTTTTGTTAATAATTCTGCACTGAGTAATGGCGGTGCAATCTGTAGTTATGGTGGTTCTGGTTTGACTGTGGTTGGTTGTAGTTTTGTTAATAACAAAGCAAAGGATAATGGTGGTGCAATCTATAATGCTGGTACTGGTTTTATTGTAAGTAATTCTACTTTTGTTAATAACAAAGCAAATGATACTGGTGATGCAATCTATAGTTATAAATCTTGTGAGGCTAATGATAATTGGTGGGGTAATAACACTCCAAATTTAGAAAAATTAGTTAATAGTAATATTGCTCATGATTCTTATGCTGTTTTAAATTTAACAGCTACTTACAAGTCTGCAAGCATTAATTTCTATAGAAATGGAACTACTACGGTTTTACCTATTTCCCGTAATTTTACTTTAGCTATTGGTAATAACATCACTACTGAAAAAATTGTTAATGGAACTTTTACAAAAGCCTACAAAGCTCCTGAAGGTAATTATGTTATAACAGCTAGTGTTGATAATCAAAAGTTATCTGTTGACTTTATTAATTATATTTATGTAGATCCTGTAAAAGGTAATGATGATAATAACGGAACTAGCTGGGATAAGGCTGTTAAAACTATTGTTAAAGCATTGACTTTAGTACCAGCTAATGGTAGGATTTATCTTGCAGACGGAACATACAAAGTAACTACTCAAATAGGTGTTGATAAGGCCATAACTATTGTTGGTAATGGAAGTAAAAGTGTTATAACTAATAATAATGATGATTGGGGATTATTTTGGATAACTGCAGATGATGTGGCTATTTATAATTGTACTTTTGCAAATAACATTGCATTTGGTGAGGGTGGTGCAATTTATAATCTTGGAGATAATTTCACTGTCAGCGGTTGTATTTTTGTTAATAACTCTGCAGATACTGTACTATATAGTGATTTGCCTTGCAATGCTAATGATAATTGGTGGGGTACTAACAACCCAGTTTGGGAAAAATTAGTCAATGATAAGGTTGCTCATGATTCTTATGCGTTTTTAAATTTAACAGCCACTGCTAATATTATATCTGTTAATTTCTATAGAAATGGAACTACTACTGTTTTACCATTTTCACGTGACCTTAGCTTAACTATTGACACTCAAGAGGTTAGTGCTAAGAAAATTGTTAATGGAACATTTAAAACAGAGTATACAGCTCCAAAAATAGGTATTTATGATGTAGTAGCTAGTGTAGACAAAGAGACATTAACAGTTAGTGTGGATAATAATAATGTTTATGTGGATCCTGTAAAGGGTAATGATGAGAATAATACTGGTGATAGTTGGAGTAGTCCTTTTAAAACTATCCAACATGCAATGAATGCAGTACAGGCTAATGGTAAGATTTACCTTGCAGATGGAACACACGTTGTAGCTAGTCAAATAGCTATTGATAAGACTGTAGCTATTGTTGGTAATGGAACTGAGACTGTCGTAACAAGTAAGGGTAAAAGTGGAGCATTTTCTATAACTGCTAGTAATGTAGCTATTTGTAATTGTAGTTTTGTTGATAATTCTGCAAGTAATGGTGGTGCAATCTATAATAATGGTTCTGCTTTGACTGTAAGTGGTTGTAGTTTTGTTGATAATTCTGCAAGTAATGGTGGTGCAATCTATAGTAATGGTTCTGGTTTGACTGTGGTTGGTTGTAGTTTTGTTGATAATTCTGCAAACGAAGGTAGTGCAATTTATAGTTCTCAATCTTGCATAGCAAATGATAACTGGTGGGGTAATAACACCCCAGTCTGGGATGAATTAGTTACTACTAATGTTGCTCATGCTTCTTATGCTGTTTTAAACTTAACAGCTACTATTGATGTGGCAACTGTTAATTTCTATAGAAATGGAACTAGTGAGGTTTTACCTATTTCTCGTAATGTTACTTTAGTTATTCCTGGTCAAGTGCCTGTTACTGGTAAAACTGATAATGGAACTTTTACATATAAGTATAATACTCCTACTGGTGAGTATAAGATAATAGCTATTGTGGATAATGAGAAGGTAATTCTTAGTTTTATTAATGATGAGTATATTTATGTGGATCCTGTAAAAGGTAATGATTCTAATAATGGAACTAGCTGGGATAGTGCTGTTCAGACTATTAGTAAAGCAATGAGGCTAATGTCATTTAATGGTAAGATTTACCTTGCAGATGGAACACATATTGTAGATAGTCAAATAAATATTCATGATGTGGCTATAGATATTGTTGGTAATGGGACTAAAACTGTTATAACAAATAATAAAAATAATCAAGGAGTATTTTATATAACTGCCGCTAATATAGCTATTTATAATTGTAGTTTTGTTAATAATTCTGCAGGGTTTAATGGTGGTGCAATCTATATAGGTAATAATAATTTGACTATTGATGGTTGTAGTTTTATTAATAATTCTGCAGGTGATTATGGTAGTGCAATCTTTAATTATGGCGGTTGGGGTTTGACTGTAAGTAATTCTACTTTTGTTAATAATGATGGTAATGTAATTTATATTTATACTCTTTCTCAATATTGCACCCTTAATGATAATTGGTGGGGTAATAACACTCCAAATTGGGCAAACTTACTTTCTGGTGGTGGTGCTGTTAATCCGGATTCTTATGCTGTTTTAAACTTAACAGCTACTTCTAACTCTGTAACTATCAATTTCTATAGAAATGGGACTAATACTGTTTTACCTATTTCTCGTGATGTTAAATTAGCTATTGGTAATAATATCACTACTGAAAAAATTGTTAATGGAACTTTTACAAAAGCCTACAAAGCTCCTGAAGGTAATTATGCTCTAACAATCAGTGTTGATAATCAGGAGCTATCTGCTGACTTTGTTAATTATGTTTATGTGGACAGCGTAAAAGGTAATGATTCTAATAATGGAGCTAACTGGGATAAGGCTGTTCAAACTATTAGTAAAGCAATGAGTATAGTACCAGAAAATGGTAGGATTTACCTTGCAGATGGAACCTATGAAGTAGATGAGCAAATAAAGATTAATAAGACTGTAGCTATTACCGGTAATGGAACTGAGACTGTTATAACAAGTAATGGTAAAAATAGAGTATTTTATGTAACTGCTAGTAATGTAGCTATTTATAATTGTAGTTTTGTTAATAATTCTGCAAGTACTAATTATGGCGGTGCAATCTTTAATTATGAAGGTGCTAATTTGTCTGTGGTTGGTTGCAGTTTTGTTAATAATTCTGCATCTGGTTTGGGCGGTGGTGCAATCTTTAATTATGAAGGCACTAATTTGTCTGTGAGTGGCTGTAGTTTTGTTAATAATTCTGCAAATGGTGATGGTGGAGCTATTCATAATCATGGTTCTGGTTTTACTGTAAATAACTCTGTATTTATTAATAACAAAGCAACCAGTAATGGTAATGCAATCTATGCTGCAGATTCATGCACAGCTAATGATAATTGGTGGGGTAATAACACTCCAGTCTGGGATGAATTAGTTTATATTTATAATTCTAAATTTACCTCTAATTCTCATGCTGTTTTAAACTTAACAGCTACTTCTAACTCTGTAGTTGTTAATTTCTATAGAAATGGAACTAATGAGATTTTACCAATTTCACGTGACCTTAACTTAACTATTAATGGAGCAACTACTGCTGAGAAAATTGTTAATGGAACTTTTACAAAAGAGTACACTCCAGTAATAGGTGTTTATGATATAGTAGCTAGTGTAGACAACCAAACATTAACAGTTCCTGTGGATAATAATAATGCTTATGTGGACTTTGCAAATGGTAATGATGAAAATAATACAGGAGCTAGCTGGAGCAGTCCTTTTAAAACTATCCAACATGCATTGAATGCAGTACTAGCTAATGGTACAATTTACCTTGCAGATGGAACACACGTTGTAACTAGAATGGAGATTACTAAGACTGTAGCTATTATTGGTAATGGAACTGAGACTGTTATAACAAATAATAAAAAGGATGGTGGTGTATTTTATATAAATGCTAATAATGTAGGTATTTATAATTGTAGTTTTGTTAATAATTATGCAGGGGATGGTGGTGCAATCTTCAATAGGGGCTCTGCTTTGACTGTGGTTGGCTGTATTTTTGTTAGTAATTATGCAGACTATAGTGGTGGCGCAATCTTTAATTATGGTTCTAATTTGACTGTGGTTGGCTGTAGTTTTGTTAATAATTCTGCACATGCTTATGGTGGTGTAATCTATAATTCTCTGAACTCTGATTTGACTGTGATTAATTCTAAATTTGATAATAATACTGCCAATAAGAGTGTAATATACAACGATGGTGGTGCACTTAGTTTAAATAATAATACTTACTCTGGAATTAGTGAAAATAAAACTTATATTTACAATGATGGTATTCTTTCTTCAGCAGTAATTACTGTTTTAGGAAATAAAACCATTGACAAATACTATGGTGATGTAATTACATTATTAGCTACTGTTACTAGTGATGGAGCTAGTGTAGCTGGCGGATTATTAAAATTCTTCATAGGTGGTGCAGAAGTTGGTAGTGCAACCAGTAATCTTGATGGTACTTATACTTTAGATTACACTTTAAACTTCTCTGGTGACAAATTAGTCAGTTCAAGTTATGCTAAAGCAAATAATGTAACTGTTAATCCAGCTATTCTAAATGTATCTAAAATAAATCCTAAAATGAACATAACAGCAGAAAACATAACCTTTGGAGAAGACTTAACCGTTACTATCCAATTACCTGAAGATATTACCGGTGATGTAACAATTAGTGTTGACGGAGCTGCTCCAGAAACTATTACTGGCACAAGTAAGACTATTGCAGGTTTAGCTACTGGTTCACATATTATTATTGTTAAATACGCAGGTAATGAAAAATACTTAAATGCAGAAGTTATCAAATCTGTCAATGTAGCTAAAGCAACACCAACACTCGAT
>CAVDAS010000091.1:0-7190 GCA_963606955.1 Bacteroidaceae bacterium
AGAAAAATTCAAGCACCAATAATCAAAAAATCAGTACCAAATAGGACAGAGCCATTGGAATGACTTTAACACCATCTGGATAGGCATACGCAACCTCCCCCCAGTTAAAACTGCTAAAAAGAATTTTAATTCATCATGTTTTTATTAAATTTAAGAAAATGTCACAACTATACAGAATAACTACTGAATTATTGGTAGTAATTAGATATGAATTCTATGAATACCCTTTATTTTATCAAAATCAGAATCAAAAGAAACAATTGTATCAACATTATTTTTAATCATACTATGTACTATCGTACAATCACTAAAATTAACTGAATGATTATAATATTTAAATGCTGTAACTGCATCTGCATAATCATCATGTGTTAAAAAATCAATATTATACGACAACAACAATTCTGTTAATTCATCAACATTATAATTTGAATTAGAAATAGTCAAACTATTTAATACCTCATTAAATACCGTGCTATTAATCAATTTCTTTTCATCTTTTAACAGAGGTTTTAATTTTAACGCCTTAGTTGAATAAGTATCTTTTTTAAGAATAATGCCAATTAAATATGTTGAATCTAAGAAAATCATGAATTAACCTCTTTTGTATGATTCTTTTTTTAATTCAACTGCATTTGTTTTAATTGGTGCATCTGCTAATCCAGTTAATTTTTCAGATACATCATCACCGCTTGGTAAATCATGTTTTAATAGTTTTTCTATATCTTCCAAACTCATTGCAGGTTTAATTGGTTTTTTATCATTTTTTAAACCATCAAGTACATATTGATTTATTAAGTCTAGTTGACTGATTCCTGTTTTAGCACTTTTTAATTTTAATTGACGGTGCAACTCTTTATCAATCCTAACTGTTGTTATCATAAAATCACCACTTAATGAGTGTTCCAGATAATTGTTTTTATCGGTAAAATCCTCAATAAGAAGTATTACGAATTAAGCATGTTCTGGCTAAACAGGCAGAATTATTTGATATCATTATTACTTTTTCATGAAAATTTTAATTTATCGGAACCCTCTTAATATAATTATATTTGTATAGTTATATATTTGTATACTTGTATATAAATACAATCCATACTATTTTCCCATACTACTAATTCTATTTCAAAAAACTGAGCTATCCAAATGAATAACTATTTAATTTATAGTCATTACGAATATTATATTAATTAAAAAAAAGATAATTTCTTGTAATATATAGGAATGTAATTTTAATGATAGCTAAAACACTCGAAAAAGAATTAAATATAGCTAATTGGCAAGTTAACAAAGTAATTAAGTTAATTGATGAAGGTAACACTATTCCTTTTATTGCAAGATATAGAAAAGATGTTACTGGCTCTTTAAATGATGAAATCTTAAGAAAATTTGATGAAAGGCTTAAATACCTTAGAAACTTAGAAGATAAGAAAAATAAAATCATTGAGAGAATTGACAGCTTAGGAAAGCTAGATAATACCTTAAAAAATCAGATTCTTAATGCCAAAACTTTAGTTGAGCTTGATGATTTATATAGACCTTTCAAAAGTAAAAAACGAACCCGTGCAACAATAGCTAAACAAAATGGTCTGGAACCACTAGCTAATATTATTTTAGCCCAAGAAGTTAGAGAACCAATTTCTAAAATAGCTAAAGATTATCTCTCAAGTGAGGTTAAAACACCCGAAGAAGCTATTAAAGGAGCACAGGATATAATAGCTGAGGTTATTTCTGATAATTCTACTTTCAGGAAAAAAATTAGGCAAAATACTTTTTATAATGGATTAATTGAAACTAAAGCTAAAAATAAAGAAGAATCTTTAGAATATGAAATTTATTATAATTACACAGAAAAGCTATCTAAAATTCCTCCACATAGAATATTAGCTATTAATAGAGCCCAAAAAGAAGGAATTATTAAAGCTAAAGTCACTATTAAAGAAAAAGACATTATTCAATATCTTAAAAGACATACTCTTAAAAACTGCTCTAAAATTCCTGAAGTAATTGAATATAATCCTTATACTACCCCAGTTATTAGCGAAGCTATCGCTGATTCTTATAAACGTTTAATTGCTCCAGCTATTGAGAGGGAAATTAGAAGTTATTTAACTAAAAAGGCAGAAGAGAAATCTATTAAAGTATTTGCTAAAAACCTAAATCAGCTTCTTATGGAAGGTCCTTTAAGTGGAAAAACTATTTTAGGTTGGGATCCTGCTTTTAGAACCGGCTGTAAACTAGCTATTATTGACCAAACAGGTAAAGTTCTTGATACTGCTTTAATTTATCTGACAGATTCTCAAAATAAGAAAATTGTACTTGATTTAATTGAAAAATACGATGTTGATGTAATAGCTATTGGAAATGGAACTGCTTCTAGAGAATCTGAAGAGCTTGTAAGCGACATTATTAAAAACACCGCAGTTGAGTATATTATTGTTAATGAAGCTGGTGCATCTGTTTATTCTGCAAGTAAATTAGCTGATCGTGAATTTCCTGATTTTAATGAAGGTCAGCGCAGTGCTGTTTCAATAGCTAGAAGATTACAGGACCCATTAGCTGAACTTGTTAAAATTGATCCTAAATCTATTGGTGTTGGTCAGTATCAGCATGATATGAATCAAAAACAGTTAAATGAGTCTTTAGGTGGAGTTGTTGAGAGAGTTGTAAATGAAGTTGGTGTTGATTTAAATACTGCTTCACCTAGCTTGCTTAATTATGTTTCTGGAATTACTAAATCAACTGCTAATAATATTATTAGCTATAGAGAAGAAAATGGTAAATTCACCAATCGTCAGGAACTTTTAAATGTTAAAAAGCTTGGTAAAAAGACTTTCGAGCAGTGTGCTGGATTTGTAAAAATAGATAATCCAAAACACCCACTAGATAATACTACAATCCATCCTGAGTCTTACGATGCTACAATTAAACTCTTAGATAAATTAGGTTATAGTTTAGATGATATTGGCTCAAATAATTTAAAATTAGATAACTTAGATTATGAAATGTTAGCCAGTCAGTTAGATATTGGTGTTATTACCTTAAAAGATATTGTAAAAGAGCTTAAAAAACCAGGACGTGACCCTCGTGAAGATATGCCAAAGCCAGTTTTAAGAAAAAATGTGTTATCAATTGAAGATTTGGAAGAAGGTATGATTTTACAAGGTACTGTTAGAAATATTGTGGATTTTGGTGCTTTTGTAGATATTGGAGTTCATCAGGACGGACTGGTTCATATCTCACAACTGGCTGATAAATTTGTAAAACATCCGCTTGATGTTGTAAGTGTTGGAGATATTGTTGATGTTAAAGTTTTAGAAGTTGATTTAGCTAGAAATCGAATAAATTTATCTATGTTATTATAAAAGGTTATTAAAATGTTTAAATTAGAAAATAAGAAATATTTCATTGGAATATATGCTTTAATATTAGCTTTATTCAGCTTGTATTTTACATATAAAGCAAACTTTCCAAATCCAAAATTTGAAATTTTAATGTTTGCTGTTTTACTATTAGCTGGAATATTTTCTATTATATACTATACAAAAAATAAAGAGAATTTACATAAAGTCGCATTGGTGCTAATAATAATATTTGGTGTAATAAGTTTATTTTTAACACCAATTTATGATGTATCTGATGAAAGTGAGCATTTTGTCCGCTCTGAAATCCTATCTACTGGAGAGCTATCTACCAGCTATGTACCAATTCCAAATACTACTTCTTATGGTTATAAAACAATTAGTAGTGTAGTTGAGTTTTTTGATAATGCAGGAGCTAATGTATTTAACACACATGTTGATGATGAGAAAATAAACTACACACCATCTTATTTTAACTCTGCTTTTGCTCAAAACCCATTTTATGCTTATTTAGCACAGGGAATTGGAATATTTCTAGCTAAATGTCTGGATTTAAATGCAATTTGGATGCTGTGGTTTGGAAGGTTTTTTAATTTACTATTGTATGGTGGAATAATTGCACTAGCTATTAAAAAAGCACCTGTCTTTAAGTTTCCACTGCTTATTGTTTCACTTCTGCCACTAGCTATTTATCAGGCAGCATCAACAAGCTGTGACGGATTATTCAGCGCTCTAGCTATTCTGGCTTTCAGTTATTTCTTATATTTCTATAAAACACCTAAAATTACCTGGCTAGATTTAGGAGTGTTTTATACAGCTGTAATTTTATGCGGTCTACTTAAAACACCTTATTTAGCGCTAAGTTTACTTGTTTTTTTAGTTCCAAGTAATCATTTTGCTGATAAAAAACAAAATATAGTTGCTAAACTTGGTATTTTACTTGCTCTAGGTATTGGTTTAGCCTGGAGTAGCTATTCAACAACACAACTAGCTAATTCCTGGAGAGGAGAGTTCTTCAGTCAGAATAATGTAAGTGCAGGTGGACAAATTGATTATTTATTAGCTAATCCGTTAATCGGTCTTCAAAGGTTTGCTGAAAGCTATACTACAGCTATGCCAACTATTATTGATAGATTCTTTTATTTCTCAAATAGTGTGAGAGATTATTCCTCAAGTCTTCTTGCAGGACTTTATCTTATATTTTTCATATTATTTAGTGTGTTTTATTGTGATTTAAAAGATTTAGAGTTAAAAACTCGTGTTAAAGGATTTTTAATACTTGCTTTAATCTATGGCGGTGTAATGGCTGTTCAATACCTAACCTGGTCTCCAGTTGGAGGAGATAACATAACACGTGGTGTCTTCAGCCGTTATTTCATGCCGCTTTTAATATTTATACCATTTGTATTTGGATACAGAAAAAAAGATAATAAAATTTTAGTATTAACAATAGCTATCTGCTTTATTTCAGCAATGTTAATGTTAACAACAGCTGTTAAATACTAATCTTTTTTACTTATTAAAGTTAAATGATGTTCAAAGTTCTCATCATGCTGTTTTCGAATAACATGTAAAACAACACCTGTGAAAAATATAATAACTGCTACAATAGCTACTACTCCAACAATAATAAGTGTAGGGACTTTCTCTACAAAACCAGTTCTGTAAAAGTCAATTAAAACCGGGAAAAAGTACATAGCAGCTATTATTAATAAAACTAAAGTTACTAAAGAAAAGAAAAATAATGGCCTTATATCTCTAAAAAGTCCGAAAAGCAAACTGATAACCTTATAACCATCACTAAAAGTATTTAATTTAGATTCACTGCCATCCATTCTGTCTCTATAATCAATAGGTACTTCTTTAATTAAGAAATTGTGATTAAGAGCAAAAATAGTCATTTCAGTTTCAATTTCAAATTCCTTAGATGCAACAGGAAATGACTTAACAAATTCATAGCTAAATCCCCTCATACCAGTCATAATATCTGAAATATTGCTGTTAAAAATAACATTTATAAGCTTTCTGACAAGTTTATTTCCAGAGTTGTGAAATCTTCTTTTGTTTTCTGTAAAATAAGTACTGGATAATCTATCACCAATTACCATATCAGCTTTTTTAGATAGGATTAACTCTTCTATTTCTTTTGATGCCTCAGCAGGATAGGTATCATCACCATCAACTAAAATATAGCAATCAGCATCAATATCTCTAAACATGGATCTTACAACATTTCCTTTACCTTGCCTATATTCTCTTTTTACAATAGCTCCTGTGTTTTTAGCTATTTCATAGGAGTTATCTGTGGAGTTATTATCATAGACATAAATATCAGCTTCAGGTAAGGCTTTTTTAAAATCCAGAATAACTTTTTTTATTGTAAGTTCCTCATTATAACAGGGGATTAAAACTGCAGTTTTCATTATAATGTAAATTTTATGATTAATAGTATTAAATAGTTATGAATTTTAAATAATATGATTTATTTTGTATTTAGAGTTTTTAAAGGTTAAAATATCTTTATTTAAGGTTAAATTAAAGCATACATAAAGCTATGCCCTTAAAGTTATTAAAATATTGTTTAAAGATTTTTAATATATTCTTCATCTTCTAAACAAATGAATCCATTGAAAGACAATACCTCTTTTATTTTATCTACAACCTCAATAAATGTTTTATCCCAACTAACTAAAATTAAATTTAATTCTGGATGATTTTTACTATATTCCTGTAAATCAAATAAGATTTTTTCATCTTCCCTATGAAAATCATTAGTTAATGATTTATCAACAATCATGTCAATTATTTGTTGATCTTTATGTCTATGTGCTGGAATATAATTCGCAATTTCAAAAAAATTACTTTTACATGAGGCATGGGCTTTACCAAATGCAATTATAAATTCTCTAAGTTTTAATTTAATTTCACTTACAAGTTGATTTTCACCAAAATCAAATAAAAACCAAATATAATCAAATGCATAATGCATATCACTAATACTCAATTTACCAATTGATTTAGAATGATTAATAAATACGTGAAAATCCGTTTTGCTAATAAATTGATTATTACTATGCATTCTTAATTTAGAAAGCAATGATGAAAAAAATTTTTTATATTCGTTACTTTTTCTACTAGTTACTTTATCAATTTCTAATTTAACATGATATGAATAATAAAAATTATTATTAGAATTAATTACTTTCTCGGATTTGTGGATTAAGAGAATCTAATTTATAAATGTATCCAATGACAACATTATTGTCTAAAAATAAATTATTAATATTATCACCATAACATATTTGTTATTTTATTAATTGCATCTTCATAATCCTCACCAATCTCAGGAAGGTTATTATAGAACTGTTCTTGTTGAATATTATAGAAACGAATAAATTCCCCATATTCTTTTTCATAATCTATAATCTTATTTGATAAAAGTAAATCTTGTTTATCGCAAATTAATCGACAGAAGTTAATAACAATGTTTCCTATATAAATCAGGTTTTCTTTTAATAATTTTCTATTATCTATAACAATATACTCTATATCATTATAATAGATAATGAAAGATAATATTCTTCTTCAAATAATGGATTTATTTCAAGCATATCTGCCAGTTTATTAAGGGAGTCCATCATCAAATCCACATTATCCAATGAATCATCTATTGTTAATGTTTCCATATTATTCTTATTTATAAACCTAAATTTATCTTTAATTTTGTTGTAAAGTTCTAAAAGAATATCAAACATCTCTTCAGAATGATAAGAAGGCTCTGTCTGATTTGGTACTGATTTTTTATTTTTTCATGCTTGAATTTTTCTT
>CAVDAS010000092.1:0-7175 GCA_963606955.1 Bacteroidaceae bacterium
AAAGTTATAACAGGTATTGAAAAATGTGGTAACTCAATTACTTAAACAAATCATTGATGAAGTTAAAATACATAAAATAGCTAGTGAAAATATTTTATATATTTCTTTAGAAAATAATGAGATTAAAAATCATATAAATTTAAATAAATACATATTTAAACAAACTGAAAATCTTAATGGAAAACTATACTTATTTTTTGATGAAATTCAATTAGTTTCAGACTGGGAAAAAAGTATTAATGAATTTAGGATGAAATTAAATTGTGATATTTATATTGCCTGCTCGAATTCTAAATTAATATCTAAAAAACTTATATGATTATATCAAAATAGATTTATATCCTTTTTCATTTAATGAAATGTTAGATTATCATTGCCGAAATTTATCAAAAGAAGATGAGGAAACTATATTTAATAGCTATCTTAAATATGGCGGCTTTCCAAGACTTCTTAAATTTAATGATGATAAAAAAATAGAGTATTTAACAGATAGTTATTATGCAATTATCTTTAGAGAAATAGTTTGTAATCACAATATAAGAAATTTTAATCTTTTAGAAAGTTTAATAAAGTTTTTAATAGTTAATATTGGCCAGAGACTTTCTATTAATTCTATTAAAAAGCATTTAAAAGATGAAAATATTAGTGTTTCAACCAATACAATTAGCACATATTTAAACTATATTACAGAAGCTTTTATAATATTAAAAGCTAAAAGAAAAGATTTAAAAACAAATAAAATTGTCAGTACTAATGAAAAGTATTACTGTGTTGATCCCGGATTTTATCAATTAAAATCAGGCATTAGTAAATCAAAAAATCAACTATTAGAAAATATAATATTTTTAGAGTTAATTAGAAGAGAATATAATGTTAGTATGGGTAAAAAGAATTTGAACCATTAGAGAAGATAAATGATAATTATCCAAAATATGTATTAACTTTAGATAACTGGGATTACTCTCAAAATGGCATCACACATTTAAATATTATTGAGTTCTTAAAAGGTGATTTTGTATAAAAGTTTATATACTAAAAGTTACAACTACTAGCTATGAATAAAAAATATTTAATTATTGGCGGAGTAATTGTAATAGTGGCTATCGCCGCTGCTTTAGCAATTACACATAGTGGTGAGATTAAATACACCACTTTAGACGTAAGTAAGACTTGTAGTTTACAAGTTCCTGAAAGTAATAACGTAGAAAGTTTAGATAATGATTCTGGAATATTTTGTCATATTGACAAAGAACATAATTTAAATATTAGTAGTTATAATGGTGCAGAGTCAAATAACTCATCTGCCATGGATAAAATGAATTCGTTAGTTGAAAATCAGAAGTTAAACAGTCAAACTCTTGAAGAAAATGGAACAACAATCCATTATAACAAAGATGCTGGTACTTATGCAATATTCTTAAGTAATAATGAAACTCAGGATAATGTTTTAATTATTACTCATGATAAGGACTTGGCACTAGCTATTGCAAATAGTGTAAAATACGGTGAAAATAATAGTAACACAACCCACCAATATGGTGGGGCAAACTCATCTTCTGGTTATTTCAGCCAGTAATTTTAATTTAAGGTGGGAAAATATATTCCTACCTTAAATAAAGTTTAAATCATTTTCCGGATCTTTTTTTAATTTAGCTATTTCATCTGAAGTTAATATTTTAGCTATTACTCCATTTTGACTGTAGAATTTAACTTGTGCATAGTCTTCATCTGGAATTTTATCATAAATCCTACCGCCACTCATTGTTCCTCTAATTACAGTGCGTGTACTGTTTGCTACATATGCCACCTGTCCTGCATGTCTCATTTCAACACGAATAGACTCATCATCATAGATATTGTCTTTTTCTTTTATTAATTTAATGATACTTCCTTGTTTAAATGGTTTTATTCCAAAAAATCTACTCATACCTACTAATGTAATATACATCTCTTCATTCATTTTCATCTCTTCCTTACGTAAGTTAATGTTTTGTTTTTAATATCTTTGAAGTTTTGTTGTTTTACTAATTCTCCATTTTTAAATACACATTCCAAATAATCTTTTTTATCACTAGCTATTGGATAAGTTTTAAAATGATTATTTTCTTTTACTAATTTTAATCTTCCTGTTTTTGATTTTTTGCTGCTGTCTAATGGGTTTTTAAAGACATCATGCCATGTTCCGTCTCTTAATTGAGCTGAACATTTAAATGCATGTCTTTGTGTATCTCTAGTTACTGATGAGTGCAGACCTCCACCCATTCCAAATATTATGTTTTGAGCTGCCCATCCATTTGATTTCATTCCAAACAGGATATCTCTTATTTTATGATAGTTCAGGCCGTCTCCCCATAGTAATCCTATGTTTTTTGTAAATATTTTATAACCTTCACTGGTTTTTGTAGTTCCAAAGCCTTCTTCAAGTATATTTAAACAGTCAAGTGTTGTTGAAACCGGTTCTCCACTATCTGGTCTAAATACTATTTTATTACCTTCAGTTTTTTCTAAAAATTCATTTATTTTAGAGTTTAGTTTCGTACCTTTAGTACCAGCTTGTTTTAGGAACTCTCTGTAGTTATAGCTGTCAATTACTATAGATAATACTCCGTCTTTTGCCTTGTCAATAACATTAATTGCCTGTTTAATTTCACCTTCTCTGCCAAGAGAAGTCATTACACTGTGTTCTGTTGCCTGAACAGAGTAACCGTAAATATTATCATCATTATAATAGTTTTTAGGTATTGTTAATGCTGGAATTGTATCAGTTCCTGCAAAACTTAATAAATGAGCACTTCCACATAATCTTGCTGATTCTGTTGATGTAGCTCCTCTATATCCAAAATCATGTAACATAAAGTCCAAATTATCTTTATTTGAGCCAGTTACATCCAGATAGAAAATGCAGAGTTTTCTTACTTCTGCTGATAAGGTAGCTATTGTTGAGGGATACCATACCTGCAGCAGTAATGATTCTAAGTAGTTTGGTAGCCAGTAGCAATGTTTATCTGTGTTTTCAACAGTCATTAAAACATTTCCTACTTCTACAGGTGTTCCTTCACTTACTGCTTTTATTTCAACTGGTAATTTTCCGTCTAAATTATCAGCTATGTACATCCACCCGTCATAATTGAAAATATCCTCACCAATATGTGTTTTAATTAGGTTGTTTGCCTGGTTTACTTTGTCTTTCGTTACAACCTGTCCTTCTAAGTACTTTTTTATTATGTATTGGAGGCCGTAAAAGATTGTTTTGTTAAACTCAGATCCTACTCTGCATTCCAAGTAGGAGTATACTTTTTCAGTATTTTTTGGGTAAAATGCATGGTGAGTAACTTTGTAGCTGTCTGTTAGTAAACAAATATTATTTTCAATCATTTTTTACACATCTTTATAATACTATGTGAATATATTGTGAGTTTCTTACATATAAATTTATGTTTTTAAAAAGGTGATGGTTTAAATTACGTGTTTGTCCGTTTTTAGAAATAGGGGTGTTTATTTACTTGTGTTTTTATCTTAAAAGGTGATAAATATGCTTATTTATTTAGAATAAAAGAAATTAGCATGTATTAAATCATTTTCATAGACTAAAGAAGATCCAAATCCGTCAGGAGATTTAATAGAATATGATTGGCCTAATCCAACTGTATTTCTTTTAGTATAATATTTTTCATTTATATTGTTTAAAACATCTTCAAAATCAAAATCATTATTTATAAATGTTTTTTTGCCAATATCATCAATAATATAACTTTTAAGAATCATATCATTGTATTTTCTGTATAATGCAGGGTTACTAAATATATCTACTCCTATTTTACTACCTAAAACAGCTATTATTCCAACCTGGTTATCCTGAATTTGAAAGTGTTCTAAATATTCAGTATTTGATTTTTCATTTGATTCATAATTATCCCTTAGTGCATGAGTACTAGAAAAATTATTCCTTCTTTCTTGAAGATTATCAATAGAATCCCATACTGCACTTTGAGCATCTACTTCGGAATGTCCCATATTTGCTAAAGTTTTGTTTAATCTAGTTTCTGAATTTGCCATGTAATTGGAAGGTTTAAATTCAGATTTGTAATCCCATCTTCCTTGTTCAGAACAATTAACAGGAATTGGCATATTTACTTTAGGAGGAATTAACATAGTTTGTCCAACAATCCTGTTTTGTTTTGCACCAGCTATTTCCTCACCATCAACTAAAATTAATGGAGATGTAGCACCATTTTTAACCATTATAGTTCCAACAACACTGTTTTTACACTCGTTAACTTCTACCAGCCCCATTTCAAAACCAGTTTTTAAGTCTAGGATGTCTAATTTTGAGCTAGAATCCTTTAAAACCGGAACTACCACAATATTGTTATATTCTTGCTGTTTGCCTAACGTCAATGTCATTCAAATCACTTTTTTATATCTTTTTTATAACAAGTTATGTTCTTGTATACATATATTGTGTTATCATAGTATATAAATGTATTTATTATGTGTGTAAATAGCTACTTAAAATTTTTGTTTTGGTCAAAAAAATAACCAACACTATATAAATGGTCGGTCAAAATAATAACCAACTACTTAAAAGAGTGTTAAAAAATGGAATTTAAAACAGAATTATACATCGCCAATTTGCTTAAAACAAATCCTAAGATAATTAAAAATAATTTAGGCAATAATAAACGAAAAGAATATTATCAGCTTAAAAAATATATTGATACCTTTTTAGAAAAAGAAAGTGATGATAGATTTTTCATAATGCCGGGACTTCGTGGAGTTGGAAAAACAACAATATTATACCAATTATTCGATTATCTACTTAATGAAAAACAAATTCCAAAAAATAGAATTCTATATCTTAACTTAGAAAACCTAAAAGACATTCCTGACTTTAATATTAAGGAATACATTGATGTTTTCTTAAAAGATGTAAATGGGGCATATCCTCTTGTAAAAAATCCAGTATTTATATTTGTAGATGAATCACAATATTCAAAAAACTGGGCATCAATAGGAAAAATAATATTTGATGAGGATAAAAATGTTTTTATGATTTTTACAGGGTCAGATGCACTAAACTTAGAATATAATAATGATTCAGCCAGAAGATCTCTTAAAAAAGAAATTTATCCATTAAATTTTGCAGAGTACCTTTATTTAAAATATGATGTTAATTATCCGATTATGTTAAGTGAAACTTTTAGGGATATGATTTTTACAGGGGAAGTTGAAAAGTCTCAAAAATGTGAAAATAGAATGTATAATCAAAATTTAATTGATTTAAACCAAGATTGTATGAAAGAATGGGAGTACTATATTCAATATGGATGTTTTCCATTTACTTTAAATAGAACAAAGGAATCAACTGTACAATTAACTTTGGATATGAAAGATAGAATAATTGAAAAAGACCTTAATATAATAAGTTCTTTTACAACACCATTACGTTTAGCTACTTACAAATTAATAAATATTGTAGCTATGTCAAAACCTTCAGAATTATCATCAAATAAGCTATATCTAATATATTAAATATTTCAAAAACTTCAATACAATCAATATTCCAGGCACTAGAAAAAACACATTTATTATTCCATGTTGAACCCTATGGATCATCTGTGAAAAGACAGCGAAAATCATGGGAATATTACTTCCTAACTAGTCAAATAAAAGCAAGTATTTACATAAAAAATGGATTAGCTACACAAAACCCAAAAGAATATCTGGCAAATCTATCCGAAAACCTTGTTGGGGCTAGTTTATTTAAAATACAACAAAACAGAGATTTTGGAATATTTTACGACCCAGCAAAAGGAGGTGTAGATTTCCTAATAAATACAATAATGGGGGATATAATTCCAATAGAAGTAGGAATTGGTGCTAAAGATACAAAACAAGTTAAAAAAGCTATTTCAAGATACAACTCAGACTATGGAATCATAATTTCAAATAGAAGTAGCAGAATTCAAAAAGAAGATAATATAATAAGTATTCCACTAGCTACATTTTCATTTATGTAGAATCACATGTAAGAAAATGTTCTTAATGGGACATAAATTATATTATTTTCCTTTTTTATACTGAATGTTCGATTAGATACCAAAACACCATAATCAGAATCATAATTATTAATTGCCTTTGTTAGCTGACTTTTAGTTTTTTTACCTACACCTACTTCAATTGGGATTATTTTATCAACATTTCTCACTAAAAAATCAACACCTGACTTTTTAGGATCATAGAACAAACCAATGAAATTATGACGTAGTAATTTTAACTTATATAATGATGAGGCAACTAAAGTTTCAGCTAATGTAGCTAAGCATTTTTTACTATTTAAGTTATATCTTCCAATTTCAAAGTTAATAGAGGCTTTAATAGATGGAGCTAAAAAAAAGTACTCCCAGGGCTTTTTAATAATTTTACTTCCAGTACCATAAGCAGTTATAGGGAATATTAATTGTGTTTTTTCTAAAACATTTAAAATATTATTAACTGTATTTGGAGAAACACCTAACATTTGAGCTAATTTAACGTTTGAAGTTCCACCAGGTTTTTGCAGGGCAATATATGTAACAATTCTTGATATAACATCATTAGTAGATGTATTAAATGTTTTTAAAGATGGAATGTCTTTTTCAATGATTCTATTTATATTATTTACAGTTTTTTCATGAATTTGAAAATCCTGCATGTTTAAAGAAAATGGAAATGAATATTGTGTTAAAAACTTTTCAAATTCAATATCTGGGTCGTTATTTAAATCAACCATACTTTCTCTAATTTTTCTTTCATTATCTATAGCTAAATCAACATTTCCATTTAGTATTAAATCTTGCAGGGCAAATGACATGTTTTCTGGAAAATGTATATTCTGTTTTAAAAAAAGATATTCTGGAAATGTACATGGAAATATTGGTTCTTTTTCCATTCTTCTAACAGCGTCGGCATGAATTTGTAATTCAATAGCTGATGAACCTGTAAAAACCATGAATATATTATTACTATTATCATAGGTTATTTTACCAGTTAATGCCCAATTTTTATCAACATGAACCTCATCAATTAATATGAATATTGGTTTATTTAATTCTGTCATTGTTGTTTGATGAGTATTTTTTCAATGCTGTCAGTTTAACATTTTTTTGATATGGTTTTATTATTTCTGTTTTCAT
>CAVDAS010000093.1:0-6753 GCA_963606955.1 Bacteroidaceae bacterium
GTTCCATAGCTGTAGATAGTACAACCATGTCCGCTTCAATTTCTGAAAATTCCCTTTTAAGAGTATCTTCAACACGAACAATAAAGTTACCATTCTTTTTAACAACTTCTCCAGGCCTTCCACGAATGAATCTTACTCCATTAGCTTGAGTATGCTTATAATATTTTTCATACATACTAGGAGTTCTCATATCTGTATAACAGATAATAATATCAGTTTCAGGATGTTTATGCTTTATAATATTTGCATTTTTTAAGGCAACACTGCAACATACTTTAGAACAGTACAAGTGTCCGTCTGGTTTTTCATCTCTTGAACCAACACACTGTATCATAACTACTCTTTTTGGAACCTCACCATTTGATTTCATTAATTTACCTTTAGTTGGACCATTTACTCCAGTAATACGACCTAGTTCACTTTGTGTAATAACATCATCATATCTAGAATAACCATATTCTGGTCTTAAATCCGGATTAAAAAGTTTATGTCCGGTAGCTATAATAACTGAACCTACAGAAAGAGGAATCATTTCAGGTTTTACTTTAAAGCGAATAGCATTCATATTACATTGTCTTTTACAATCTCCACACCTATCACAATGTTCCATATCTACAACATATGCTTCAGGATAAGACTGGCCAAAAGGACGATAAATAGCTTTTCTATTAGATAATCCATCATTCCAGGCATCCGGAACTTCTACTTCACAAACTTCAGCACAATTACCACATGCAATACATTTTTCCGGGTCTACATATCTTGGAGATTTCTCAATAGTTAAATTATAGGTTCCTGCTCTTCTTTCTGCATTTATAACCTTTGCATTAGTTATAATGTCAATATTTTCATTCCAAACAACTTCATTTAATATTGGATTTAACAAACACATTCCACATTCTTCAGCTATTTTTACAGGAGAGAAAACTTTTCCTATTTTAGCCATATGTCCACCAATAGATGGAGACTGCTCTATAATAGTTACTTTAGTTCCCTGTTTAGCTAGTGATAGGGCAGCATTCATACCAGCTATTCCACCACCAATTACTGCTACCTCACTTGGTGTTTGACAGTAAATTGGATTAACAGCATCTGATTTTTTTACTTTTTCTATTGAAGCATTAATAAGAGTTATAGCTTTTTTAGTTGCTTTGTCTTTATCCTGATGAACCCATGAACACTGCTCACGAATATTAGCCATGTCCATCAAGTAAGGATTTAATGGCTGAACATAATCCTGAAATGTTTTTTCATGACTTATTGGAGAACATGCAGCTATTACAACACGATCCAAGTGATGTTCAAAAATAGCATCTCTAATAATTTTTCTCCCATTTAAAGAACATAAATTTACAAATTGCTCTACAACCTCAACATCTAATGAATCTTTGACTTTTTGAATATCAACAACATCAGATATGTTTCCACCACATTCACAGATAAAAACTCCTACTTTTAAATCTTCAGACATCAGTCAACCTCCTCTAAATCCTTAATTACCGAATCAATTGGTACAGTATGTGCTTTTACACCAATTACTCTATTAAAATCTCCACCCATTGCAATAGCTACAAATTGAGCTATATTTAAATGAATAGTATTGAATTCTACTCCGCATTTTTTAGATATTAAATTTTGATATCTGTCAAATTGAACATGACAATTAGGACATAAATGAACTAAAATTTCCACACCATCTTCTTTTAGTGCATGCAATTTATCTTCAGTTACTTCCATAGACATATCTTTATTAGAATATCTTTGTCTAAATCCGCTTCCACAAGTTTGGCGTTTATGATCATACCAGCCAATTGTTTTACATCCACAAGCCTCTATTATATCATCAAGGATATTAGGGTCTCTAACTCCACCTATTGTATCATCATAATGAACTTTACAATAATGACAGCCATGATGAGTAGCTATTTTATAATTACTTAAATCATATTTAATATTTTTAGAAATTTCATCACATTTGTTGTATAAAATATCTACTACATGAAAGATATTTTTTGATGAATCAACATCTCCTTTTTCATATTTTAGATTAGATAAATTTGATTTATCAAAAACTTCATTTACTTTGTCTCTGATGTCATCTTTTTTATTTAAGATATTAGCTACTTTTTTATTGATTGCATAGCAAGTTGCACACATCATTACTAAATTTGGTTTATCCATATCATTAGCTATTTTAAAATTACGAGCTCCAATAGCTGTTGTTGTAAATTGATCAAATACATCAGAATAATGTCCAAGACCAGTGCAGCAAGTTTGCTTATCTGAAACTTCGTAATCTATGCCCATTTTATCAAAGACAAATTTAGTTGATGATTCAACTCCAGGATATTCTACACTTACAAGACAACTTTTAAATAAAAGAATATTTTTATCAGGAACTTGTTTCATCTTTATCCTCCTTTGATTGTCTTATTTTATCCATTCTATCTTTAAAACCGGTGTTTATTAAAATTAAAGAAACTTCATCAACAACTTCTTGAGGTGGTGATACTGGACCTAAACCTAATTCATCTCTAATTTCATTTAAATGCTGTCTAAAGTCCCACCAGCCTCCTACATCTTCACTAATTTCTTCATAAAAATTAGAAGGAATTGCTCCAATAGCTGCATTAAAGTAGCTATCTGCAAATCCCAAATAATCGTATAATTGTTCATATGCAATTCCTTTTGATATAGCAAATTGTTTAATAATTTGATTAACTTCACAAACACTATTTCCCACAGGGCAGGTACTATGGCATGTATAGCAGTAAAAACATCTCCAGATGTCTTCATCCTCCAGGAGTGTTTCATCCCCATCAAATACCCTTTCCATTATTTCACGAGGATTATAATTAGAATGACGGGCTGCAGGACATGTTGAAGTACACATTCCACACTGGACACACTTTAAAATACCCTCATCCTTTGAACTTTTAATATCTTCTTTTATAGCCTCTGCAAAATCAAGAGGTGTTTCAGTGATTTTTTGAGTGTGCATATTATAACCTAAATTCCTGGTTTTCAATCATTTTCTTTAATTTTAAAGCTAATTTATTAGCCCTTAGAGCATCTGACTGTCTGCAAATAATTGGAATATCGTGTTTTTTACCATCTATTTCTAAGTTAACACTTCCAGCGTCCATTGTAAAGCTATTATTTATACAGTAATGAACACACATTCCACAACCAAAACATTTAGTTAAATCTAATTTTTTGTTTTTAAATGCATTAGTTGGACATATTGGCCCAACACTACACTCATCACAGCTACATTTATCTGAGCAATATTTTGGCCTTAGTTCATGATTATCCCACATTTCACCATAGCTAGTTTGAGCTAATGGTAAATGACGACCTTTAATATCAGCTACAGTTAATGGAATATCACTATTTTTAATTAATAAATTGTTATATATCTCTTCATTTAAAACAGGAATAGGAATAGCAACTGTATCATAAACTTCTCCGCCTTCACCAGTTTTAAATCCGCCAACATAACCTGCTTCCATGTCTTTAAGATTTCCTGAAATCATTAAATTTGGTTTTTCCTGTGAGCTTCTTGTTCCTTCTCCTAAAACAATAGCCATGCCACCATTTAATAAAACTCTAGTTCCATTTTTAATTACTGCATTATTTGGATCATTTTGAAGAGGATTTAAATCCCCACATCCTGAAAAGGTTAAACCGCTTAAGCTACCTTCTAAAGGAATAGCTGAGAATATGGATGAAACTGGTTTAGCAGATGGATTTACAAATGCTGTATAGTTTTTAAATGCCATACGGGTTCCAATCATTTGAGCTCTTGTGATTTCATTAATATTTGTTGTTGATTCAATTATATCTCCATTAATTGCTTCAACTTTAACATTAATATCTTTTCCTTCAAGAATATCTTTTAATAAAAATCCCCCACCATATGATGAGTCTTCTACTGATTTGGAAGTTCCATGAAGGATTAAATCTACTGAACCTAACCATTCATTAGGACATGGTCCAACATTTGCCGGAACATCATTTAAATAGATGTTTTTTGCCCTCATAAATACTCCTGGCTCTGAAACTGTAAAATTAAAGATAGTTGCAGTACCACTCATTACTCCGCAGGTTCCCGTAGTTACCACGTCAACTTCTTCAAAGCTTGGAGCATTATCTTCTTTTATAAGCTTTTTAAACTCCTCTGCAGTATATATGTTGGCTTTTTTATTTTCAATTTTTTCATTGATTTGGCCAATTGTTCTTTTTTTCAAAAAACTACCCTCTTTTAAGATTTAAATTTTTCCAACAGTATCTCCTCTTAAACCTCTTCTTAAGGTTTCAAGAGACGTAATATCATCAGTTGATACATTACCTAAATTAACATCATTTCCAAGTTTTAAAATGAAAAATACTTGTTGGTCTTTGTTTGGAGCTTCCCAAAGGATTTTATCTCCATTAAAATTATCTAAGATATAATCTATTTCATCTTCTTTTGCATTTCCAGATTTATCATAGATACCAATGTTTTTTCCACCTTCTCTTGCTTCTACAATGATTAATGATGAACCTGAATCTAATTCAGCCTGCATATACTCTATTCTTTCATCTAGAGATAATTCTTTATCTAATCCTGGATCTTTTTTACCTACTTCTGATAATACTTCAAATCCATCTTTTTTAGCTAATTCTATGCATTCTAATTTTTTATCATGATGTATTGTTGTTGAACCATCAGAGACTTCAATAGCCTCAAAACCTAAGTCATGAGCTTCTTGGAAGAATTCTTCTAATTTATCATCCATATAAGCTAGTTCAAAAAGAGTTCCACCAGTATATGGAGTTATATCATGAGATTTATACATAGCTACTTTATTTTTGATTAAATCTTGTTCATGGACAATTGATGTTCCCCATCCAAATTTTAAGTAATCTACATAGTCTCCAGATATATTCATTAAACTTTCAGCAGTTTCCAATCCTAAACCTTTGTCTAGAACCATTGTTATACCTTTTTGTCTTGGTTTTTCTTCTCTTTTTTTAAGTAAAAAATTAAAAGATTTCAATATATCACACCTATTACAACATTTTATTTATTATTATATAGATTTACTTACTTTTTAATCTATCTCTAACAACAGTTATAAAAGAAATAACCAAATAAATAAAATTATGGAATTCCAACATATTGATTTAAATCAAAGCCATATCAGATTAACAACTGATTTGGAAAATAATAATCTGGAAAAATATGTTATAAAAATAAGACATGACTTAGAAAATTATATAGTCAGAAATAAAGATTTTCAGTTATCTCTAGAACCTATCAAACATCATGAGGAAAATTTAAGTGAAATAGTTAAAAAAATGTATGATGCTTCTGATTATTGTGATGTAGGTCCAATGGCTTGTGTTGCAGGATGTATATCTGAGATGTCTCTTGATTATTTAATTTCTAAAAACACAAAGTATTCCATTGTTGAAAATGGCGGGGATATAGCTATTATAAATAATAAAAAAGTAGTTTGTGGAATTTATTCAAATAATCAAGTATTAGGAAATAAGATTGGATTTAAATTAAAAGCAAGGAAAACCCCTTTAGGAATCTGCACATCTTCCGGTAAAATTGGGCACTCAATAAGTTTTGGCATGGCAGATAGTGTTACAGTACTGGCTAAAAATGCATCAATAGCTGACGGACTAGCTACCAGAATAGCTAACACAGCAACTGGGCAAACTAGTGAAGATAAAGTATCAAAAGCTCTTGATGTTAGTGAAAAGTATAGAGATTTATTTAAAGGAGTTTTAATTATTTGTCAGGATAATGTAGGATGTGTTGGAAAACTACCTAAAATTGTTGAAACTAAAGAATTTAATGTTAAGATGTGAAATAATGAACCTTGGAATAATTGGATATGGAAATATTGGGGAACTTCTCACTCAAAATATAATCAATCATGATTTTTGCAATTTAAATAAACTCTACATTGCAAATAGAACACTCTCTAAAATAACTCACTTAAAAGATATTAACCAAAGTATATCAATTACAGATGATAACACAGAAGTTGCAAAAAACTGTGAAAAAATAATAATTTCAGTAAAAACACCGGATTTAATAAATGTTTTAGAACAAATAAAAGAGTACATAACTAAAGATACACAAATCATACATACCTGTGCTGGAATAAACTTAGAGTCTGAAAAACTAACTTGTGTTATTCCAACAATATCCTCAACATATGATAAAAATAATCCTAAAAAAGGTTTTACTATTATTATGCATGATGAAAAGGTCTCATCTGAAAACAAAGAATATGTGGAAAATTTATTTTCAAAATTTAGTCAAATAAAAGTTGTTGATAATCCTGAAGATTTAGAAATAGCTACAATAGCTGCTAGTTGTATGCCTGCATTTATATCTCTTGGCATAGATTTATTTACAGACGAACTCTCAACTAAATCAAATTTATCAAAAGAAGAACTATTTAAAATAGTTGCAGAAACATTAAATAGCTCATCATACTTATTAAAAGAAAATATATTATCCTCTGAAGAATTAATAAATAAAGTTGCAACTAAAAAGGGAATAACTCAAAAAGGTTTAGATACTTTAAATGAGGACTTACCTGCTATTTATAAAAGGTTAATATATACTCTGTTATAGTCAATGCAATATTTAAATAATATTAAAAATAATATAATTATAAAAACTAATTATTTATCTCATGTAAATAATTTACTTAAATTTTTATTATAATAGGTTAGATACACATG
>CAVDAS010000094.1:0-6584 GCA_963606955.1 Bacteroidaceae bacterium
GAATCTTCATTTTCTAATGAATAAATATCATTCATTAATTTAACTTTCATTCTCTCAAGCTTTTTTATAATAAAATCTAGTTCATTAGGAGCATATGTCTGATTTAGCTCTTCCTGGGAAAAATCAAACTTAAAAGCTATTATTTTAAGCTTATTATATGAATTCCAAATTTCATTAGGGTCAAAATCAAAAGGAGGGCAGCCCCAATTATTATTATATTGATCACATTCTTTACAGAGTTCTAAGAATTTTTCAATGTCGACATATTTCTCATAATAGTCAGACACGTTAACATCTGCAGTGAGTTTACTTATGTTAACCATATTAGTATATTAAATGGAACATAATAATAAAAGTTTCCAAAAAAAGAAAGTAAGAGAATATTAAAAAATTCTCTTAAGCAATTGTAATTTTATTTCCAACTTGATAATTATTCCACATAGAGGTAATAATGTATTCACCTTTGTTTAAATTAATATTTAAACTAGCTATTCCATCATCACCACTAGTTCTGTTGTAAAATACACCATTTACATTAAATATAACAACTTGATTAGCTAATGGATTACCTTGTCCATCTAAAACAGTAGCATTAAAAGTAGATCCATCTTTGTAATTCATAGATAAATCTTTAGTAATTAAAGTTGGATTAACTATAACACTATTACCAACTTCATAACCTTCATAGGAAGTAGTAATTGTATATTTACCAGGAGCTAAATTAATGGTTAATTTAGCATATCCATCAGTAACAGCTCTAGTGTAGATTACACCGTTAATGTTGAAAGTTATGTTAGTTCCATTAGCTGGAGTTCCATTTTTATTAAGTACTTTAACAACAAATTGAGATTCATTTTTGTAGTATTTTACTAAATCTTTAGTTTCTATATTTGGTAAAACAACAACATTAAATCCTCTTTGTTCATCATTTGTTGGATTAATTGCAGTTAAAGTATAATTACCTGGTCTTAAGTTAATAGTTAGTTTTGCAGTACCATTTTCATTAGTTTGACGTGTGTAGAATACACCATTAATATTGAATGATACATTAGTATTATTAGCTAATGTTTTTCCATCTTTATCATAGAAAGTTGCATAAAATTGAGTTCCATTTTGGAAAATTTTAACAATATCATTTCCTACAATAGATGAAGTAACTTTTATAAATGATTTATAAGAATTGTTATTATAAGTAGAAACTACTTCATAAATTCCAGGATATAAATTAATAGCCATAGATGCAATACCACTTGCATTAGTAGTTCTATTATATTTTTGACCATTAATATTAAATGTAATAGTAGCATTAGCTATTGGATTAGTATTTGCATCAATTAAAGTAGCAACAAGCTTATCAGCAGTACCATAAACTTTTTCAACATCTGGAACTTTAATGAAAGTATTAGGCATGTTGTTTTCTACAATAGTTTTATTATTAGCACTAACAGCATTATCTCCTAAACCAACATTAGCTACTAAGTAATTATAAGTTACAGAACCAGCGCCAGTAGTATTAACTGCATAATCACCATCAGATACAATAGTAGAATTAATTACAGTAGCATTACCGCGAACAATTTTAATACCAGTAGTTTCAGCAACAATAGAGTCACCACATTGACTTGAATCACCTATATTATTACCAAAAGCATTACAAGTATTGTTATTTACAGTTAAAATATCAGCACTAGATGCAATATCAGTAGTAAAGTTACCTGTAAGACCTACAAAATTATCTATTAAACTTTCATTATGTCCGCTTACATAAATACCATATATATAACTGGAATTACCAGTAACATCATTACCTACATAAGTAATATTATTTGTTCTATTTAAATAATCGCTTGAATAAATACCGTATGCAACAACAGGAGATTCAACAACAATCATATTATCGTTTACTATACCCATAGAACCTTTTTGTATTTGAATAGCATTAGCATAAGTATCATCAGAAATAGAAGTAATAATGTTTGAACTTATAGTGATATTTTCACCAGCAATATTAATACCATATACATATCTATGACCTTTAGTAGTTATATTATTGTTTTCGATAACTGCATTATCTCCGTTAATATCTAAAGCATAAACAGTATTATAAAAACCAGAAGCATTATTATACTCTACAGCAATGCTGTTTGAATTAATATTTAATGTAGTAAAACCATCAACACGAATACCTTCAGATACTACACTAGCTTCCCGAGTTACAGAATCATATTGAACAGAAACTGAAGGAATAGAAATATACATGTTGTTATTTTCAATATTTACATTATCTGAATTAATTACACGAATAGCATTATTAATACCAGTACCATTAGTTTTACCTTCAAATCCAATAGCATTTTCATCAATAATTAAATTATCCGCATTTTCAGCATGAATTGCAAAGCTATCTTCAAATTCTGCACCATTAACAAGAATCATATTTTCAGAAATAGTTGCATTACCACGAACAATTTTAACACCACCAGTTTCAGGGGAAATAGTCTCATAAATAGCACTACTACCTATATTAGTACCATTAATTAAAATATTATTTCCGTTTAATGTTAAATTAGCTGCATCAGATGCAACACCAATAGTAAAGTTACCATTACCTTTTATTACATTGTTTATTAAATTTTCATTGTTTCCACTTAAGTACATAGCATATATAATGCTAGAATTAGCTACAACTTCATTAGCTATATAAGTGAAATTATTAGCATGATTTCCCCAACTACTTGAGTAAATACCATATGTAAGCATAGGAGACTCAACAACAATTTTATTATTTCCTATAATACCAGAAGAACCATCAGCTATTTCAATACCATTTGCATAATTGTTATCAGAAGTAATGTTGAAATCATTTGATGTTATATTAATGTTTTTACCACCAATATGTAAACCATAAACATAAGTATGGCCTTTAGTATTTACCCTATTGTTTTCTATAACTGCATTATTAGTATTATCAACATATAATGCGTAAATAGTGTCATAATACCTATAACTATTTCCACATTCAATAGTAACATTATTTGATTCAATATTTAAATCAGAAGATCCGTCAGCATAAATACCTACAGACATCACAGTAGCATTAGGGCCAGTGTAAGCTACAGGAACTGATGGAAGTTTAGCTAAAATAGTATTGTTTAAAACAGATACATCATCAGAGTCAATTAAATAAATAATACTATTAATGACAGTACCATTAGTTCTACCAAGATATAAAATAGAATTGTTGTTAATAGTTAAGTTATTTGCACCTTTAGCATTAATAGCAAAACTATTTTCATTAACAGCACTTTCCATTGCAATGAAGTTATTAAATATAGTAACATTATCGCTTGTTACTTCAATAGCTGATTTAATAACACTATTATTCATTAAATTAAAAGCTAAATCAGAAACAGAAACATCATTTGCAGTAATTACAATACCCATATCCTCCAAAATAGCTTCTTGACCTAATATATTGATTGATTTACCAATAGTAATTGTATTTACATTAAGTCCTGTAAAATTACCTTTAAATATTAAATCAGAAGATGTAATATTATCTCTTAAAACACCTGTGTTATCAAAGAAATTAAAGAATGTGCTGTTTGTAACAGTATTTTCATCTTCATATGAAGATATAACTTTATTTTCTTCAAAAACAGAGTCATTTTCATTACCTGCTGTATTTTTAACATCAACAGAGGCAGTATTTAGATTAGTTTCGACTGTTGCATTATCACTATTAGTAACATCACTTATAATTGCACCATCATCACTGAATGTTAAAGTATTAACATCAGCAGATGCATCCTCAGCAGCAGAAACTGCTGATAATGAAATAGCTGCTATTGCAACAAGAAGAAAAACAAATATCCTTTTCATAACCCATTTCTCTCCATTTTTATAAAATTTTATTATAACATTCATAAACTTAAATTTATACAAAAACATTTGAAATTTTATCCAAAGATTATGAATGCATGTAATATATATTCACTTTAATAAATATAATCTTTTTGAAATTGGTATGCTATTAACACAATAAAAATAGAGGTATAATATAAAAATTATTAGTCGGATAAGTCAGAATGATTGCTTACTCTTTTTCTTCAGAACTCCTCGTGTCCCTTTAGAGACAATGGGCTCAAACATATTAATTATCTGAGACAATATTTATCTTGGTCTCAGCACGAAATATCGTCTGTTGTAACTTGAATATGTCTTGATTAATGTTATACAAGTTAATGGATTTCCATTCTTTCGCGAGTTCGTCCAATTCCACAGACTGGTTGATAAATTTTTGTTTTTCAGTTTTCATCACCAAAATCACATTAGTTACTTTTAGTTTTATTTTTACTGGCCACACAAAAGAAAAAAAGGTAAATAGCTAAAAACTATTTACTTTCTATTTATACTAAAACATCATCAATATAACAGTTACTTACTTTAAGATCAATACCAGAACCATCACGGTCTATGGCTCTTTTCCAAGTATCATCTTTGTAACCTGTAGCATGACAATTAGTGAACTTACAATATATAACTGAAGTAGACCCCTCTGCATATACTGCACCACCATATGAAGAGTATAAACCCTCTGAATCAGCATGACATCCAATAAATGAACAATTGAAAATCTTACTATTTCCATCAATGGTACATACTGCACCGCCGTCATCACGAGCATAGCAGTTTTTAAATACAGAGTTACTTAAATCAAGTGTTGACTTTTTACTAAATATTGCACCACCTTCATCATCGCAGGTCCAAGAATCTGCAGCAAAACAGTTTTCAAAATAGGAATTAGTTATAGTTGCCCTACAATCGTTTAAATAAACAGCACCGTGATAACCTTCATGAGAACCGCAATTTATAATACTACAATTATTCATAATAACTTTACATCCTTCAGCACTAATTGCAGCACCATACCTATACTTTCCAGTACGTAAATCTTTAAATGTACAATTATAACAAGACACATCATTACTTGCAACTATACGAACTTTATAAAAAATACAATTCATAAAGCAAGCACGCCTCTTTTCAACATCAATATCAGAGTATTTACTGTCATCTCCACGAATTGTATAACCATTTCCATTTATACATACATCAAGACCATCAGACTTACTTACGCCATCTATAGTGATATTATTAGCTAGTGTATAGTTTCCTCCAATATTCAAAGCACTTTCAAAATCAGCTTGATTATGAATACTAATATTATTACCATTAATTAGACAATTAGCTACTTTAAGATAAATATCAGAATTCAAACGGTCTATTGCACCTTTTAAAACAGACTCCCTGCATTCAAAAGCAGAACAATTAGTAAAATTACAATTTATAATAGAAGTAGGTCCATAAGCATATACTGCACCTCCATGACTTCCTACCTTGTTAGCATAACATCCAATAAATGAACAATTAAAAATCTTATTATCTCCATCCTTAACATATACTGCACCACCATCACCACTAGAACAATCGTTTTTAAATACACAGTTACTTACCATAGCATGCCCACCAGAGATAGATACTGCACCACCACCCTGAGAAGCATAACATTTTTTAAATACACAGTTACTTAAATTAAGCTTTGTATCCTCACTATGTATTGCACCACCATAAGCAAGATAATAATCTGAGAAATCACCTGTGTCATACTCACCTGCAGCAAAACAGTTTTCAAAAGAAGTATTAGTTATATTTACCCGACTATATTTTAAATAAACAGCACCATGATAACCATCTTCTGCACCACAATTTACAATACTACAATTACATACAATAACTTTAGACTTTTCAGCAGTAATTGCAGCACCCCATCTCTCATGCCCTGTACGTGTGTTTTGTATTGTACAATTATAAAGAGATACATCACTAGTTGCATCTATACGAATCTTATCAAAAACACAATTCATAAAGCAAGCACTACTCTTCTCAATATCAATATCACAGTAATCCTCATCATTTCCATGAATTGTATAACCATTTCCGTTTATGCATACTTCACTACCTTCAGATTTCCCCATATCTTTTATGGTAATATTTTTTGTTAAGGAATAGTTTCCACCAGTATTCAAAGCATGTTCTAAATCACTGGCACTAGATATATTGTGATATTCTGTAATCTTATCACAATTATCTTCAGTATTATCAGCTAAAACTAATTTACCATTATCTGACACATTATTATCAACAGTTTGCACATTTAATTTAACAATATCTTTTTTATCTACACAGCTTACTTCCACTGAATTATCCTCGATAGAAGTAGACATATTATTTATTGTATCTTCAGTTGCTGATACACTACCTATTATTATAAAAAAAGATAGAAACAGCAAAATTAAACTAAGTTTCCGATTTATCATTTTTTCATATATATTTTATTTTCTACTAATGAATGTACATCTGAACATGTATTCATATTAATAAATTGATTTAAAATACATATAAAGCTTTTGTAGACCAAATAAACGGTTTCAAGAATAAACTGTTCACCATTAAACAATAAATTAATTATTAATAAATAACCAATAAAAAAAAGAAAATTGATGGAAATTACATCCCATCCA
>CAVDAS010000095.1:0-6562 GCA_963606955.1 Bacteroidaceae bacterium
CTCTGTAAGCATTAACTTCTATAGAAATGGAACTAATACTGTTTTACCTATTTCTCGTAATTTTACATTAGCTATTGGTAAGGATACTACTTCTGGAGAAATTATCAACGGAAAATTCACAAAAGGATATACTGCCCCATATGGTGAATATAATATAACAGCTACTGTGGATAATCAGAAACTATCTATTAGCTTCCTTAAGAATGTTTATGTAGATCCTGTAAATGGTATGGATAACAACAATGGAGCTAGCTGGGATGGTGCTGTTAAAACTATCAAACATGCAATAGATGTGGTAATAGCTAATGGTAAGGTTTATCTTGCAGATGGAACTTATGTGGTAGACAGTCTAATAACTGTTGATAAATCTGTAGCTATTATTGGTAATGGGTCTGAAACAATTATAACAAATAATCGTAATGGATGTGGTGTATTTGAACTAAAAGGCAGTGCTAATAGTGTATCTATGTATAATTGTACTTTTGTAAATAACACTAATGATTATGATGGTGGTGTAATCAATACTCGTGCTGGACTTAGTGTAGCTGGATGTACTTTTATTAATAACAAGGGATACTATGGTGGTGTAATTTATACTTCTGCTGTAGACTTAACTGTAACTAACAGTACTTTTGTTAACAACACTGCAGAATCAGGTAATGTAATATATAGTATTGTTGCTGTTTTGCCTTATATGGTTAATGATAATTGGTGGGGTACTAACAATCCGGATTGGGGAAAATTAGTTCATGGTATGGTTACTCATGATACTTATGCAACTTTAAATTTAACAGCTACTTCTGATTCTATAACTGTTAATTTCTATAGAAATGGAACTTCTGAGGTGTTACCTATTTCTAGGGATGTTAAATTAGCTATTGGTAATCAGAAAGTTATTTCGGATAAAATTGTTAATGGAAAATGCTCATATGATTATTCAGCTCCAGTTGGTGATTATAATGTATCTGCTATTGTGGATAATCAGAAATTAACCGTCGGCCTTACTAATAATAAGGATATTTGTGTGGATCCTGTGAATGGTAATGACAACAACACTGGATTTGGTTGGAATAAATCTGTTCAAACTATTGGTAATGCACTGAAAAAAGTGGCAGCTGGTGGTAAGATTTATCTTGCAGATGGAACTTACAAAGTAACCAGTCGAATAGATATTGATAAAACTGTAACTATCATAGGTAATGGAAGTAATACAGTTATAACAAGTAATGGCACCAGTAACAGATTTATGATAGGGGTTTCTGTTAATGATGTGGCTATTTATAATTGTACTTTTGTAAATAACTCTGCAATGAATGGTGGTGCAATTGCAAATAATGGTGCTAATTTTATTGTAAGTGGTTGTACATTTATTAATAACTCTGCAACAAAGACTGGTGGTGCAATATTCAATTTCGGTGAGGGTTTCATCGTCAGTAACTCTACTTTTGTTAATAACACGGCAGAAGTGAATGGTAATGCAATTTATAGTACTAAGTCTTTTGAGGCAGAAGATAATTGGTGGGGTGATAACTCTCCTGAGTTTAAAAAATTATTTAATAATGATGTTGTTCCTAAAACTTATGCTGTTTTAAATTTAACAGCTACTATTAGTAATGTAACTGTTAATTTCTACAGAAATGGAACTTCTGAAGTGTTGCCTATTTCTCGTGAGGTTAAATTAACTATTGGTGATTTAAATATTACTGGTATGATTGTTAATGGAACTTTTAAAACAAATTATACTGCTCCTGTTGGTGAGTATAACATAATAGCTAGTGTTGATAATGAGGAAAGAAACCTTAGTTTGATTAATGTACTAACTGACGTTTATGTAGATTATATGAACGGTAATGACACTAATAATGGTTCTAGCTGGGATGGGGCTGTTAAAAGTATTAGTAAAGCAATGAATTTAGTGTCTGCTAATGGTAATATTTACCTTGCAGATGGAACTCATGTGATAACAGGTCAAATAGAGATTAATAAGGCCGTATCTATTATTGGTAATGGAAGTAAAACAATTATAACAAGTAATAAGTGTAGTAGAGTATTTGAAGTAAAATCTGGTGCTACTAATGTAAGTATTTATAATTGTACTTTTGCTAATAACTCTGCAGATGATGATGGTGGTGCAATCTCCAATTGGGGTGCTAATTTTACTGTGGATGGCTGTACTTTTGTTAATAACAAAGCAATGTTTTATGGTGGTGCTATTTGTAATGCTGGACATTTGACTTTGAAAAATGTTACTTTTATTGGTAATACTGCTCCTGGTGGTGGTGCAATTTACAGTAAAGGTGCTGGCTTTACTGCAAGTGGCTGTACTTTTATTAACAACACTGCAACATCTGGAATGGGTAATTCAATTCTTAATGAAAATGCTAATAGTACTGTGAGTAATTCTACATTTCTTGAGACATTAGATAGTGTTGCAATTTTTAATCTTTCTGCTACTTGTGTTGCAGAGGATAATTGGTGGGGTACTAACATTCCAGATTGGAGTGCATTAATTATCGGTGCTGCTCCTAATACGTATGCTGTTTTAAAGTTAACAGCTACTTCTGATTCTATAACTGTTAATTTCTATAGAAATGGAACTTCTGAAGTGTTGCCTATTTCTCGTGAGGTTAAATTAACTATTGGTGATTTAAATATTACTGGTATGATTGTTAATGGAACTTTTAAAACAAATTATACTGCCCCTGGAGATATTTATACTATAATTGCTAATGTTGATAATCAAGAGCTATCTCTTGACTTTGTTAAGTATGTTTATGTGGATTCTGTAAATGGTAATAATGCTAATACTGGAGTTAACTGGAGTAGTGCAGTTAAAACTATTAGTAAAGCAATGGAGCTAGTGTTAGATGGTGGTATGATTTATCTTGCAGATGGAACTCATGTGGTAAATACTCAAATAGCTATTGATAAAACTGTATCTATTGTTGGTAATGGAACTAAAACACTTATAACAAACAACCGTAATGGTAATGGAGTATTTAATGTAACTGCTGCTAATGTAGCTATTTATAACTGTACTTTTGCAGATAGTTCTTCAGTTTATGGTGGAGTATTATACAATAATGGGGATAATTTCTCTGTAAATGGATGTATTTTTAAGGACAACTCAGCATCTAACTGTGGTGGTGCAATTTATCATAATAATGGTGTTAATTTTGTTGTAAGTAATTCTACATTTGTAAATAATAATGCAAGCTTTGGTGGTGCAATTTATCATGTTGCAGGGGATAATTTCACTGTAACTGGCTCTACATTTATTAACAACACCGCATTATACGATGGTAGTGCAGTATATCATACTGGATGGCCTAATTTCACTGTAAGTAATTCTACATTTGTTGATAATGTAGGACTGTATACAGAAAGTGTAGTTGTTAGTTATGGATTAGGTGCGGCTAATGATAACTGGTGGGGTACTAACAATATAACTTGGAGTAAATTAGTTAATATTAATATTGACCATGATTATTATGCTGTTTTAAATTTAACAGCTAATCACAACATTATAATTATTAATTTCTATAGGAATGGAACTTCTGAAGTGTTACCTATTTCCCGTGAGGTTAAATTAACTATTGGCGATTTAAATATTACTGGCAGAATTGTTAATGGAACTTTCAAAACAAATTATACTGCTCCTGCTGGTGATTATAACATAACTGCTGTTGTTGATAATCAGGAATTAACTTTTAGTTTTACTGCTCCTGAGGATGTTTATGTAGATTCTGTAGGAGGTAATGATTTTAATGATGGATCCAGCTGGGATAGGGCTGTTCAAAGTATTAGTTATGCAATGAGTATTGTGTCAGATAATGGTAGGATTTATCTTGCAAATGGAACTCATGTGGTGCAGGATAGAATAGAAATTGATAAAGATGTAACTATTGTTGGTACTGGAAATAAAACAATTATAACAAACAATCGTAATGGTGATAGAGTATTTTATGTAAATACTAATAATGTAACTATTTATAATTGTAGTTTTGTTAATAGCTCTTCAACAGGTATTGGTGGTGTAATCGAACAAGAGTGGGGGTACAATGGATTGATTATAAGTGGTTGTACTTTTGTTAATAATTCTGCAGGAAGTTATGGTGGTGTTATCTCTGTTGGATATGGTTGCATTTTGATTGATTCTACTTTTATTAATAACTATGCAAATAGTTACGGGGGTGTAGTATTTTGTTGTGGTGCTCTTAGGGTAAGTGGATGTACTTTTATTAATAACAAAGCAAGGCTCTGTGGCGGTGTAATCTATTCTGGTAGCCTTATTATGGGTAACTTTGATTTTGTTGATAACACTACAACTGAAGGCGCGTCCTATAGTTCTACTGGTATTATTGTAGGTAATTCTACTTTTGTTGGTAACACTGCAGGTCAAGGGGATGTAATTTATGAGAAGTTTGCTTGCGAATTTAATGATAATTGGTGGGGTACTAACAATCCAAATTGGAAAAATTTAGTTGTTGGTAATGTTACTCATGATACTTATGCGACTTTAAATTTAACAGCTACTTCTGATTCTATAACTGTTAATTTCTACAGAAATGGAACTGATGAGATTTTACCTATTTCTCGTGATGTTAAATTAACTATTGGCGATTTAAATATTACTGGCAGAATTGTTAATGGAACTTTCAAAACAAATTATACTGCTCCTGCTGGTGATTATAACATAACAGCTAGTGTGGATAATGAGAAATTAACTCTTAGTTTTATTGATAATATGGATGTTTATGTGGATTCTGTAAATGGTAATAATTCTAATAATGGAACTAGCTGGGATAGGGCTGTTCAAACTATTAGTAAAGCAATGAGTCTAGTGGCAGTTAATGGTAGGATTTATCTTGCAGATGGAACTCATGTGGTATCAAGTCAAATAGCTATTAATAAGACTGTAGCTATTATTGGTAATGGAACTAAGACTGTTATAACAAGTAATGGTGAAAGTAGAGCATTTGATGTACTTGCTGATAATGTAGCTATTTATAATTGTACTTTTACAAACAATTCTGCTGAATTTGGTGGTGCAATCTACAATAATGCAACTAATGTCACTATAAGTAACTGTAGTTTTGTTAATAACACAGCAAAACACGGCGAGGCAATCTACAATAATGGTACTCTTACATTAACTAATAACACATATTCAGAAATTGAAGCAGGTAAAACATATATTTACAATGAAGGTATTCTTTCTTCATGTATTGTTACTGTTTTAGAACATACGACTGTTAAACTTAAACCAGGTGTAGAAGTTTCATTACTTGCTAGAATTAGCTGTGGGGGAGCTAGTGTAGCTGGTGGATCATTAAAATTCATAATTGACGGTGTTGAATATGGGGCAACTAGCCGTAATACTGGTATTTATGATTGTAATTATACTGTGCCTTACTTTGATGAACCTAAAGTTGTCAGTGCAAGTTATGCTAATGCAACTGATGTATCTGTTGAAAATGCTACTGTGATTTGTGTTATTGAAACATTTACTGATTTGCAAAATGCAGTAAACTTAGCTAGTTTGATATCACTTGATGGTGATGTTATAATGGATAATCATGAAAATTTCACAGATGGTGTCGTTATTTCAAAAGATACTACTATTATTGGTAATGGTTTTATTATTGATGCTAGGAATTTAGGAAGGATTTTCAATATAATTGGTGGTAATCTTACTTTGATTAATGCTACTTTAGCTAATGGTAAAAATATTAATGGTGGAGCTATTTGTAATGCTGGTAATTTGACTTTAAATAATGTTAATTTAATTAATAACACAGCAGAATCTGGTGTTGCAATCTACAATAGCGGTAATCTTACATTAAATAATAACACCTATTCTGAAACTGAAAAAGCAAGTATTTATAATGATGGTATTATTCTCTCACCAGTAACAGTTACTGTTTTAGGAAACCAAACTATTAACACACAATATGGTCAAAATGTAACTTTATTTGCAGATATTATTACAAATGACGGAGCTAGTGTAGCGGGCGGTTTATTAAACTTCACTATTGATGGTCATAATTATACTGCAACTAGTTATGGTAATGGTACTTATAGTTATAAGTATACTGTTGATTTTAGCGGTAAACAAGTAGTTAATGCAACTTATAATGGTGCAAATAACCTAACAGTTAAAACTGGAGTTTTAGATGCAAGTAAAATTAGTGCTGATGTAAATGTTTCTGCTGGGGATATTGTTTATGGTGAAAATGCAACAATAAATGTTAATGTCACTCCAAACGCAAAAGGAAATGTAACAATTGTCGTAAATAATAAAAACTATGGAACTATTAATTTAACAAACAGTAAAGCTACCTTAAACATTACAAATCTAAACCCCGGTACTTATAAAGTAATTGTAACGTATAATGGTGATGATACTTATGCAACTGCCACAGCAAACACTACATTCACAGTATCTAAAACATCTAAATATAATATGAACATTACTGTTTCAGAAAATGTTTGCGTTGGTGAAAATGCTACTATAACTGTAAATCTTCCTAAGGATGCTAAAGGTAGTGTTATTATAGCT